>NZ_JBXGSI010000011.1:0-182692 GCF_056790315.1 Sphingobium sp. VMM
GTGGTCGTCGCTCCGGAGGGTCTCAGTCGCCGAAGAGCCGTCGCTTCAGCCGGGTCTGCCAAGGGCTGTCGACCTGGTCGGAAGTTGCGGCGCGGTCGGCATGCAGGGTTGCCGCCAGCTCGTTAGGGACGATGGCAAAGGCCGACGCAATCGCGATCGCGGCCTCGGGGGTGGGAAGTTCGCCCGGTTCGGTCCCGCACCATTCGATGATGCGGTCCTCGCCGTCCACCTGGGGGGCGAACGCCTGGAAGAAGAAGGTCGCCAGTGGGCGGTCCCATCCGATCGTCGCCTCGGCGACGTCGGGGCGGTCAGCGCGGGGCTGAAGGACGTGGCGGCTCATGCGTGCTGGGTCCGGCGAATACGATGGCGAACGTCTCGCTCGGCACCCTCGGCGCTCTTCATGGCCGTGGCGACCGCGCGTGCGGCCTTGGAGGCACCGGCCTGGCGCAAGAGATTGCGGGCTTCGCGCAGGCAGTCGATCAAGGTCAGGATCGCGGTCGCGTCCTGCTCGGTTGCGGGTCGTATCGCGGACATGGGCTGCTCCTTCTGACAATGGGTTGCCGATGCGCCTGCCGGTGATAGGCTGCGCATCTGAGGAGGTCGACATGGCGACCGATGCGATGGACGCCCCATCCGCGGGGCGGGCGAAGCTGTTCTCCGGTTGGATGGTCGCAGGGCTTCTCGCCCTGCACGTCGCGGCGTTGACCGTGATCCACTATGTCGTGGGGCCGGTGCTCGGTATTTCGCCGGCGTCGCCCGATCTGATCGCCGCGACGATCGTCACCGCGGCAGTTATCGTGATTTCCCTCGTGCGCCGTGACGTCACCACGGTCGATCGTCGGGCGCGCGTCTTGGCGGTGCTGCCGCGAGTGAACGCAGCGACCATTCTGACGATGGTCGGTGCATTGGCGATCAGCCAGATCCCGCTCGGGATCATGGCGCTGCAGGGCAACACCGTCTGGCAGATGGGCGCGGCTGAGAAGGTGGCGATCGGAGAGGCGCTCGCGGCCTCGGGCGGGGCATCCTCGATCGCGCTGGTCGTGGCGACGGTGCTGGTCGCCCCGGCGATCGAGGAGCTGCTCTATCGTGGCTATCTGCTGGGCGCGCTGCGCGAGCGCATGCCCGCCTTCGCCGCGGTGCTGGTATCGGCGCTGCTGTTCATGTTCGTGCTTCACTTCGAGCCGTCGAACCTCGTTGCCGCGTTCTGCCTGGGCCTCGGCACGGGATGGTGCGCTTTGCGGACCAACTCGTTGCTGCCTGGGTTCGTCGTCCATGCGGCGAGCAATGCGTTCGGGCTCTGGTATCTGTCTCTCGCGGCGGCCTGAGGTCGCGGCCTCCGGCCTAATAGTCGCGGGCGAGCATGATGGTCAGGACGCGGGTGGTGATCGAGGCGTCCGACGGATCTTCCGAGCCGTATTCCAGAGCGGCGTCGTAATAGTCGATCTTGAAGAAGATGCGCTCGCCGTCGAGGTCCAGCGCGCCGAAATCGTGCTCGGTGCGGTCGTCTAGGGCAAAGCGGAAATCGCGCACCGCCTTCAGGAGACGGGCCTGGGCGATTACGAGGTCGATGTTCCGGTCGCCCTTGGCGATGGTGGCGAGGCAGTCGCGAGTGGCAACGATGCGCGCCGAGCGGTCGAGGCCCATGCGGCAGCGATCGTTGAGTTCGACGATGCGGGTGATCGACGGTGCGAGAGTAGCCATCATGCTGCCTCCTTCAGGCCTGCGTTGAAGCGGTCGAGCCAGTCCCGCATCGTCGGGCGCTCCTCGAGGGGGATGGAGGCGGCGACGTCCTGGAATCGGATCAGGTCGAGCGGAGCGTCGCGCTCGATCGCGTCGATCTCGGCCGCGGGGAGCAGTCTCTCCCAGCGGATGAAGTCGCTCATACGGCCGGGGCGCGCGCGGGTGGTCTTGCGCCAGAGGCCTTCGACGGTCCGGAGCCGCGGCGCAGCGCGGGCCTCGACCAGCACGATCAGGCGAAGGCACCAGGTCGGGAGCGCGCGGACCTCCTCGGGCGTCATGCCGATGCAGAACCATTATGTCGCCATTGAGACGATCCATTCCCTTTGACGGGATAAGGATATTGTCCCATTATCGATCGGGTCGGGGCAATAAAATGGAAACGCCCAGTGTCATGTCGAGGGTTCAGTGCATCTTTTCCCGTTCGATCCTTGGCTCGGCGTCGAGCCTATACTTCTTGATGGGACGATGATCCGGCCTGCGCTTGATGACTCCATAAAGCAGGACGCAATCAAATACTTACCCGAAACAAATCTCCCTTCTCTCCTTCATTCCGACGGAAGCCCCGTTGTAGAAGTCAATTCGTTCATCACGTTCCTGCGATCCGATGGCGTGTCCCTTGCCAGCGCAGGCCACTATGCTCGAGATCTTCAGGTCTTTGCCCGTTACCTGCGGGATGCGCGTTCAAAGTCGTTACTCGACGCATCGAGTGCCGACGTAGGGAAATATCGCAGCCTTCGGCTCGAAGGGCCGGGCGAGCTCCGACTATCGGGATCGTCTTGGAAGCGCACCTCTGCGGCGCTAACGCGGTTCTATCAATGGGCCGCCAGCGAGGACGCAGGACTGATATCAGTTGCGCCGAAAACCAGATTCCGCCGTGATGGCGCGGTTGCCGAAGATACGATCCGCATGATCCCGCTCGAGGATTACGTTCTGTTCCGAGACCAAGGCCTGCTCGGTGGGGGTTACGCGAACGGCATCACTCACCGGCGGAATCCGATGCGCGATGCCGCGTTCGCCGAGCTGCTTGTGACGACAGGGGTTAGGCTCGAAGAAGGCGCAAGCCTTCTGATCGGTGAGCTTCCGACGACGAACGCCCGCGTCTTTCACGGCTGTCGCAGCACCATGATCGACCTGCCCGCCAGAATCACCAAAGGGCGCAAACCTCGATCAGTGCCGTTCCCGAGGCGGGTAGCCAGTAACTTCATCGACGCTTATATTCGCGAGGAGCGGAGCCAGTTGGTCGATCGCTGGCGACGCGCGGGTGGGGTCCGGACCATGCGGCAGCCGCTCATCGGCACGCTTGCAGGCGGGCAACGCGTTTTGATCAAGGGCGAGCGGCGCCCTCGATCACTGGCGACTCTGCGCATCGACGAACGACGCAACCTCCTATTGCTGCCCGGATCGGGCGCACCATTGGAAAGTGCGCAGCCGGCAGCATTGTGGCTGGCGCAGGACGGCCAAGCCCTCACCCCCGCGGCATGGCAGTCGATATTCCGGCGTACCAGCAAGAAGTTGTCGGAGGACATGGGCTGGGACCTACACGTATCGCCCCATACCCTCCGGCATACCTTTGCCGTCTACTGGCTTACACACCTCGTCAAAGCGGAAGTGATGAGGCTCGACGATCGATCTGTCCCGGATCGAACCGAGGAAATCTACATGAAGGTTGTCAGCGACCCCTTGCGCCGGGTCCAGCGATGGCTGGGTCACGCCAGCGTCCTGACCACTGAAAAATATCTCACCTACCTCGATGAAGCCTTCGAAATCGTAGATCAGGCGGCCGAGGCGCTGGACTCTCGTCTGATGGGCTTCTTCTAGCAGTGGGTCGCCCTCGCCTCTCGTTCCGCGATTTACCTCCGCAGCAGGATGAGGAGCCGCGAGCCGACGCGATCGTAGCCTATCATCATCGTGACGGTGTCGGGCGCGAAATGACCTGGTTGCTGCACGAGGTGGGGAACGAAGGCCTGGGTCGCGATCTTGCCTTGTACCTTGGGCCGATGATGAACGAGCTGTTCGCCGGCCTGGCCGTCCCGAGTGTCGAACAGTATCGACAGAGCTGGATCCCGCTCGGGAAACATCTGTCCTCCAGCGGGCGCCTCAACGGGGGGCTTCGCGTGATCACGGCCGCTGACATCGATGCCTGCGACGTTCGGGGTCAATACTCCCGGTTCCGTTGCCTTGTTCACGGCCTTCGCGCGATAGACGAACGAAACCCTGATCTGCTTCGTCCGGATCTGAAGGCGCGGATCAACTTCACGAGCCGGCACAACGGAACGGCATTACGGCCCCGCGAACCGTTGACACCGTTCGTCGCTCGCGTCCTGAAAGACGCCGCTGATCGCAGCGTGGTAGCTACACGCGAAAGGATCTTGTCGGGCCGCGAGCAGATCGAAGCTTTGCGAAACAAGCCGGAGAGGAGCCGCTTTGAGAATGTGTTCCTGAGGGTCGCCGACGGCACGCGCCCCGCTCGAAGCGAGTTCGACATGTTCAAATATCGCAAGGTTGCCATCGCCGCGGCCAGCGATCTTCTCGTTCTGACCCTGCCTGATGCGATCTGCTTCATCATCGCCATCGCGCTCCGGGTCGAAATGCCGATAGAATGCCTGCGGACCCTGCGGCGCGACTGCCTGAAGAACCCCGCGAGAGGGTACGTCTCCATTGAATACACAAAGGGACGAGGCGGCCCCCGCGCGAAGATCAAGCGCGAACGCGTGCGTGATGGTGGAATTAATACGCCCGGCGGACTCGTTCGCCTTGCCCTCGAACTATCCCGACCCGCCGCCGAGCGAATGGCCGATCGAGGGGACCCGAATGCGGATTACCTGTGGGTGGGCTTCGTTGCAGCCGGACTGCCGAGCTGGCGGCGGTTCAGCCTTTCTACCCACAACTTCTATGCCGCGATCAGGAGCCTTGGGCTCGTCGACGAAGCGGGCAAGCCGATAACCAAGATCGTTCCCGCCCGGCTAAGGAAGACGGTGAAGCGGGACAATTACTTGCGCCACACAGGCCACCTTCGGCGCTTCGCGAGCGATCACTCGAAGCCAGTTGCCGCTCGGCATTATGCCGCGGTGGACGGGCTTCGAGAAGAGCATGCACGCTCGGTAGCGGTCGCTGAAGGTCAACTGTTCGACATGGCGATGATGCCGTTGGTCCTGCCACCGAAGGAGGAAGTCAGCGCGCTCGCATCCGGCCTCTCGATCGGAAACCAAAAGCTCGACGCAGGCGCGGTCGCGTCGTTGGTCTCAGGCGATGCCGATACGTTCCTTGGCATGTGTTCCGGCTTTTGGTCGAGCCCTCTTGGGCGGAACGACAACGGCTCCTGCGCCACCGCGTTCACCGGCTGCCTCCATTGCTCGAATGCAGTGTTCACCGCACGAAAACTGCCTGCATTGCTGACCTATCTGACATGGCTAGCTGAACGGCGCGCCGTCATGACGGAAGCGGAGTGGCACGAGCGCTACAGCGCCGACCATAATCGAATTATGGTACAGATACTCCCCGTGTTCGACGCTGGCGATATCGAACAGGCTCGGTCCACGGCGGAAAATGCCGCTGTGGCGCCAGCGCTGCCGCCACATCTTCAGCGGGGCTGAACATGCGTCGGGTTCTGGAACGTGCCGAAGCATCTTGGCGGATTGACCGTTCGGCATTGGTGATTCCGCCCCAGATGGTCGTGAGTGGCCGTGAGCAGCAGAATATCTCTCTGGTCGGGGACGATAAGTGGCTGCTCGAATGTGCCATCGCGCGGCCGACAAAGGCCCATGAAGCCTGTATCTGCTTCGGTCGGATCGCCGATGCTGATGAGCGGGAGCTCATACGAGAATACCTGTTCCTGTCTTTAAACTACGACTCCCGAGACAATGTGCGCGGCCGCCTCGGCGTCCTGAAACCTGGTTCGCTGATGCAGGTCGGCAATATAATCCGGCATTTTCTACAAGAAGTGCGGGAAGCCGGACTTCGACTCCACGAGATCGATCAGCCTTGGCTGGATCAGTGGCTGTCCGCGAAGCGGCACCTCGCACCGGCAACTCTTGTCTACAAGATCCTCTGCGTACGGCGACTTGCGCTCTATACGCCCTCCCTGTCGTTCCGGGGAATCGAGATAGCTCCTTGGGGTAACCGTTCAGCGACTAGGATCGCGGGATACCGGGGTGGCCGAGAAAATGTCACACCGCGAATACCGGAAGCCATTAGCGCGCCGGCGTTGCGGTGGGCCATGTTCTACGTCCATCATGGGATCGACGATCTTATCGCCCGACATCGTATAGCTGGCATCAACATCGCCGCGCGTCGGCAGAGAGTGTCACCGAAACTAAGCGACCAGCGCCTGCGCGCTTATTTGGATGCGCTTGAAGCATCGGGCTCTGGAGTACCGGCGACCCAAGATGGTCGACCCGCGTGGCCAGAAATCTGCAAGGCCAGCGGCCTCGGCGTGGCAGTGCTGAAGGCACGCTCAGCTATGCTCGAGAAGGCAATCTCGCAACTCGGAACCGAGCGCCCAGGCGCAAGCAGTGGTTGGGCCAGCATGCCAGGAACAAACATTGCGTGGCGGTCGCATCTTCCCAGCTTCAGCAGCCGTTATACCTTCATACCGGCGATAGCCGCGTGCTATCTCGTAATCGGCCTATTATCAGGAATGCGCGGCGAGGAAGCGGCCGCGCTCAAGCGTGGTTGCCTCAGACTCATGCGCGACGAACATGGGAAGGTTAAGGGCTACGAACTCGTCGGAAGAATCTTCAAAACCCGTAAAAACGTCGACGGCGCTGAACATCGCTGGACCGTGATAGAGCCTGTTGCCAGGGCCGTATTGGCAGCAATACGGTTGCAGGACTATCTACACAACAGCGCCGATCGAACGGAAGCGCCGCGAGATGATGAGCCCCTGTTCAAACCGGCCTTGATTCGGGGGGTGGGCAATGTCCAGCTTACGGCGCATCAATCGACCGTATACCTGAATTACTTTGCCAAAGAGTGTCGCCGGCTCGCCGAAGAAATGGCAGCGGCGGCGCCCGCCGAAGCCGACCGCATACTGGCACTTTATCATATCCCGGACGAGGGTGATGAACCCTGGCGGTGGCGCACGCGTCAGCTCCGCCGCACCCTTGCATGGTACATCGCCAGTCAGCCCTTCGGCGTGATCGCGGGCATGATACAATATGGGCACGCGAGCGCCATGATGTTCGAAGGCTATGCGGGCACTTCCCAATCCGGCTTCCGTTCGGAGATCGAAGAGGAACGTCGCCTCGCTCAGCTCAGCGATATCGTCGAGATGTACGAGGACTGGAAGGCAGGGATCAATCCAGGCGGCCCCATGCGATCGAAACTCGTCGCCGAATTTACAAGCATCAGAAACAAGATCGGAGATCTGCCCGGCACGGTCGTTGATGATCGGCGCCGCGCAAAAATGCTCTCGAACACCGCCGTCACGCTTCATCCGGGTTATATCAACGACTGCTTCTTCTATGCCGACCACGCCCTCTGCTTGAAGGTGAAAGGAGCTGAGGCGCAGCCGGCATTTACGAGGTGCCAGCCTGCTCGTTGTCCGAACAGCGTGGTGGCGAGGCGGCATGTGCTGGCTCTGCAATCATGCATCGCAGATGCCGAGACCATGAAAAATGGCAAGAACATCAGCCCGATCCAGAAACACGCCATTGAGGCACAGATCGATATTTACAGGCAGTTGCTGGAACAGGTCGAACGATGACGACGAAAGCGAACCCTCCCCGGAAATCGCAAGCCACCGTCGCGCTGCTTGACGCCTATAACCGCTTGCGCGACGGCAAAGGCACCGCGACGAATGGCAAGCTGAGCATAACCAATGTTGCGCGCGAGGCGGGGGTCAGTCGAGCGACGGCCTATCGATGCTCCAAACTTCTCGCTTTGTTCGATGAAGCTCCGAAGCCGCCGAAGGCTAAACCACAAAGCACGAGCGGCAAGGCCGAGCTGCGAAACGTGATCAACCAGTTGCTCAATCGTATCATCATGCTGGAGGCTGCGTTGGAAGCCAAAGACGCGGAACTCCGGCAATTGCGCTCAATGCTGCCAAAACCACGGCCGGCCGACTCATGATGCGAGCAAGTCCTGAGGACATTACAATCGACGCCACGTTGCACGCTCAATTCGCTCTACGCTACATGGCGACGCGAGACCGCCACGGGCGGGCTACGCATTGAAGGCAGGTTCAGTGTAAAACCCTCCCCGCTTGCGCAGCACTGATCCTCCCCTGCACAACGCTTGATGGATTTTGGTTGGGCCCATCACTCGACGAAGAATTCCCTCAATCAACGGCCCGCCTGCGACCAGCAGCTTGAATGGGTATCTCGCATGTAAATGACCGCGATTGGCCGGTAGGCGACTGTCCGGTTCGGAGCCGGGATGCGTGGATAGCTGACGGTCGTTCGGAGTCGGCAACCGACCAACTAAAGACATTCGGCGTTGTCAATGTGAGCGACGGATCTTGCTAAAACCAGACATTCAGATCGCGCAAACCAACCGGTCAGCTTTGCGCCCCATGCCGGTCGTTCACCATCCCTCCAGATCTGCCCGAAAGCTGCCATTTTATGCAGAATGAGACGCGGGCATATATCAGTGTGCATGCTAGTGTGGTCAGCTCGCTTGGGGCGCGCCCTTGCAATAAGAGCGGCTCATTAGCACGCGGCTAGGCGCGTCTGCGCTGGCGAAAGAAGGAGGAACGTTGGTTGAAATGAAAGCCGATCGTGAGTGATCAGCTCGACCAGACGATCGTCGCTCGCGACGGCCGCATACTTCTGTTCAGCTGCCAGCGCTTCATTGATGACATCGTCATGGGTAATGGCTGTTTGATCTGCGGGGCCTTCCCGCACGACAAGCAATTCAACGACGAGCACATCGTCCCGCGTTGGCTGCTGAAGCGCTACAACCTTTTCGACAAGACGGTCATACTGCCCACTGGCGAGCATCGTCATTATCGCAGCTATACGGTTCCGTGCTGCGTCGAATGCAACAGCCTTCTAGGGGTGCAAGTAGAAACGCCAGTGTCCCAATTGCTGGACGGGAAGTTCGAGGATGTGGTGCAGCGCCTCGACGAGGCGAACCTTAGCCTCCTGTTCACCTGGTTGTCGCTGCTGTTCTTCAAGGTCCACCTCAAGGACCGCACCGTAAGGATTTACAAGGATCGTCGGCTTGGCCACGAGGTGATCGGAGACATCTACGACTGGGGCGACATGCACCACCTGCATGCCGTCGCGAGATCGCCATTCACTAAGGCAAGCCTGATGCCGGAAGCGATCGGCTCGTTACAGATCTTCGAGGTCGACGGCGCGCTTATGAGCGATGGCTATGATTATCTAGACTTCACCTTCGACCAGACGCTGATCTGTCGGCTCGGCCGGATCGGCATCGTCGCTACCTTGAACGATTCCACCGCTGCGGAAAGCGCGTGGTCCGAGCGTCTGGACCTTATCGAGGGACCGATTTCGGAACTGCAACTGCGCGAGGTTGGGGCGATGTTCGCGGTCGCCAACCGCAATCTGATCAGCCGACCGACGTTCATGACATTGGTCCACGACAAGACCACCGTCATGATCGCTGGCATTCGGCCTCCGCTCAAGCTCAAGGAATTCGATCCGGAAGGTTTCGGTCATGCGCTGCTGTTCGCAGTCCGAAACTTCGTGGACGCTCGTGTCATAAGCGTGAACGGCACGCGCGACCCTAGGACAGTCGCTGCCGCTATCGAAACTGGATACGTCAGATTCCTCACGATGGATGGCAAATTCATTCCGCCTGCGGCCGATCAGGACGCTGGCAGCTGATGCCTCCGGAGTATCTTCGGGCGCGCCACGAAAACCAATTATAACCGCAAACCGCATGAGAGCGCCTGCCCCACCAGTCTCGGCTTGACTTCGACATGGTGCCACGTTGTTCTGCGCGCGTGTCCGAGCGCAACGATACGAAAGAACAGAGCGGCTTTGAGCAGGTGACGGAGGTCCCGGTTCACGTCCTCAATACCTATTCTCGCTTGTGGCAGCTCGAAACCTGGCTGCGGACCATGGTCTATGTCGAGCTGCGAGCTTTGCTCGGTGACGATTGGGCGAAAGACCTGAGCCCCAGCTCCAATTCGTTCGCCGCCGACAAGTCCCTGACCCATATGCCGACGCCCGAGATGAATGCGCTGAGCTACGCCCTGCTCAGCAAACTGACCGGACTCATCTCGAGCTATTGGGATTACTTCTCGGTCTATCTGCCGCCGAAGGATCTCTGGGATGCGAAGCTCAGGGAAGTGGCGCAGATTCGCCATCGGGTGGCCCACTTCCGGGTTGGCCATGTCGATGACCTTCCGCGCCTCAAGCAATTCCTCCGCGACATCGACAAAGGCTTTTGGACGTTCTGCACCAGCTACAACGACATGAACGCGGTCATCCCGCAGGAGAGCGACCCGATCGCCAAGCACTTCCTTCCGTTCGATCCCCTCCCGTGGGTCGAGGTGGAGGAGAAGACATGGGCTCAGGTGGGCTTCCGCGACAAATCGTTGGTCGTGGGATTGAGCGTCCGATCACAGCGAAGGCCATGGTGTCGGGAGCCGCTTGAAGCGGGAAAGCCGGGGCACCTCTATGATTTCTACATGTTCGCCCAAGACGGCCGGACTTTCGATCTGCCCTACCTTCTGGAGCGGACACGCAGCCAGCACCATCACCTCGTCCATCTCTGCCTCGACGACCTCGATCACTCGGTCCGCTTCACCGTGCCTGCCATCCTCGGAGAGACGACGATCAAGGAGATCGTTCAGTCATGGTATGACGCGGCGGTGGGCGCCTGTCGCCGCTCGCCACTTCGTCCGCCCGCTGATCTCGTGGATCGTTGGCCCGAATACGTGATCGGCTCGTCCAACCCGCTCACCTTTCTCGCCCCATCGATGCCGTGCTCCTTCTTCGGCGTTTGAGGAGGCTCGTTCGACGTCGAGCCTGGGAGAAGGGGTTTAAGCGAATCCGCGAATGACCGGTGTTAACATAACCAGACGTTCCCAATTGGGGCATCAGTCGGCAGGAAGGTCCCAGACCACGTCATAGCTGTCGTTCGGCTCAACAGCGCAGGAAGACGCGAGCCGTACGACCAACTTGGGCGCGTAACAGACATTTCCCAATCTGTCGGCGCAACGATCAAGGCCGCATCAGCAAGTCCCGACGGGCAATGGCAAGTCAGTTTCTTCCGCTCAGCAAAGTCATTCCGGATGCCGCCGCGACGAGTCGCACCGCCTTCGGCGGTTGCGCTCGGGACAGTTGCAAAGTGCAGTAGCGCTTTGCAACTGTCCCGAGCGCTTCAATGGCCTCGGATCGTCTCAAACGGCGGATAATTTTGTAGCCCATAAATAAAGGGTTGCGGTGAGACGAGACACCATCTGCAAACATAACAGCCAGCAGCTCGACTTCGGCGGCACCGGGAGGCCTTCGGCCTCGATCCGGCGGGCGCAGTCGTCCCGATCCCAGCCCCATTCGCGCAACGGGTACTGGCATTCGTAGAGTGGATCGTCGATCGTGGCGGCGTGCGAGTAGCGGATCGTGTCGCGCTTCCCGGCATCGAAGCCGATCAGGCGGATGACGCGCTGGCCGCGTGCCCACGCGTCGATTGCGGGCTGCCAGGTCCGCAGAAAGGCGTCCTGTGGCGCTTTCTTGTATTTGAGGCTGCAGCTCGACCCACCGAGCGATTTGCTGGGGAGGGTGGCGTTGGTCAGCGCCATTTCGAGCAGTGAGTAGTAGGGCGGCCAGTGCTTGAAGCGCTTGGGCGTGTAGGAGACGATTTCGTGCCGGATGCCGTGGGAGCGGAGCCACGGACCGATCACGTCGAGATAGGCATAAGTCTCGGGCTTCTCGACGCCCGTATCAGCCGTCAGCACCAGGTCCGGGGCTTCGCCGCGGGCGACCTTCTCGATCAGCAGCGCTGTGCTGTCGACGCCGACGCCGTAGGCGAGCACGACCGGCGGCGGTGCGGCCACCATGATGATGTCGGGGCTACGGGCGGCGCCGCAGCCGTCGTTCCTGGCGCCGGGCCTCGGGTCGGTTCGGGCGTCCGCGGCCGAGGCGGCGAGCGCGCCGTTCACGGCGCGCATCGCGGGCGTCGTGCTGGTCGTCGGCATGGGGGCGCTCCGGGCTCGAGTCGATCACATGATCGACCAAGCCCGCGCCCCCTCCCCTCTCCGTTGGCGCGTCGAGCGCCAGGATGTCGGCGAGGGTCGGTGCGGGCGAGCGGAGCGGTCGGCGGCCGAAGCGGATGCCGTGGTTCGTCGCATATTTGCTGACCGAGCAAGCCTTGCGTTCAAGTGCAGTGGCAAGGTCGGCGATTGCGACTCCGTGTCGGAAGGCGAGATCGAGCGCCCGCGTTTCGTCGGCGCTGAACGGGCGGATGTAGCCGTGGACGAGCCCGAGCAGGTTGGCGCGGCTGAACATTGCGGCCTTGGTCCGCCCGAGTTGGGCGGCGAGCGCGTGGTTGGGCATCTTCCCATAGTGCTCGCGGAGGAGCGCTTCCTGGGCCTCGGTCCAGTCCGGTCCCATTCGCCATCCATTGCGGTTGGCGTGCGTGCCGCGCAGGCCGAGATATTCGGCGCGCCAGCGAAGCGAACAGGCGGTGCGGCCGAGACGCGCGCGGAGCGGCGTGAGGCTTGATGCCGCCTCATAGGCATTGCGCAGCAGCGCATCCTCGTCGGGCGTCCAGGCGCGGCCCCAGCCCCGGCCATAGCCGAGCTTGCGGATGATCTGCCCGAAGCCGGACAGGGATCGCGCAGGGTAGCCCTCCGCCGCCATCATCGTGATGATCTGCGTGTAGCGGTAGCCTTGCGTCGCAAGGTCGAGCGCGCGGCTCATTTCGGCCTCGCTCCAGTCCGGTGGGTGGCTCGCGTGGGTGATGCCGAGCATACCCGCGCGGCCCGAGAGACCGCTCAGCGGTCGACCGATCAGGGCGGCGAGCTGGAGCAGCGGAACGCTGCGGGCGTAGCCGGCGCGTAGCTGCGCGTCCTCCCACGCGGTCCATTCCGGGGCGTTGCCCTCGGTGAGCCCGAGGCACCCGGCGCGGGCGTAGACCGCGCTGCAGGATCGGCCGAAGTCGAGTGCTAGGGTCGCGGTCGCCTCGCCGCCATAGCGGCGGCGCAGCTCGTCGTCTTCGAGGTCGGTCCACGGCCTCGCGGAGTTGCGGCGGAGGCCGAGGGTCGCGACCTTGTCGGCGACGCCGGCACGGCCGCGGCCGATGGTGGCGGCGATGTCGTCGATCGAGACGTCCTGCCGGAACAGGGCGACGAGACGCTCGATCTCGGCGGGCGTCCACGCGTTCGCGCGGTAGGCGATCTCCCGGAGGGGCGCGGCAGCGATCCTGGGCCTCGGGCACGGCTCCAGTTCGACGATGGTGGCTTCCAGGTCGAGCATGTCACGCCAGCCCCACGACGGCGACGTCGCTGATCTTCGCGCGGAGGCGGGCATGCAGGCGGGCGATGCGGTCGTCGCCGCGTGGCATGGTGTCGACCGCCGACAGGGCGGCGAGGATGTCCAGGCCCGCGTCCACGGCCTCGCGATCCGCACCGAGATGCGAGGCGAGATCCGCGGCGGTGGTGGCGTTCGGCGCGATCCGGCGCAGGACGCCGACGATGGCGGTAGCGGTCGGTGCTGCAGGTTCGAGCAGGAAGGCGTCGAGCGCGCGCAGGCCTTTCATGGTCAGGCTGGAATCGCGGGCGCCCGACTGCACCTCCTTCAGGGCTGCGAGGTCGAGCAGGCGCGCGGCTTCCTCGCCGTCGACGTCGGCCGCGCCCTTCAGTTCGGGTGTCGCTCCGAGGTGCTCGGTGATCGTAGGATCGATCTTGGCGAGAAGTGGGAGGGGTGCGAGCGCCGGACCCATCGCGAAGAACTCGCCGGGCGCGAGCTTGCGCAGCTGGTCGGCGTCCTTGGCGGAGAAGCCGAGCAGGTCGGCGGCGCGCGCGATGTCGCGGTCGAACACGTTGAGGCCGACTAGGAAGTTCTGCAGCTCTGACACGACCGACGACGACAGCTTGGCAAGCCGCTGGGTGGCGATGATCGGCGCGATGCCGCGTTTCCGGCCTCGGGCGGCGAGATCGGTCAGGGTGGCAACGCCGAGCCGGCGGGTCTCGGCGTCGCGCGCCGAGCCGGCGTGATGCGGCGCGAGGAGGTGGCCCTCGTCGATGCAGACGAGAACGGTGTGTGCCCAGTCCTCGCGCGGGGCACCGATCAGGCCGGCGAAAAATGCTGCGGCCTTGATGATGCGCTGGTCGGGATCGAGGTCGGTGAGGTCGAGGTGGAGCGGAAGCCGGTGGCGACGGCCGCGTGTCGCGGCGGCGGTGAGCCCATCTGCAGTGAGCTCGGCGGCCCGGAGCGTGGTGGCGCCGATATGTTCGGCAAGATTGCCGAACTCGCCCTCGGGATCGACGATCATCGTCGTCACGAAGTCGAAGGCTTCCTCAATGATGCGGCGCAGGGTGCGGCTCTTGCCGGCACCGGAGCTGCCCTGGATCAGGAGGCGGCCCGCCAGCAGGCGGTCGAGATCGAGGCTGAGCGTGCCGGTGGAGTGGCTCCCGATCGGCACGCGGTTGTCGGGTTCCTGGGTGGGAAGAGTAAGGACGGTGGCCATGGCGAGGCTCCTTGGCAGGCTCGGACTCCCGGCGAGCCCGCTGCTCCGATCCCCCTTTCCTCGGCCTTGGGGTCTCAGAGCATGTGAAGGTCGGGGTGTTCGGATCGCGCGGCGGCGTCGTAGCCGCGCTGCCATGCAGCCTGCAGGCGCGAGCCGCGGCGGTAGGTGCTTCGGTCGTTGCCGAACACGAAGCAGCGCCAACCGAGTTTTTCGGCTTCCCACTCGGGGTCGGGCCTGGCGGGCGCGAGCAGCGCCATGAGGTCGAGCTTCATGCCGCGATGCTTTCGGCGATGGTAGTCGTTGCGCCCGGGTCCGGGAACATCGGGAGGAGCGGGTGAGCCGCCGCCAAGATCTTGGGATAGGGTAGCCGGGGCAGGCCGCGGCCCTCGCGGCGGGCGTTGCGTGTCAGCTCGAAGCAATAGGCATAGAGCCCGTCCTGCCGGTGACGCAGGAGGACGCGGTCATGCTGGAGACGCGTAAGCCACGCTGCCGACGTCTCGTGGAGGCCGGGCCTGGGTGCCCCGAGGCGAACGAGTTGATCGATCCCACCGCTCGCGCCGCGTTCGCCTGTTCGGATTTTCGACAGCGTCCGGCCGGAGATGGTGGTGCCGTTCAGTCGGAGAACGATCCGTGGCTTGGTGACGCCGCGGTGCGCGCCGCTGAGAGCGGCATAGACGCGGCCGATGTGTCCCGCCTGCGGATCGCTGTAGGAGACGACGGCCTCGATCGTCGGGCGTTCGCGGCGCAGCGCGGCGAAAGCGCGCGCGACGAAGAAGCTCTCGCCGTTCTGGGGCACTCGGTCGAGCAGCAGGAGACGGGCGAGGACGGTGCCCTTGGCCGGGTCCGTGAACCCCGTGTGTGCGGTGATGACCGCATCGACCGCGGGGCGGGCGAAGACCGCAACGCCGGCGAGCGTCGCGCCAGGTCCGAACAGTCCTACGGCGAGCTGCGCGGCGGGATAGTTGGGCAGGTAGTGATGCGTGCTGATGAAACGGCTGGCGACGTCGTGCGCGATCGGCTCGACGCGATAGGCGCGCGGATCGATGACGGTGTCGTCGTCGGTCCAGAGCGCCCGGCGTTCGCGCCAGCGCTGGCTACGGCTGGTGTGCATGGTGGGCGTCCCGTCAGGCGGCAGTGGCGAAGGGAATCGGCGCGAGCGGCGTGGCGCCGCCGAAGGCGCGCAGCGCGGCCGCCATCTCCTGACGTGTGTGCGCCTTGTTGCCGAAGCTGATGCGGGGATCGAGTGAGCGGCCGTCCGCGGTCACGAAACCCGTGGCCGGCGTTCCCGATGTTTCGACAAGGATGACGTGGCCCCGGCCGTCCTCGGCCTTGCCGATATAGCGGACCGAGAACTCGCCGAGTTTTCCGCTCAGGCCCTTGGCGAGCTTGCTCCAGCGGATGTGCCCGGCGCCGACATTGCCGTCGCCGGTGGCGGCTCGGTCGAGCCAGGTGCGTAGGTGCGCGCGCTGCTGCAGGATCGTATTCCGGGTCCGCTCCATTGTCCGGCAGAGCGGCAAAGCGGAGGCGTGGGCGTCGAAGACGGCCATGGCCCCGTCCGGAGCGGCGATCAGGATGTCGTCTAACGTCAGCCCTGCGACGAGTTGCTGCAGTCGCGTAGCCTGGCACGCGTCCTGCGCAAGCAGCTCGTATCGCCTTGCCGTCAATGCAGTAGATGTCACCGCGTTGTCGGGTGTGGCGAAGCCGTCGGCGTCGCGCAGCAGGATGATGTTGAGGTCCTCGGCCTCTGGGCGCGCGCGGATTTGGTCGACCAGTGCGAGGACCGGCCCGTTGGCGAGGGCTGGATCGTCGGCGAGGATCAGAAGGCGGCGCTTCCAGCGCGCTGGGCGCGGGTCATCGGACGGCTTGGGCCAGCTGCTCGGCAGCGGCCGTGCGAAAGGCGCGGGCGCGCTCGGTCTCGGCTGGTTGCTCGAGCGTTCGGCGGCGACGTTGCTGCGGCGCGCGGCATCGAACAGGTCGGCGGTGTCGCCTCCTCCATCGGAGAAGCCGCGATCATAGGCGGCGCGATGCTCGGGCCTCCTGCGGTCGATGTCCGGCCCGCCATAGGTCCAACCGGCATGCGCGGCATACCAGCCTCGGCTATAGCAGACGGCAGTGTCCCAGTCGTAGTCGTAGGCATCGCGACCGCGCAGGATCGCCAGATCGCCGTCGGTTATCGATCCGCTCGCGGCCTTGGCGGCGACATGAGCGAAGTTGCAGCGCTGCCGTTCGGCTTCCGAGGCGGCTTGGATGGCATCGTTGACCGGGCGCATTGCGCCGACGCGGGCGCGGGTCTGGGCCATGCGGGCATCCAGCGGGGCGTCCGGCGGAAGGTCGGGAAAGTCACGCCACGCCTGCGCGAGGGCTTCGGCGTGTTCGGGCGAGCGACCGCGCGCGACCCAGGTCGCGGCGTCGCTTGGGTCGAAGCGATCGTCCATGGTCAGTCTCGGCTGAAACGACGGCTCTCGGCCGCGCGGTAGCGCGTGAGAGCGCGATCGATGTGGGGCGCGGCGCGCGCGTAGAGCATGGCCGGGTCATCGCCGGCGAGTTGGAGGAGACGGGCGTCGAGGAGCGACGTGGCCTGGTGGCCGACCTGGCGGCCGTGTTCTGCGCGGAGCATGGCGCGCAGCGCAGCGCCCTCGGCGTCGGGGCCGGACGCGATGCGCCAGAACAGCCGAAGCTCGACGTAAAGCTGGCCGGCGCTGTCGTCGTTGCGGGGGAAGCGGCGCAGCGTGATCGGAGCACCGTGCGCGACGGACGCGATCGTGTCGCCGCGATTCCAGTGCAGTGCGAGCGGATCGACTTGCCAGCGATGTTGCTCGGGTGGGTCGATCTGGCGGAGCAGCCGTGTCATTTCGCAGAAGTCTGCGGTGATCCGTGCCTTGTCGTCGGGCGTGGTCATGCCGCGGCCCTCCGCACCTGGTCGAGACCGAGTTCTGCGGCGGTCAGTGTGTCGATGCGTGCTGCAAGCTCGGCGTAGCGGCCGGTGAGATCGTCGGTTCGCGTGAAGATCTGCGCGTCGTCGAGTTCCTCGAGAGCGCGGAACAGCGGCGGGAGGATGGGGTAGACGATCTCCGGATAGAGGCCGGCGACGATGAGTGCCTCGATGCGGCGGCCGATCCGGTAGATCTCGCCGCCTTGCCGCTGCTTCTCGAGCCCGGGCGGGAGCCGGAGGTAATCGATCGGCGCGATCACTTCGGGCAGGCGGGCGTGGGGGCACCCATGGCGCTTGCCGCCGAAGTCGGTCCGGTAATGGATGCGGTCCTGTCGTTCGTAGGAGAGCTGGTCGAACGGAACGAGGAGCATGTATTGGTACAGGGGTTCGGTCCCCGCGGAGCGGGTGCGCGTGCAGACGATCTGCATGGCGGCCTCCGTCAGGCGAAAAGGCGCGTCGGCTCGATGGCCGCGGGCGTCAGGGCGAGTTCGGAGCGGATGCGTGCCGCAAACTTGTCGGGTGCGAGCAGGTCGCGGATCGAGGCACGCCGGTTGCGATCGCCGAGGTGGTCGGCGCGGCCGCGGACGCGGCGGTAGATGATCTCGTTGTCCGGTCCGAGCGCGCTCAGCGAGAGCTGGACCCAGACCTCCTCGCCATGGAGCGTGATCTCGCCCGAGACGGCGGGACCGGCCTTGTTGGACCGGATGTCGTAGTCCCCGTCGTTGAGGCAGAGGGCATCGGCGAGACGGCGCATCGCGGTGCGGCCTTCGGCGTGGAACACGCGCTTCGCGGCTTCGTCATAGGCGACGCCGCGGTAAGCCAGGGTCCGCAGGGCAGGGAAACGCCGCAGTTCGGCGATCTCGCTCATGCAGCGCTGGCGGAGTGCGCCGTCGTCCGCGCGGTCTGCGGTGACGCCGGCGAGATGCCGGGCGAGCAGGATCACCGACGAATCCGTCTCGACATCCTTGCCCGCATTGCGGCAGTCTGTGATCGCCGCCTGTATCGCGTGCAGCGCCGTCGTGATCGTGGTCAGGGCGCTGGGGTCGAGCGCCTGCTGGTGGCGAAAGGCAACGTCGTAGGTCATGGCCAAGCTCCTCGAGCTCCTCACGAGCTCGATCGGCTCAGCCCCCCTCCCCTTTTGGCACGGTGTCGGGGAACCGTGGCGGATGGACAGGGGATGACGGCATTGTCAGTGGATTGACGCGCGTTAAGAAGTTACATCCGTTTCGGTTCGTATTTCAGGGGGGAAGATTGGCCGCGATCAGCCTGATGTCATGTTGGCAAGGGGGCGTCGTCGACCTCCGCTTGCCCGGTATCACGGCAGATGGTGACACGCCCCGAAGTAGTGGCCCGGCCGCTACGGGCATCTTCACCGTAGTCGGGCCGTTTCACGTTCCCGTCGTCGCGGAGGCGCTGCAAGCGTTGGTCGTTGAGAGGATCGTGCCCCTGCGGACCGATCCGGTGTCGATCGACGCGAAGTTCGTCCTGGCCCAGCCCTGGAACCGCGAGCGCACGATCAGGGCTGCCCAGTTACGGCAGCGCGAGATCGCGGCGGGGCCGATCCGGGTTAACCGGGTGATCGTGCCCGATCTGCCGGATCATTTCATCGTGCTGGAAGGCGCGCATCGCGCGTTCGCCGCGCGTCAGCGGGGCGATGCGTCTATCGACGCGATCATCGGGGCAACGCTGCGGATCGCGCCGGAGCAGTTCTCGATCGTGGGCGACACGCTGATGCGCTGCACGGACGACGGCACGCGGCCGGTATCGCCGTCGGCACCTTGGGGACCGGCAGTGAGCCGGGACGCGGCGGCGATCTCGACCGAGGTGTTGCACGTTCTCGCGTCGCTCGGTTGCGCGGTCTATCCCGAGAGCCAGTTCGGGGTGGTGAGCCAGTGCCAGTGCGCCGGCAGGGTGCGCCTGGTCGCTCCCTAGCTGGCCTCGGCGGCGTCGTCCTGCGCGAGGAGCAGGTCGACGGCCTTGGCGATGCCCGGCTCGCCGGCCTCGTTGACGATCTCGACGGCAGGCTTGGACCTGCGGATGGCGGCGATGACCGCCGCGGGTGGTCGGCTCTTCAGGGGATAGGTGTAGACCGTTCCCTCCTCGATCGTGACGATGTTGGTGCGCAGCTTGCGCTTGAGCACCTTGGCCTGTTCGACGACGTCCATCAGGTGCGCGACCTCGTGCTCGAGGCTCGGCTCGAGGGTGAGGCCGTGGAAGACCTTGGCGGTTCGGTTCGCCCGAAGCCATTCGTTGACCTCGGCCTCGGTGATCGAGCCGAGCTGGTGGTAGTCGTCGGCGCCGCCATGTCCGCGATTGCTTGCGGCGAACGCCTTGACGCCGTCGATCCAGATCTCGGCGGTGTAGCAGGCGGTCTCTTCCGACAGGGCGGCGACGATGCGGAGCTTCCGCAGTTCAATGTTCATGCTGGTCTCCTGATGAGTGGGTCAGCGCCGGCGGGGCGCCGGGCCGATGCTGCGGGCGATGTGGCCGGCGTAGACGGCGCAGGCAGCCCAATAGGCCGCGACGGGTGGCTTGCGGTGGTGCCAGCTCTTGTCGGCCCGGATGCGCGCGTCGTCCCGGATCTCGAGGAGCAGGCGGCGCAGCGCGTCGCGGGCCTCGGGGTCGAGGCGGCGCAACGCCTGCACGGCAGGCAGGGTCAGCACCGGGTTGCGGACCTCGGCTCGATTGCTGCGCGCGGTCACTGGAGCGTGCCTGAAAGCGCGCTGGTGTCGAAGCCGTCCAGCTCGAACGCGGGCTGGCGAGTGTCGATCGTGAGCGCGAGCGCGCCGGGCTTGACCCAGATCTCGCGGGCCGAGAGGGTGAAGGTCTTGCCCGTTCCGGCCAGGAGCAGCGTTTCGCCGATCGTCTCGGCCATGCCGCGGGCGGAGTCGGCCGGGATGGCGTTGCCGATCCATTCGCGTCGCTGCGCGTCGGAGCCTCCGAGCAGATCGAAGAAATCCTTTGCGGAGACGATGGCCTGCAGGGCAGCGAGCTCGAGCGTCGTGAAGGGTCGGTGCCAGGTCTGGTCCATCGCGATGATGCGCGCGACAAGCCGGTCATCGGGTTGCGGAAGGGCGACCGGGGCCTCGTCGAGGATCGGCTTGCGCGGGTCGGCGATCGACCATGGGCCGGAATTGTCCTTGGCGGAGGCCGGCACCGCGCCCGTCGATCCGGTCCAGTCGACCACGCCGTAGTGGCCCTGGGTGAGGTATTTGTCGCGGTCGGCGCGCATGAGGCACGTCGGCCTCGGGTCAGCCACGGACAGCGCGCCCGATCCGACCCTGTCGGAGCCCGTTACGGTCGGGCAGGCTGCGGCGGCCGAGACGACGCGCATCTTGTTGGCGTGCGCGCCGAGCGAGACGCCGGCATATTTCGGGTCTGCGACGACAAAGGCACCCATGCCGGTGGTGCTGGCGCCGATGACGGCGTTCGCGGCCGAGCGATAACCCGTCACGCGGTACTTGCCGTTGACGTGTCGCCCCTTCGGAGCGCGCGGGTCGGCGACGGCGAGACCGCCTCCAGGTCCGCCGAGGCCGGCGACGGCCGCGGCCGCCCCGTCGAACGGGATGATGCGGAAGGTGTTGTTGAAGCGCGGCTTGCCGGGGATGCGCGGGTCCGCGATCGCGTTCGGGCCTGAGCCGACCCACATATTCCCGGTGACGACGCCGGTCGGCTGGCCCCATTCGCGCACGCCGCACTGGACGCTCGATGGATGGCCGTCGATGCGCGGATCTGCGACGCAGTGCGCCCCTCCGGTCGGCTTGGGGTTGCCGGTCACGACACCGCTGGCGGCCGTCCAGGACCGGACGCCGAGGACGTGGCGATGGGTGTCAGGGCCGTAGCTCGGGCGTGGGTCCGCGATCGAGAACGCGCCGTTGGTCGGGCCGCTCTTGCCCTGCACGACTCCGGTGGTCATCGACCAGGAGACGACGCCGAGGGTCGCATCGCGCTTCTCGCCATATCGCGGGTCGGCGACGCTGAGCGCTCCGCCGGCGACATGAACCGCGCCGCTGACCACGCGGGTCGATTGATCGAACGGCGTGACGGACAAGAGATTGGTGTGGGTGTCCGGCCCGTAGCCCGGCCTGGGGTCGGCGATCGCATAGCTGCCGTTGGTCGGGCCGCCGCGCCTGCTGATCGTGCCGACATGGCCGATCCAGCTGTTGACGCCGAGGAAGCCGGAACCTTCGCGGCTCGTGAAGGGCCGGGGGTCGGCGACGGAGAAGCGGCCCTGCCCCGGCGCGCGCGCACTGGTGACGAGCGGGCCGCGATCGTCCCATCGGCACACGCCATAGGCGTTCTCGCGCATGTCGGGTTCCGGCACGATGCCGAAGTCGGCAAGCACGCCGTTCTCGACGCGCAGCCGGTTGAGCGAGCGCCAGTCGGAGCCGGCCTCGACGAAGGCGAGCCGCACCCACGTCTTCCACTGCAGCGATGGGACGCGGTGCATCGCACCGGCGCGCGGATCGCCGGGAAGCGGCAGCTCGCCGATCACCTCGCCGACTCCGCGCAGCGGGTAGAGCCGGGGCTGGTAGATGAAAGGCGGCACCTTGTCGGGGTGCCGAGCGATCAGGAGGAAGCGTTTCCGGCTCTGCGCGAGATTGCCGATCAGACCGCAGTCGTGGACGGATTCGGCCACTGAATAACCGAACGCTCGGAGGAGCGCGATGATCTGGTCGAGCAGCCAGCGTCCGCGCGTGGCGATGCGGGGGACGTTCTCGAACAGGATGATCGGGATGGGATCGTCGCGGTACGCTTCCAGCGTCAGCCACATGCCGCGCAGGGTGAGCGCGTTCAGCGCCTGGTATTTGGCGGTGAGGCTGACGGCCTGGGAGAGCAGCGAGCTGAACCCCTTGCAGGGGTACGACGCCAGGCAGACGTCGACGCGGCCGAACACCGCGCGCACGTCGGAGGGCACCGCTTCACGCCAGTCGGGACCGGGCTCGCGACCGTGGAAGGCGCGGTACTGGTCGCGGTTGAACAGATCCATGACGGTGCCCTTGACCCCGGTCAGCCGCTCGAAATTGCGGATGGCACCGGGATCGACGTCGATCCCCCCGGCGCATTCGAAGCGGGCGCGCAGGTTGCCGACGCGGGGCTGCGCGCCGTTGAAGCCGCGTGCGCCGGACCCGATGCCGCAGGCCATGTGTGCGTGCCGGAAGACGCGCTCGGTGACGGGAGAGAAGTGCATGGGGGTCTCCTTTTGCAGGCCGGCGCGGGTGCTCTTCCCGCTTCCTCGGTCGCCCTTCCCCCTCCCCCTCGCCTCGATCAGGCCGCCAGGCGGCGGTCCCGGTGGAGGTCGGCCGCCCATTGCTCGACCCAGGCTTCCGTGATCTCGTCGTGTTCGAGGTCGCCGCTTTCGATCAGGGCGCGGATCTCGATGCGGGCAGCGGCGATCGCCGCCTGCCAGGCATCGCTGGGCGTGGCGATGTCGGGCGGGATGGCGGCGATCGGCAGCTGCTTTGGCGGCTCCCGAAGTCGAGCAAGCTGCGCCCGCGTCCAATGCTCGAGGTGGTCGGCAACGAGCTGGTCGGTCTTCGAAACGCCGCGGCGACGGGCGTCGTGGCGGGCGGCGATCCCATAAGCCTGCGAATCGATCGATGCGAGCCGATGGGCGAACGGAGTGAGATAGGGGAGCGCGGAGCCCTTCACGCCGAATGCATGGAGCCGGATCGAGGCCGGGAGATGCCGGTCGAGATGCTCGATCACGGCGACCAAGCCCTCGGGGCCGCTGATCTCGCGGCGGCACATGCTGCCAACCCCAACGATGGTGCCCGGGACGAGCGACCAGCTCAGCGCCTCGGCGCACCGCAGGTAGTCATCCGGGCGGCGTCCCTGGATCACGGGCATGAAGCGGTCGATGATCCCGAGGTCCAGCGCCCGCTCACGGCAGTCGCGGTTGGCGCGGATCGTGCGCGAGATGCGATCGAGGACGGTCTCGCGGTCGCCGGCGATCTCGGGCTCGACACACCAATCGATGCTGGCGAAGCGGCGGAATGGGTAGGAGGCCGCCAGCGCCATGTATTGATCGACGGTCCAGGGGACGCTGCCGTACAGCACCGAGCCCACGAAGCCGGCGCTATCGAGGTCGATGCTGGCCAGGCCGTGCGCGTTGCGGAGCATGTCCGTTCGGAAGCCGCGCCAGTCCGGCCATCCGTTCGCGCGGGACCATCGTGACAGGCAGTTGGCGGAGATGAGCACCGGATGCTGGAGCAGCCGCGCGCGCTGCAGGATCGGGCCTTCGCTGAGATGCGGAAGGCCGACGACGATCTCGATGGTCATGGCAGTGGGTCGACGTCGAGCGTGTCGAACGCGATCGGGCTTTTGGCGCTGTCGTAGCTTTCGGCCGGGACGAGGCCACGTCGGTCCGGCCCTTCGTAGGTCGGCCATCCGAGATAGTCGACCGAAGCCACCATGCGTCCGACCACGCCGATCTTGCCGTCGGGCACCCAGTCCGCCCACGAGGCAGAAGCCGAGGTGACGACGACCTTGCCGATCAGTGCCTCGTAGGCGGCGCGCCGGCGCATGACGTAGCTGTCACGCGGCTCGACCGGCTTGCCGGTGAAGGCGCCATAATCATCCGGGCGCCAGTTGCGAGCGACGTCGTGGGCGAGCTGGCGCATGATGTCCGTCCCGACCGCGCCGGCCTTTGCGAACTCGGCCTCGAAGGCGAGGACGGGGAGCGACCAGAGCACGTCCTCCTCATACTGCGGGATGTCGTATCGCAGTGGGTCGGGCATCGCCGCCTGGCGCTCCTCCGAGAGGATCAGACCGCCATGCGACGGTGTCTCGACGCGCCAGATGCCGGGTAGCACCTGCTCGGCGGTCTCGATCGTGCCCCAGAGGCTTTCACGGGGCTGCGGTGTAGTGGCGAATGGCATGTCTGCTCTCCCATCAGGACCGCAACCGCACTCCCCCTCCCCTTTGCCGGATCGCTTGACGGGTCGATGCGTTCACGTTACGTTCTACGCGCCAGGAGGTCTGCCATGGGTAAGTTGAAGGCTACGCGATTCCACGACCGTTTCGATCTCGACGTGACGCTGCGCGATGCGTCGCTTGATGAGCTACAGACGCCGACGAGGCGGATGATCGCGGCCGCTGCCATCGGCAAGGATGTCGAGGACGCTTATTATTCGGCACGCGAGCTGCGTGAGGCGGTGTCGTGGGTCCATGAGGGCGAGCCGGCCGGCAAGCCGCGCTTGGCGAGCATCCTGAGCAACGCCTGTTCCGATGATTACCAGCGTTGCCTCTATTATTGCCTTGCCGGCCGGGGCGTGGTGGCGATGCTCGACGACCTGATGTGGCTCGAGGATCTGCTGGAGGCGCGCGGGATCGTCGCCGGCAAGCTGATGCGTGCCAAGGTGCGGCAGATGCCGATGATCGATCCCTATGTGTCGGCCGAGCCCGATGGTCCGGTCGGCGTCGTCTCGGAGGACTTCAGGCAGGGTCCGTCGTGGTGGATGGATCCGACGCTGGCGGAGTGATCGGCGCCTCGAGCGCCGGGAGGTCATCGGCCGAGAGGATCATCCAGTCGTCGGCATACCAGTCGGCGCGACGCGGAGTGTAGGGCTGGTCGAGGATGGCGCTGCCCTGGCGGTAGCGAAGCATCGGCTCGGCCATGCCCTGCCCTTCCGGCACATAGACGTAGATCAAGCCGTTGTGCCACGTCGGGCGGCGGGCGCGCGCGCCGGTGCGGATGTGGTCGAGAATGTCGGCAAGGGTCATCGCTCGCATTCCAGTCGCTCGCCGCGACGCCACTTCGCGGGATCGAGCCAGGTTCCGGCATGCGCGCCAACATGGTTCCGCTCGGCCGCCTCGTAGGCTGCTGCGTAGGCGGACGCTCGATCCGGGTCGCTTCGCAGATACTTCATGGCCGGAATCGCAAGCCCGGCGCGGATCATGGTTTCGCCGAGATCCTTTCCGTCGACGGTCACGGTGGCGACGGGGCGTCCGTAGGTCGCATCCGGGGTGAGGGAGAAGGAGGCGGTCTCGTCGCGGACCTGGCGCGCGGCGAGGTCCTGCGCTGCCTTCCCGCATGCCCAGCAAGCGCCGTCGCGCTGGCAGAGCTGCTTGCGTTCGAAGGCATCGACGCCGAGCAGGCGAAAGTCGACGCTGACGGTGTCGCCGTCCAGCGCGCGCGCGTCGGCCTCGAAGTGGGGTGCGTCGCGGGCACTTCCGGTGAAGGCGTCGGTGGGCGAGTCCGCTGCTCCGCACGAGGTCAGGGCGGTCGCGACGGTGATGAGGGCTATCAGGCGCACAGCACCATCTCCACCTCTTCGCTGCGGGTCGGCACCTCGACGGCCCGATAGGGCTGGAGCGGGTGGCCGGTGCGGACGACGCACGCGCGGCAGTTCTGGTCGAAGATCTGTGCGGCGACACGGGCCGCGTTCTCGCGGCTGCAGAGCAGCAGGCGCTTGGTCGAGAAGATCGGGATCGGATCGGAGTGGTTCATGGCGGGTCTCATTGAAAGGGTTGTTGCAGAAGCGCGGCGCTAGGCGAAGATCGTCTTGTGGACCTTCGTCTGTGGCAGCACGGTCCAGGCCCGCTCCATGAAGCCGGAGATGCGATAGCCGAGCCGGGTGGTCGGATCGCGCAGCACGACACGGCGACCGTGCTTCTCCACGATGAACTCGTCGCCTTCGTGGCCGTCGGTGAACTTCATCGGCGCGGGGAGCTTGATCCGGTCGCCATCCTGCAGCTTGCGGGAGCGACGCTGGAGGTTGGCGAGGCAGCGCTTGCGCCAGTCGATCGCGTGCTCGTACTGCGTCGGAGTGAGCAGCTTCAGGATCGCCTCCGGGCACGAGGCCTCGCACGGCCCCACCGTCTCGTCCATGTCCTTGTAGCCGAACACCATGCCTTCCTTGTCGTTCGGGTTCCATCGAACGAGGCAGACGATGGCGAAGATCTCGCCACCGATGCCGTTGGCGAGCTTCTGGGCGGCAGCGTAGTAGACGCGGTTGCCGGGGCAGGAGGAGGCGAGCACGGTAAGGCCGTGCGTCGTGCCATCCTCCTGGTCCCGGGTGTAGGTGAACTGGGCATCGAGATATGCCTTGGGCGTCGCGTGGCCACCCATCGAGTCGCGCGGCATGTAGAGCCATCCCATGTCGGGTCTCCTGCAGGATCGGTTTACCAGTCGTGTGTCGGAAGGTCGGCGATCGGCTCGCAGTCGCGGTCGAACTGCAGCCAGTCCGCGCCCGCGGCCTCGGCAGCACCGAGGCAGAGCCGCAGCGGTTCGAGCATCCGATCGCGGCCGTCCGATGCGACCCAGATCCACCAGCCATATTCGCGCCAGCGCTCGGCGACGATCAGGCTGTGCCAGCTGTCTTCGGCGGCGGGGACCGGCACGGCCGCGCCGACTATCGCGTCGAGCTGGCGAGCGACGTCCAGGGGGAGGTGCGCTGTCGAGAGGCAGGCGAGTCGCTGGATTTCGAGGGCCGGCATCATGCCGCCTCCCGGAGCGCCGGTGCCTCGGTCTCCTCCGGCTCGTCGGCGAGAACGGCAGCGGGCTCGCTGAAGGCGCGCAGGTAGTTGAACGCCTGCTCGGCCTTCGACGCGGCATGAATGATCGCCGTCTTGTCGGCGCGCAGGATCCCGAGCCAGTGCGCGACATAACTGGCGTGGTTGTCGTGAAGTTCGTTGGGAAGACCGATTTCGGCGCAGGCGAGCCCGGCCCCGATCTCGGCGACGAGCTCCTCGAAGGCGTACGCCTTGTCGCCGAAGCGCTTCCCGAAGGTGCGGCCGAGCCGCGAGGCGTGACCGGACCAGTGAACGGTCTCGTGGAGCCGCGTGCTCGCGTAATGGTCCATTGACCGGAATGCGCTCGGCGAGGGCATCTGGATATAGTCGAACGTCGGCGAGAAGAACGCTTCGTTGCCCCCGTGCCGAACATCGGCGGGGATCGGGTCGATGAAGCTGTCGATCGCGGTCTGTCGCTCGGAGGGCGAGATGGGCGTCTCGACCGGCGGCGGGGCGTAGAAGTAGGCCGGCAGACCGTCGATCTGATCGGCGTTGAAGACGATGTAGTGGCGCAGGAAGCGGATGTTCTTCTCGTTCTCCTGGCCGGTGACGATGTTCGTCTCGGTCTTCTTGAAGGATGAGTAGTAGACCGACACGGCGCCGCGCTCGCCCTTGCGGACATGGGCGCCGAGCTCCTCGGCCTGGCGGTAGGTCATCCAGAAGCGCGAGCAGTAGCCGCGCACGTCCCCCAGCGCCCAGAGGTAGAGCGTGTTGATCCCGGTGTACGGGGTGCCGCAATGGCGAAGGGGGCGCAGTCCGCCGCTGCCGCCCCGGCACCGCCACGGACGGTTCCACGGCGCGACGCCGGCTTCGAGCTTCTCGATGATGAGGTTGGTGATCTCGGCCGCGACATCGCGGCTCGGCTTGCTGTGCCCGGGCATGGTTCGTTGTCCGTGTTGAGGGCAAAAAAGAGCCGCCGACGCGTGAACGCCGGCGGCTCAGTCGCCCAGGAGGAGATGATCGGGTCGTCAGGCCGCTTCGGCGGCTTCGCCCTCGATGGTAGTGCCGGCATCGTCGGCAGCGGCGGGTTCGCTGCCGGCACTGTCGTCGTCCGGCAGGTCGTCGCCGCTGCCCGCGTCCTCGTCACCGCCGAGCTCGGTCTCGTCGAGATCGTCGCTCTCGATCATGTCGAGCGTCTCGTCGCTGGCGTTGTCGAGGAAGCGCATGGTCGCGGGCACCCAGGCAAGTGCTGCTTCCTTGACGTCGGCCTCGACCAGCGCTTCGCCGGCGAACAGCTTGTGGCAGGACGCGGAGATGTCCGGCTTCTTGGAGGCGGCGTAGCGGCCCGAGAGCGTCGGACCGCCGACGTCGTGGAGAAGCGTCAGCAGCGACCCCTTCGGCACGCGGTCGAAGAAGTTCTGGGACGTCGGCCGCCACCACGCCGCGACGTCGACCTCCATGATCGAGGCGAGGCGGTTCTGGAGCGGATTCTGCGACGGGCCGGAGAAGCCGTCCTTCGCCTCCAGCGACACGGCCACGACGTAGGCGAGCCAGGCCGCCTTGCTGTCGTCGTCCAGTTCGCGGAACGCCTCGAACCGTTCGACGATGGTCTTGTGACCCATCCAGTCGCTGACCAGCCCGTCATGGCACTCGGCCAGGTACTCGCGGGCGCGCGTCGAGGGCATCTCGCCGACCGACGGGTCCTGCGGGCCGCGGGCGCGGACCGTGGTGCCGTAGTAGGTCGCGTGGTGGTTGCGCGCGTCGATCATCACGAAGATCGCGTAGTCGAGCGCCAACCCGGGATGCTGGACGAGATTGGCGGCGAGCACGTCGCGGCGCTGGAGCGCCAGCTCGTCCTGCAGGCGGGCGGTGAGCGGCTTGCCCCCGGGAGCGATCGTTTCGGGGCGCGGAGACGGGTCGTTGGCGACCGAGCCGCTGCCGCCTCCGATTGTGCCCGTGGGGTCGCCGTTGCCCGAGCTGCTGCCGTCACCCTCCGGTGCGAGATTGCCGTCGGCACCGAGCCGGATGGGCTTCTCGCTGTAGTAGGTGGTGTCGAGCACCATCTCGCCGCGCTGGCTCAGCGTCAGGAACGCGCCGACCAGCGGCCGCAGCTCGTCGGTGAGGATGCTCGGCCGGCTGTTGAGCGCGTTACGCTCCTCCTCGAGGCGGTCGAACTCCTCGTCGAGCGCGGCATAGGCCTCCTGCGAGATGTCCTCGTCCTCCATCTCGCCCTGGATCGCTTCGAGGCGATCCTCGATCTCGGTGACGCGCGCGTCCTCTTCCTCGGTCATCGGGATGGTCGGGAGGATCACCCGGTAGAGCCCGGAGGCGGCGTTGTAGGTGTGATGCGTCGCGATCGGACGGATCCACGCGAGGCCGGTCTCTTCGCCGATCCGGGTCGCCTCGGCCTCCAGCTTAGCCGCGGCGAGGCGCTCGGCGATCTCGGGGTCGACCCAGCGGTCGCCGTCCTCAGAGAACAGGTCCGCGACGATCTTGCCGCCGGCTGCGAGATAGGCTTCGTCGCCGACGAGCAGCGCGACCGGGTCGGTCGCCTTCATCGTCTGGTGGACGATCGCGCGACGGATCGTGTCCGCGTTCACATAGCTGTGCCCGCTGTAGTTGGTCCAGACGAGCAGCTGCTTGTCCTGGCTGTCGGTCGAGGCGTAGGCCTTGGCGATTTCCAGGCTGATCTCGCCGGCCGCGAGCGCGTCGAAGATGGGCGCTGCCAGCGTCGCGAGGCGAAGGCGACCCTCGATGAAGCGGCGCGTCTGTCCGAAGCGCTTCGCGACCGCGTCGATGTCGCCGTCGACGCCGAGGAAGTGCTGGAACGCGCGGCACTCCTCCGCCGGGGTCAGCTTCAGCTGGTGGAAGTTCGCCGCGAGCGAGGTCTCGCTGAGCGCCGCGACGTCGGCCTTCACGACGAGGACGGGAACGTCGAACTCCTCGGCGTTGATCGCGCCGCGCTCGGCGAGCATCGACAGCGCGCGCCAGCGACGGCCTCCGTCGAACACCTCGAACATGCCGCGGGGCTTGGTGACGGGGGTGACGAGGAGGTTCTGGAGAACGCCGCGGGCCTCGATGTCGGCGGCCATCTCGGGGATGCGCAGCTGGTCATCGGAAACGGTACGGACGTTGATGGGCGAAAGCCGCAGCTTCGCCAGCTTGACGGTCTGGATCATTGGGGCAACTCCTTCTGGCATCCGGTTCATCCCGGACACCCTCCTCGACCCCCCTCCCCTTTCGCTCAGGCGTTCTTCAGGATCACGGAGAGGATCTCGGTCGCCCGGTCGACGGGGACGAAGACGCGGGTGCGGTACTGGATGATCTCGGTGAAGCAGCCGTGCGACTTCAGCCACCCGATCTGTTCGGCGGGTGCGCCGCTGATCTCCACGCGGGGCTTGCCGTTCACGATCGCGCGCTTGATCGTCATCGGGAATGGCCGCGTCAGGTCGACGCTGCTGCCCCCCAGGACCGACCCGGCGATGTCGGCCGGGGGCATGTTCTCCGCCTTGTCGATGCCGAGTTTGGTGAAGAGCGAGACGACGTGCGAGTCGAACACGAGGCGTCCGAGCCACGAATTGCCGTCTGCATCGACGATCCGGTTCACGACCAGGTGATCGGAGGGCAGCGATGACCAGATCGGCAGGAGAAGGCCGGTGGCGAGCCGGATCGTCTCGGTGTCCACCGTGTCGAGCGCCTCGGCGACCTCCTCGTTCCAGAGCTTGACCAACTCGTCGTGGCCGATCGGCTCCCAAGCGGATTCGAAGAGGTCCGCCTCCCGAAAGTATTCCTTCCGGGTCGGGCGGAGCAGCTCGACGCGCGGGATCGGCGTGCCGTCCTCGCTCATGCCGGCGCGGGCGCGAGTCTGGACTGCGACCTTGCCGGACTTCGTATTCTTCATCGCGATCGCGGTGGCGTCGCCGTCGACGATGCGCAGGATGCGCTCAAGCGTCACAGGGTTCCGGCGGCGTTCGATCTCGATCGTCAGGAGGTGCGAGGTCGCGCCGCTGACCGGATCGGTGCGGAGCAAGGTATCGTCGCGAACCGTGGCGCGATCGACCATGATCGTCTCGACGCCGACATCGAGGGTGCCCGCGTCGCGGGCGGCGGCGATCCGTGTCTCGACGAGCGCGAGGAACTCGTCGAAGATGCGGTTCTGGAGGTCGATCGGCAGCGCGAGCAGGCGGTTCAGCCAACGCTGGATGGGCGGGAGTTCCTCCTTCAGCACGCCGTCCTGGTCGCAGAGCTCGAGCCCGGTGCGCTCCTGGAACTCGGTCAGGTTCGTGCTCGTCAGCTTGCCGGCGTGCAGGAGGTGGAACCAGCTGATCAGCGCGGCGCAGGCATATTCGCTTTCGAGGTTGTCGGCCGGATCGAAGAGGTTCTGCCCGCCTGTCTGCCGCTGGCCGCGCGTGAGCGCCCCAAGACTGTCGAGCCGGCGCGCGATCGTGCTGGTGAAGCGCAGCTCGCCCTTGCAGTCCGTCGTGACAGGCCTGAACAGGGGCGAGCAGGCCTGATGGGTCCGGTGGGTGCGACCGAGCCCCTGGATGGCACGGTCCGCACGCCAGCCCGGCTCCAGCAACAGGTGGACGCGCTGCTGCTGGTTCTTGGCATCGAGCGAGGCGTGGTACGAGCGACCCGTTCCGCCGGCGTCGGAGAAGACGAGGACGCGCTTGCGGCCGTCCATGAAGGCCGAGGCCTCGACCTGGCTCGTGCGGGTCGAGCGGGATTCGAGTTTCTGGCCGCCGTCCTCGCGACCGACGAGCCGCTTGGTGCGTCCGGTGATCTCGGCGACGTTGTCGTGGCCGAAATGCACCAGCATGGCGTCCAGCGCCGACATGATCGGGGGCAGCGCGCAAAGGTGCTCGATCAGGCGCTCGCGAGCCGCTTCAGCTTCCGGGTTGTAGACCGCGTTGCCGTCGTCATCGACCATCGGCATCGATCGCGCGGTGCCGGTATCGTCGGTGAATATCTTCATCTGGCGCGTGGGAAAGGCGCGCTGCAGGTAGTCGATCACATACTCGCGTGGCGACAGGTCGATTTCGAGCTCTGCCCGCTCGTCGGGGCTGAGCTCCCCGAGGCGACGGTTGAGGATTGATTCAGCGGTGGTGACGAGCTGCAGCACGACCGATTTGCCGTCGGCGAGGTGTTCCTCGACCGCGGCGATGACGGTTCGCAGCTTCAGGCTGAGGAGGACCTGGCCGAAGAAGCGCTGCTTCGTCGACTCGAAGCGCGAGCGGGCGGACGCCTTGGCGCCGCTGTTGAGCGTCGCGTTCTCGAGGGAGTCGACGACGGCGGTCAGCTCCAGCGCCTGTTCCATGTTGCGGTGGATGATGCCCCAGGCATCCGCATAGGTGTCGTAGATCCTGATCTGGTCGGGTGTCAGCGCATGCTTGAGGATGTCGTACTCGACGCCGGCGAAGCTGAGCGCGCGGGCCATGTAGAGGCCGGTCGCCTTGAGGTCGCGCGCGACGAGTTCCATGGCGGCGATGCCGCCCTTGCGGATGCCGCTGATGAACTGCTCGCGGTCGGCGAAGGCGGTCTCCGGTCCCCAGAGGCCGAGCCGGACGGCGTAGGCGAGATTGTTGACGTCGGAGGCTCCGGTCGCCGAGGCGTAGAGCACGCGCGCGCCGGGCAGGTTGTTCTGGAGCAGCACCCCGCAGATGCCCTGCTGGGAGCCTTTCTTCGCGCCGAGAGCGCCCTCCCCGCCGGCGACGCCGCCCATCTCGTGCGCCTCGTCGAAGGCGATGACACCGTCGAAGTCCTCGCGTGCCCAGTCGATGAGCTGCTTGAGCCGGGTGTGGTCGCCGCGAGCGGAGCGGAGCGCCGGATAGGTGACGAAGATCACGCCCTGATCGAGCTTGACCACCTCGTCGATCTTCCAGCTGGTTAGGGGCTGGATGTCAGCGGTCATGCCGCCCAGCGCGGTCCAGTCCCGCCTGGCATCCTCGAGGAGAGGTTCGTTCTTGGTGATCCAGATGTGGCGGCGGCGGCCCTGCAGCCAATTGTCGAGGATGCAGGCGGCGATTTGCCGGCCCTTCCCCGCCCCGGTCCCGTCGCCCAGGAAGAAGCCCTTGCGATACTCGTGGCCGTCCTCGGACAGGTCCAGTCCGACGCCCTCCTTGCTGGGGCGGAACCGCCCCGGGATCATCTGGGTCCACGCATCGCCGGCGTAGACGACGGTTTCGAGCTGCGAGGCCGAAAGCAGACGCTCGGCGACCGTTCGCTCGGGCAAGCGCGGGACATGATGGGGGATCGGCGCAGGAATCGAGCCCATGGCGACGGACTCGACCAGTGCGGTCGGATGATCGCCGGCGGTGGTGAACACGAGGCGGCTCGGCCGATAGGGCAGGTAGACGCCCGTCTGTTCGAGAAGCGGCGCCGGGGTCTCCAGCGGGGTGAAATCGACGGGGAGAACCTCGTTACGGACGGGGGCATGGTAGGCGCGCGGTTCGGCGGGGCGTGTGCTCTTCACGGCACGGAACAGCGAGGTCGTGCCGGTCTTTCGAACAGGTGCGACCGGCACGTCCATCTTCGGCGTCAGCCGGTCGACGATCGTCACCGCGTCGAGGATGTCGGCGACCGACGAGCGCTGGATGGTCGAGGGGATCGTCGTGCCCGGTGCCTTGTCGATTCCGTAGAGGCGGACCGCGATCGAAGTGCCGTGCTTGGTGTAGCACTTTTCGAGGCGGATCGAGGTCCGGACCGCGACATCGCGCAGCGTGGAGTCGAACAGGTCACGCAGACGCGCGCTGGGGCCGAACCAGTCGGGCATGATCGCGACGAGCCGTCCTCCGGTGCGCAGGCGGCGCAAGGCGGCCTGTAGGTGGCGCACGGCCGCGAAGTCGTCGGCGCCGCGACCGAGCGAGCGCGAGAACGGCGGGTTCATCAGGACCAGCGTGGGGCGCTCGGACGATGCCATCAGCGACGTCAGCGCCGCACCGTCGTAGCCGGTGATCGGCGTGCCGGGAAAGCTGTGGGCGAGCCGTGCCCGTCGAGCCGGGTCGAGTTCGTTCAGCTGAAGCGTGACGTCCTGGCGCAGCTGCGCGACGAGCAGGCCATTGCCGGCGCTGGGTTCGAGGACGACGTCGCCCTCCTGTGCGTTCGCCAGGAGCACGGCCAGAGCGGCGATGTCTGCCGGCGTCGAGAACTGCTGCCATTCGAGCTGCTCCTCGCTCCGGACAGTCTGGGTGGGCAGCGCCGCCATGAGCCGGATCGCGTGGACAACATCCGGCAAGGCGTGCAGCGTGTGGGGGACCGTCCGCAAGTGGAGGGCGAGCGCGTGCTCAAGCACCTCGAAGCTCTCGCGCTGGGTCCAGCGGCCCTGCGCGTCGGTGCCGCCATAGGCCTTGGTCATGGCCTCGTTGAGGGCGGCCCGCGTGATGGTGTCGCCGGCGCGGAGTCGATCCTGCAGCAGGAGCGCGGCGCTTCGGTCGGCGTTCTCGGCCGTCGAGAATAGGTCGGTCATGGGGGTCTCCTGGATCGGCCGCCCAATCGGCAGCATCATCCACTCGACCCCCCTCCCCTTTCCTGCTCGCGATTGAGGACGATCGCCCAGTCCTTGATGCGCCCTGGTGGTGGCGCTCGCCGGATGTTGAGCCCGGGACGTGCATAGTGAGCCTCTGCGCGTGCGGCAGCGGCGTCGCCCTCCGGATCGTTGTCCTGTGCGAGTAGAAGATTGCCGAGTGCCGACGGCAGGCGGAGATGATCGAAGCGTCGAGCGCCGAGGGTGGCCCAGCAGGGCACGCCATGCAGGATCGTGAAGGCCGCGGCCGTCTCGAAACCCTCTGCGATCGCGAGCGTGTCGCATTGCAGCGGTCGTCCCTGCCATGCCCCCTGCCCCGGTTGTCCGAGCATGACCTTGCACTCGTAGTCCGCGGTCGCCGGGTCGAGGAAGATGCGCTGGAAGGCAACGAGCCGGTGTCCCTCCCGCACGCCGACCAACAGGGCTGGCTTGAAGACGGTACGCCCCTTGGGTCCGAGCGGGCACCGCGGGTGGAAGCGGAGATCGGCCGGACCTGCGGCGAGGTGGCGTCGGTGCAAGTAGCGCTCGCCGAGCGTCTGCATGACGTCGCGGGCCTGGTCCCAGAGACGTTCGACGTTTCCGGTGCCGCGCCGTATGTCGGCCTTCGGGGGTTCGAACCGCCTGGTCACCGGGATGCGACGGATCTCGCGCAGGACGTCTTCTGCATCGCAGCCCGCAAAGCAGGTCACGAGAATGCCGCGATTACCCTGGCGCAGCGACAGGCTCGGTGTCCGATCGACGTGGGCTGGGCATCGGCATGTCGCAACATAGCCGTGCCAAACGCCGCCGAGCGAGCCGACGATGTCGACGAGTTCCTGGCTTGGTTTCAGTGCGGAATAGGGCATCTCGTCTGCTCCTTCGCTATTCTGCTCCCCCTCCCCTCGCTTCGGCCAGTGGTAGACTATGGTACCAAGAGAAGGCCGAAGCATCGCAGCTGAACCGCGCGGAATGCTCGGCATACCCAGGCGGTGCCTAGTAGTGCGAAGCGGTGGCTACCATAGTGTAGCGGAGACTAGCCATGCCTTGCCCTGCGTGGCGGGGCCATGCGTAGCAGTGCGTGCGCCTTAGTCGTATACTATAGCCATGCCCTGCCATGTATAGAGTTGCCAAGCGGTGTGAGGTCTGGCATGGCGTAGTCACGGCGGGCGGTGTCTCCGCCTGTGGTGCGGGGGCTGCGCCAGGGTAGCGCAGCGATGATGAGGAAGGCTGGAGCATGCCGGTAATCAGCTTTGCAAGCCCCAAGGGCGGGGTGGGTAAGAGCACGTCGGCGTTGGTGCTCGCCAGCGGTCTCAGCCAGGCCGGAGCCTCGGTGACTGTCATCGACGGCGACCCGAACCGGACGCTTGAAACGTGGGCGAGCGAGACGCCTGATCCTGGATTCGAGTGTCGGACACTCCCGTCAGACAACGCGATCATCGACGAGATCGAGGAGGCGGCAGCCTCCAGCCAGTTCGTCATCGTCGATCTGGAGGGCACCGCGAACTTGGCCATGTCTCGCGCGATTTCGCGGACCGACTTGGTCATCATCCCGCTGCAGGCGTCGCCGGTCGACGCGCGACAGGCGAGCAGGGCGATCAAGCTGGTGGTGGACGAGGGGAGGGCGCTTCGCCGCGAGATCCCGTATCGCATGCTGTTTACGCGCGTGAACCCCGCGATCGCGACCCGCGACGAGAAGGAGATCAGGTCGCAGTTTAGGGGTGCGGGTATCCCGACCTTCGAGACTGCACTGAACGATCGCGCGGGCTTCCGCGCGATGTTCACACACTACCGCTCGCTCTGGAGCCTCGGCGATGATCAGGCGACCGGGCTGGACAAGGCGCGCATCAACGCCACCGCCTTCGTGCAGGAGGTCGTGACGGAAATCAGACGGCAGAACGCCGTCGTGGAGCAGACGGCATGAGCAACGGCATCAAACTTGGGCTCGACGATCTCTCGGACATCCGGCCGAGCGCGCGGGCTGAACGCAGTCGAACGGATCAGCGCCGAGATGCGGCTGCGGTAGATGACGTCGGGCGCGAACACGGGTTCTCGAAGCCGTCCGCGCCTGCGGCACTGCCGCGCCGGCAGAAGTCGGCTTACGCGGGCGAGCAGCTCCACCAGGTCAGCGTCAAAGGCCCGGTGAGCGTGATGGGACGTTTCGTCGAATACTGCGACCGCGAACGACTGCCGTACTGGCAGGCCATCGAGAAGCTGATGGACCTGGCCGAGGGAGACGGACGCTAGGCGGCGGGCAGCGAGGCCACCACTTCGCCGATGAGGTAGAAGGCGTCCGGAAGGGCGAAGAATGCGTCGACGCGCGCGGTCTCGTCTTCGGGTGCCTCAGTGCTTCCGAGCAAGGCTGACCAGCGATCGTCCACAAAACCCAGCAGCGCCGCCCACGCGGAGCCGTGGTCCGGGTGAACCGACAGTTCGTCCTTGTCGGCGAGGGTGATCATCAAGAGGTGTAGCGACATCGCAAGCTCCTGCGAGCTGCGCCGGGACCGGAGCCTCGGCGGGTGAGGGCAGGGGCCGCCGGACGCAAATCCCGCTTGCCCGAACCTCTCGATCCCTCTCACCTCTGTTATGATTCTGCGTTCAGCGCAGAAGAACCGCTGCCACTTGCGAATAGTCGCGCGGATGTATCCGATCGCGTGTCTCGAAACGGCTCAAGTCAACCGTCTCGTCCCCAAAGCGGGCCGCGACTGAGCTGACAGTGTAGGCCTGGGGTCTTGCATAGGGCAGTAGCCAGATGACGCGGCGAAAGCAGAGGCTGGTGCGGATCTTCGTGAGTTTGGTCGCGAGCGCGGCGCCGGCCAGGTCGTTCGATCCCATTGCGAAGACACAGGCGCCATAGTCCTTGCCGGTCTTCCTCCAGGCGAGGATCTGCGCCGCTGTAGCACGCTCGACGGCCTGCACGTCGCATTGCTGGGCATAGCGCCGGTTGATCGCCTGAGCGGCACCGACGCCGGTGCTGTCGCCCAAGACAAGGCACTCGAACATAGGAGGCTCCCGCTCGCCGAGATTGTACGACGGGATGGTGCGCCAGGCCAAGCGAAGAACGGCGTCAGCTGAGCGCCTCCTGCAGCTCGGACAGGTCGGCGTCGATGATCGCGTAGAGATCGTCGCTGTTGTTGCGGAAGAACTGGTCCGCTCGCGCCTCCGGCTCGATAGGGGAGGGGGCTCGCCCGAACCGGCGTTCCCAGCGTCCGTCGACGAATTCCATCAGCTGCCGCCACGCCTGCGCTTCGGTCGCATGGAGCGTGACCTTCCGAACGCCCTCGAAGATGATGACGAGGACGACGACGCCGGGGTGCATCAACAAACCGCCTCGGCAGCTCGGCGTGCGAAAGTCGCTCGGCGATCCGATCGGCAAGACGTGCGAAGCCGTTTAGCGACCATTAGCTTGCGGTATGCGGGGAACTTGAGTCACTTTCGTTGCGGTGGGGGGTTAAGCATATCCTCACCATGCTGTTGTAAACAGATAGGGTCCGTTCGGAACCGGCCAAGGGTCGGCGACATTATTCACCCGGGGCGGGCTACGAGGCTGATCATGGCGCACCTGACCCAAGTCAAGTTGATCAACTGGATAGCACTCTACACCGCCACGGGGCTGTGCTGCGCGGTCGCGATGGTCCTATCGGTCTCGGTCGCCGGCATCCGGCTCTACCGCGAGCGGTCCTGGGAAGAAATGCGGTCGGTGCGCGGCGCCGTGCTGTTCCTGCCGAAGACCTGGTGGCGCTGGCAGAAGCTATACCTTCTGTCGACGCCCGTGACGCTCGCGATCGTGGTGTCGTTCGGTTTGAGCCTGAGCTGGAGCTGAGCCTCAGAGGTCGAGAGCAGCCGTGATCAGATCGCCCACACGGTCCTTCTCGACGTCCGTGGGCTCGATCGTCAGGAGCGGTCCCAAGAGCCGCATACGCGGATGCGTCGTCGCCTTGGACGCCAGATAGTCGTCGTCGCTGAAGCCCATCGCCTCGACCACGAGCTGCTTGATCTCGCCAGTCAGGCGCGAGCGTGCCTCGAGCAGGAAGTCCGGTCGGCAAGAGCCCTGGGTTGTGAGGCGGTCGAAGACGGGCTTCTCGATCGCGAGATCCACCCCCCCGGCGTCCAGTAGCCGACGGGCCTTGAACAGCTCGCGCAGGACCGATCGCTCGAACTCGGAATCGACCGGAATGAAGCGCTGACCGGAGAAGATCGGTTGAGCGTAGGCGCGCAGCGGCGCGTAGCCGTGCGCCTCGGGATACTCGCCCGCGACGATCATCACCAGGAACGGCCCCTTGATGAGGTTGCCGCGCACGGAGGGCGACTGCACGCGGTTGGCGACGTGGATCGCCTCGGCGCCGGGGACATCGACGACGTGGCCGCGAACGTGTGGCGAGAACAGCGCCATGAAGCCCTGTGGCGCGTGTCCGCTCGGCCACGACTTCGCGAGCTGGCGCAGCATGGCGTAGGCCCTGCGGCTGTGCAGCGCGTTTGCGTGGGTCCAGAACGCTCGGCCGAGCTCAATGCCCGGCGCGATCTCGATCTTGGTCGCGGCTCGGCCGAGCGCCTCGAACTCCAGCTTGATGGAGGCGGTTTCGTATTCGTGCGCGACGGGGGCCAACTTGTTCGTGCCGGCAGCGTCGATCAGGCGCCACAGGAGCCGCGCCAGACGCGGAACGGAGGCATGGCGGGTGCGGTCGTCGCTGGCATCCTCCTCGGGCCTCTGCGCCAGTTTCTCCGGGGCTGGGCGCAGAACCTCGAAATAGCCGGTGGGTGGATCAGCAGGCGTCTCGCGAGAGCGGATCTCGGTGATGCGGTGCGTGACTTGGTCGCGGAAGAAGGGGCAGTCCTCGCGGTGCTCCGGCCGCTTGGTGCTCGTCAGTCTCCGCAGATAATAAGTCTCGGCTTCGGATAGGAAGGCGGGCGTCAGGATCGGGGGCGGGTTCTCGCCGGTCAGGCAGTCGCAGGCGATCCACTTCGCGCCGATGCGGGCGTTCTGGACCAGGGTGATGCCGGCCTCCTCATCGCCGCGCGATCCCTCCCCGATGTACCAGCGCACCAAAGCCTCCCGCAGGGGAGGGGGTAGGGGGATTCTGCGTCCCCCGACGCCGTTCGTGTCACGGTCGATGAGCCACATTTGAGCCGTCCGATGGGGCCGATTGGCAGCAGTTTCACTCAGGCAGGGGGTCTTGACAACTCCGAATCCGTCGATCTCACTTTCTGTGAACGGGGTCGGGAGGACCATATGCGAGCCTATTTTCTAGCCGGTGTGGCACTCATTTCCGGGATCACCGCGGCGGCCGGTGCGCGGCCGACGCGGGCTGTGAGAACGGTGCAGCTCATCAGCATGAGCGCTTCGCCGGCGCCTTCATCGGAGAGCGTGCCGGTCGGTCCAAGCGAGCAGCTGCCGGCCGAGACGGGGGGGGCGGCTTCAATCGATCCGTCGCCGCTGCCGGAGGCGTTCCGGGTTCACGATCTCAGCCGGCAGTGGGTCGCCTACCAGACGGCGAACAGCTTCGCTCCGCAGTCTGCCGCGGCGCCGGCGAGTAACGTCGGGTCAGGGGCAGGGGAGGATCCGTTCGCTGCCGTCGGCGTCGCGCAGCCCGGTGTGCCGGCGTTCGGTGCTTCGGTCGGTGTTTCGCCGGCGTCGACCATTTCGGTTCCGCTCTGGATGCGTGGGGGCCAGGTGTTTGCCTCTGCGGCGAACTCTTACGTCCCCGGGTGCGTCCCGACCGACTATCGGCCGAGCGGCATCTTGCGGCCGGACGGCGAGTTTCGGCGCCGCGGCTATTACACGATGATGTCGAGCATCGCGTGCCAGTACGGCATCCCGGTCGGGCTCTTCGACGCGATGATCATCCGAGAGAGCCGCTATAACGCCTCGATCTACTCGCCCAAGAATGCCTTCGGGCTGACGCAGCTGATGCCGGACACCGCGGCGGGCCTGGGCGTGAACCGCTACGACGTCGAGCAGAACCTCCGGGGCGGTGCGCGCTACCTGCGCCAGCAGCTCGACAAGTTTGGCCAGTATCACCTCGCCCTAGCGGCCTACAACGCCGGGCCGGGGCGGGTGCGCAACGGCCGCGTTCCGCGGATCGTCGAGACCCAGGACTATGTATCGAACATCCTGTTGAACTGGTCGCGTCTCAGCGGCCTGTCGAGGGTCGCCACGATCCAGACGCCGGGAGCGTCGGTCGCGGTTCCGCCGACCTTCTCACGCGCCGCGATGGTCTCGTCCTTCTAGATCAGGCGATCGCCTCGAGCGTGTGCTGGACGTAGGGGCATTCTGCCGCCGCGGGCCGCTCCGAGAACGTCACGATCGTCTCGTTGGCGCGCGCGCGCACCCGGCTCCCTTCGATCTGGTCGCGCATCGCGATGCTGTAGTGCGGCAGGCTGTTGGACTGCTGGATGTCGCTGATGTGCTGCTTGAAGCGTCGCAGCGCGCTCCTGCTGCCCACGGTCTTCAACAGCGACTCGAGGTCGACCTCGAACGGACCCTCGTCACAGTGGGAACGGGCAATCTCGTAGAGGCGGCGCTCGATCAGCCCGAGCTTGAAGTATTCGTGATGGTAGGAATACATCGACACGTCGCGCTCGATCGCGCGGAAGAGGAAGTCGCAGAGGCGGATCTTGACCGCCTGGAGCCGCTCATAGCCCTCGGGCATGTCGTTGTAGATGACCTGGGCGTTCTCCACCCACGAGAACCATCCGCGGTGTCCTGCGCCGCCCGTCTTGAGGTTGGTCTGGATCTGCGTGCCCTGCAGCCGGGACATTGCGTCCGTGAAGCGTGTATAGTCCCGCTTGCCGGGGTTGGGCGTTCCCGTCGCGCGGAAGAAGTCGTGCGCGGTGAAGGTGATCTCCTGGGAGAGAGCCTGGCCGCGCGCCTTCTGTTCGAAGATGATCGATGCGACGTAGAGGATGATCTCCTTGTCGTACATCGTGGCGATCCCGCCCTCGCCGGCGCGGATGGTGATCGAGACGTTGCCGATCTTGTGTTCGATGATGCCGGTCTGGGGCTTCTTCTCGAGCGCGAAGAATGGGAAGTCCATGACGCTGCGGTCGCCGTGGATGTCACCGCGCAGCGGGCAGTCCAGCGCCAACATTCCCTGTACCTCGGTGTTAGTGCGCTTTCGTGCCATCGCGCTGGACCTCCATGACTCGCATCCATGTTAACGTCGGCAGCGTCATCCGACCACCGGCAACGACCGCTTCGCACCCAAAAGCACTAGGAATCGTCGTAGGATGCGGGCTCCGGCTCCCAACCGCACCCAAAATCCATGAGGGTCTGGGTGCGCCGTGGACTGAACGCACCTGAAAACTCGCGCTTTGGCTAGAAAACATCGTGCTTTTGGGTGCGGTATGCGCCATCGGGCTCGTTTAGAGGCATTCGGCTCGTGCTTTTGGGTGCGATACTTCGTGCTTTTAGGTACGAAATGCCGGATCGCGGGGGGCAGGGGCTCGCCAACGTGCTTTTGGGTGCGCCACCGGATCGCTCACGCTGCCTGTTCCAGCCCTTCGCGCAGGCCGTGGTACGTCTTGCCGAGGTTCAGCTCGCCGGTCGCTGCCTTGGCGCTCATGCCGCGCAGATATGCCCCCGGCGAACGCACCTCGCCCCTGACGTTCTTCGTGACCGTCGCGATGACGGCGGCTGCGGCCCCGCGCTGGCCCATCAACCGGCATGCCTCGCGCCAGGCATGGGCGCCGATCGCGTGTTGCCCGGTCAGGCCCTCGGCGATGCTGATGAGCCTGCCCCAGGCCCTTGGCCCCATGTCGAGATCCCAGATTAGCTCCGGTGCCGCCTTCGCGACGAACTTGGGATCGATTCCGTGACGATCCAGGTCGGCTTCGACATTGCTCTGAGGTGCGAGGAGGGCGATGTCCCAGGCATCACTACTCTTCCTCGCCAAGCCTCTACCTGTAACTGCGTTAGCAGTTTTAAGTTGGGTTGTAGTTGTAGAGTCGGCGAACGCTGGTTCGCCCTTGGGTGAACTATCAACAGGACATTCGACCGCATCCATCGCTGTTTCACAGGGAATAAGCGCCTCCAGCGCCCCGTCGACGGCAGCTTGGAAAGCGTCGACGCGCTGCGTCACCTGCGAGAGGCACCGGATGAGCGCGTCCAGGTCGCGTTTGCCTTTCACATGATCGAGCGCCATCCGGACGAGCTCGATCTCGCGGGCTCCATCAATGCCCTCAATGCCGGCGTCCAGCACCGCATTAGCAAGGGTGCGGGCACGGCGTCGTGCGGCCGACAAGGCGCGCTTCAGGCGATCGACTTCGCGATCTTCGGCATAGCCCTTGGCCGCGATCGCGTCGAACTCGTCGGAGCGTGTTCCAAGCGGCCGGAGATCGAAGCCGTAGCCCCAGAGAATGTCCCCTGCGGCGTTGCGCTTGCCGCCCCGATGGCCATTGGGGCTGTCGCACGGCACGATCAGGCCGAACTCGATCGCGGTGCGGATCGTCTTCTGCACCTGGCGGACCGAGACGCCGAGCTTGCGCGAGAGGGTCTCGTTGCGCGGCCAGACGAGCGGCACCCGGCCGGGAAGCCAATCCTGCGACTTGGAGTGGGGGATGAGGGCGTCGAGCAGCGCCAGAACGGAGGGCGGCACACCGATATAGGGCGCCGCGCACTTCAGCTTGCCGAGGAGGCGGGCAGGGGAGACCTTCTCCTGACCGGCGTAGCCCTTCGCGAGGCGCTCGACCACGGAGTTGAACTGGTTGTAGCGGCGCATGCCGCCCGATCGCTTCGGGGTATAGGCTCCCATTCGTCACTCCCTGAGGGAATGCCGTTCGGACACATCTAGCCGATGCGCGAATCGCGCTTCGAGCTTGTCTGTTCAGGGGAGGTCAGCTAGAACCGGGTTTCCAGACAGGTTCTATGACCACCCGAAAAGCCCGGCCTAGTGCCGGGTTTTTCTTGTCCGCACGACATCTCCATCCCGCACGTTGATCCCAGAGCCTTCGAGACGGTGCGGGCGCATCGAAGCTCACCTCACGGGACCGCGTCAGCGCATGCTGCCGAATCCAGAGAGGGTGTGGGATCAGTGTTAACGGTGGGGAAAGCTGGAGCGAGCGCGATTATTAGTGCTTTTGCGGACGTTTGCACGTCAACGCGCAACTATTTCCAGTGCTTTTAGGGCCGCTCGCTAGTGCTTTTAGGTGCAGGGCAGCGCCAAAAAAAGTCGGGCAGCTCAAAGATTGAAGAAGTTGCCGTCTTCGTCATCGGCACGACGCCGCAGCACGTTGCTGATTTCTCCGACCATCTTGCGGATGACTGCTGCCTGGAAGTAGCCGCCCCATTCCTTGCGGATCTCGGTTCCGTCCATGCCGTCCAGTTCGCGCAGCGCCTCGATGATCCGGTGCGGCAGGCCTTGGAAGAGGGTGCTGAGCATCGTCACGAGGGTTGCGAACCGCTCGTCGCCCATCAGCTCGAGGTCGCGCGCCATCTCCACGCTGATGATCGCGTGCATGAGGTCCATGTTCAGGGCGCGCAGGATGGTCTGGAACTCCGGCAGCGTCATCGGTGCCCGCTGGTCGGGATCGCGGTGCAGGATGCGGCCGAGCCGCGTCTTGCTGATGCCTGTCTTGATCGCGATCTGCCGAACGCCGAGCTTCTGGTTGTCCATCGCTGTGTTGATCAGCGGAACATAGTCCGGCTCGGGCGGTTTCAGGGCGCATGCCCCCGCCTCAGACGGTGGAAAGGCAGACGTCTCCAGTTCGATCGCAGCGACGGATTGCACGGCTTGAGGCCCCCCGAAATCCTGTTCGGACTCGGATAGCAAACCTCATTCCTAGGAGATTGGCAACCCTTTGTTGCACTGGCCGCGATGCGCGCGACTCCCGTCTAACTACTTGAGACGAACGACGTTATCGGAAGTATCCCGGTCCGGACTCGGCTCGTCGCGCGACTGCCCCGCCTCATCGACGCCGAGCTTCGACAGGAGCCTGGAAGCGCTCTGATCGACCACGAAGTCGAACAGCAACATGGAGATCGCGTCTCCTACGGTGAGGCTGGAGCCGAGCTCCTTGGCGAGCCGCTTCTTGGCCTCGATCAGGTTGTCCGCGCTCGTCTTGGTGATGTGGAGATGGATGCGAATCGGTCCCTTCGTCGGGATCTTGCTGAGGTGCTGGCGCAGGGTCTCGACATCGTGCTGGGCGATGGCATCTGCCGCGCCCGCGCCGGCGAGCTGGTTCACCATGCTGGTCAGGCTGTGGTAGCGCTTGGTTTCGTTGGACAAGAGCCTGAGGCTCTCCGTGGTTAGGCGGAACAGGTACTCCGATACGTCGAGCGAATAACCGCGAGTATCCCCACTCATTCCTGCACGTCCTTGGCCTCGATCCTGCTACTCCCCGGCACTGCCGATCATCGCGAGGATGTGATGAACGCGCCCTATACGACTCAGTGGTCGTTGCGTCGATTCTACACTTTGAGGGGGTGGTCGCCAACCGGGACGCGTGTCCCGGGAGCCGGGACGGGGTGTCCCGGGAGCCGGGACGGGTGTCCCGAATTAAAGGCCGGGTGTCCTCGCTGGCGGGACGCGATTTCGGGCGAAAAACGCCTGAAGTGAAAAAAACCTGCGAGATCGGACTTCGTTCCGCCGGCCCCTGATTGTCGGCCGAATCCATCTTCGCTCACCCTTCATTTGGGCGCGGACGAGCCGCGTCTCCATCGAAGGGAAACACTCATGCAGTCCGTGCTGAAAAAGAGCGGCCACATGGAGATGGCGGTCTTCGCCCTCGCCGTGCTGGCGTTCGCGCTCTTCTACTTCGCCGGTCCGGCGTTCGCCGGCGCCGACACGACGTTCGACACCGCCCTGACCAAGTTCACCGACTTCCTCGAGGGGTCGGGCGGCAAGGTCATCACCGTGCTGTCGCTCGCCGGCGGCATCGTCGCGCTGGCCTCCGGCCGCTTCTCCATGGGCCAGATCGCGATCCCGGTCGGCGTCGGCGTCGGCGCCGGCACCGGCATTCCGATCGTCACCTCGACCGTGACGGCGACGATCTGACGCATCCGTTTGGGCCGGTCGGGGTGGCAGCCCCGGCCGCGCTCTCGGGGAGGGTGGCGCAATGGCTGCAGACAAGTACGCAATCCCATCTCATCTCGACGACCCTGAGCTGATCGGGCTGTGGACGTTGGATGAGTTCCTGGCGATGGTCATACCATTCGTCTGGGGGATCATGACCCAGCACATCCTCATCGGCATGATCGCGGCGTTCGCGGGCTGGTGGGGACTTAAGAAGGCAAAAGCTGGTCGTGCCGCGTCTTGGCTGCTTCATCTCGCCTATTGGCATCTGCCGGCCGGCTTCACCGGCCTGAGAGCCACGCCGCCCTCATACCTTCGATTGATGGCGGGTTAACATGGATCTCTCGTACAGCCACGCGCAGAACCAGCGCGTTCTCAAGCAGCGCAACCTCCTTGTGGTTGTCGCGGCCGCGCTCGCCGCGCTGGCGGCGCTCCTTCTTACCCTGGGCATCTCGCGCGATCGTGAGGTCGTGCTGCAGCCGGTGCTGCAGTCGCCGATCACCGTCAGCAGTGCGGGTGTTTCGCGTCAGTATCTCGAGATGATCACGCGCGACGTCGTCGTCCTGACGCTCGATCGCAGCCCGCAGAACCTCGAATACTGGATGAACCAGGTCCTCGCGATCACGAGCCCGCGGGTGCAGGGCAAGATCAAGGGCGATCTCCTCAAGATCGTCAACGAGCAGCGCGGCTCCTCGATCTCCCAGTTCTTTACGATACAGTCGATGGAGATCGACCCGAAGAACCTCCGCTCTGAGGTGACGGGCGAGCTGCACACCATCGTCGGCAATAAGGTGATCTCGAACGAGCGCCGCACCTTCCGGTACGACTGGGAGTACGAGGGTCTGTCTCTCCGTCTGGTCGGCTTCGGAATGGTTCGCACCCGCAAGGAGCAAGACCAATGACCGCTATCTACGCCGTCGGCAGCGCGGCGGTGGGGACCGTCCTCATGTCGCGGATCAGCTGCATCCTGAGCAGGATAATCGGTGGGTTCCTCTTCGCGCTTGCCGTTCTCTTCCTGGCGCAGCCGGCATGGGCCGATCAGACGATCATGGCCGCCGACAATGCGCAGGTCGACTGTCAGGCGTCCGCCAAGGACCTGACCCGCATCAGCCTGGTCGAGGACGAGTTCGCCAGCGTCTCCAAGATCTCGACGGGCAACCCGCAGGACGATTTCTCGGTCGTCAACGAGCCGGTGCGCGGCGACATCTACCTGAGCGTGCCCGAGGGCTTCGGTCGATCGGCGCTGTCGTTCTTCGGCACGACGAAGCGGGGCTACGTCTACAAGTTCATGTGCCGGATCGCCGGCGATGCGGCGGCCCAGGTGTTCGTCTCCAACCCGGCGATCGCCAAGGAGAAGGCCGCGGAGGCGAGCCCGCAGCAGGTCGCGGCCGGTCCGCAGGATGCGGCGGTCGAGCTGGTCCAGGCGATGTATTCGAACAGCGTCGCCGACGGCTACGAGATGCGGCAGCGCACCCTGAAGCCGGTCTATGTCGGCCAGCTCAAGGTCCAGATGATCGCCGAATATCGCGGCCAGGACCTGACGGGCAAGGTGCTGCGCATCGAGAACACGGGCGACGCCCCGACCGAGCTCACCGAGCGCACCGTGGCTCCGGCCAGCGCGCTCGCCGTCTCCATCGCCGAGCCCAAGCTCGCCCCGGGGAAGGTCACGACGGCCTACCTCGTCTCCCAGAATGTGAGGTAAGCCATGGCTTTCGCGGACATCTTCAATCGCAAGCGCAAGCCGCTGGATGAGGCGGAGGGCGAGGGCATCTCGCCGGTCGGCGGCGAGCTCGCGGGCAACGAGGCGGTGCGGCGCAAGCAGCGCATGCTGCTCGCGGGCGTCGCCGGCGTCGGCCTGGTGCTCTCCTCGATGTGGATCTTCAGCGGCGACGACGACAAGAAGCTCGCCGACGCGGACGGCGCCGAGAAGGTCGAGGTCTCGACCAAGGATATGGTCAACCGCAACCTCTCCAATCAGGAGTGGATGGCGCTCTCGGAAAACCGTTTCCAGTCGACCGAGAACCAGCTCAAGTCGGTCAACGGCCAGTCCGCCCGCATGGACAACCTCGCCGCGCAGATCGAGGCGCTGAAGGGGCAGAACCAGGCGATGCAGGCCGACGGTCAGCGCGTCCTTTCGGCCTATCAGGCCGAGAACGAGCAGCTCCGCAAGCAGATCAACGACCGCCCGGCCGCGCCGCCGCCCGCTCCTGGCCCAGCGGCCATGTATGGCCCGCGTGGTCCGCAAGCCTATCAGCGTCCCGACGCCGCAGGTGGCGCGGGTGCTGTGCCGGTCGGTCACTCGGCCGAGGTCAAGATGGTGAGCTTCTCGACCACCGACACCGGCACCGCGTCCAAGGTGGCCAAGGGCAACACGGTCTATACCGACAGCCCCAATTATCTGCCGCCCAACAGCTTCGCGTCGGCCAAGGTCATCGTGGGCGTCGACGCCGCAGCCGGGGTCAACAGCCAGACCGATCCGCTGCCGGTCGTGCTTCGCGTGACAGGCCCCGCACGCTCGGTGCTCCAGAACGGCAAGCTGCTGACCACCAAGATCCAGGGTTGCCTGATCAACGGCGCGGCGCGTGGCGAGCTGAGCTCGGAGAAGGTCTACGTCAAGCTGCAGAAGATGACCTGCCCGCAGCCGGGTGGCCGCTACGCCGTATCGGAGGTCAAGGGCTTCATCGCGTTCGGCGGCAAGACCGGCGTGCGCGGCCGCGTCGTGTCGCGCGAGGGCGGACTGGTGAGCCAGGCCTTCATCGCCGGCCTCGTCGGCGGGTTCGGCCGCGGTTTCTCCGCCAACGCCAACTCGTTCCTGACCCAGCCCAACGTGACGGTGAACGGCAAGCGGGAGCAGCTCGGGCTTGGCGACATCGCGCAGGGCGGGTTCGGCGAGGGCGTGTCCCAGAGCGGCGACATGGTCTCGAAGTACCTGATCGAACGCGCCGAGCAGTATCAGCCGGTCATCGAGATGCCGACCGGAATCGACGTCGAAATTGTCTTCCTGGAGGGTGTCTATGTTCGGAATTGATCGTCTCCGTCGGCGCTTGCCGACCAAGGTGGCGGCATTGCTCGTCGCCGTGCCGGTGATCGGCGCCGCAAGCATGGCTGTCGCGGGTCAGATCGCGAGCCCGAGCAGCGTCCAGGTCACGAACCTCCTCAAGACGCGCCTGCCCAAGACGCCGCTGACCCAGGTCAATTGCGAGAAGGTGCATGGCCTCTGCGAGGTCACGGCCGGCGCGAACCTGTTCTACGTCGACGCGGGCGCGCGCTATCTCATCATCGGTCGCGTGTACGACATGGAAACGCGGCAGGATCTGACGGCGGCGCGGCTGCTCGAGATCAATCCCGACATGCTGGTCGGTGGTGCCGCGAAGGCCAATGCCGCCGCGGCCGAAGGTGGCGGCGAACCCGACGGCGCGATGCCGGCGGCAAAGGGGCGCGTCGAGAAGACGTCACTTCCCGCGCGACCGGCAGTGCTCTCGCTGGACAGCCTTCCCAAGGACGGAGCGATCGTCTGGGGCAACCCCTCCGGCCAAACCGTCACGGTCTTCACCGACTTCCGGTGCGGTTACTGCCGGGCGCTCACCAACGTCCTGCGCAGCATGAATGTGCGGGTCGTAGAGCGGCCGATCTCGGTTCTGGGAAGCCGCGACATCGCCGATCGGGTCTATTGCGCGAAGAACCGCGAGGAGGCGCTCCATGCCGCCTACGCTGGAGAGCCGTTCAAGGGCGGCGCGGGCTGCGACACGTCCGGTCTCGATGCCAATGAGGCATTCGCCCACAAGCATGGGCTGAGCGGGACGCCGGTGATCGTGCGGAGCGACGGGGCCATGCTCGAAGGCTACCGCCCCAAGGAGTTCCTGCAGAACTGGATCAAGGGAGGCCGGTCGTGATCGCGCGGCGCAACGGCCGTCGCGCCGCTCTCGCCGCGGTGAGCCTTTCGGCTCTCGCCGTTCTCAATGGCTGCGCGACCTTGGGCGGCAACATCAAGGGCGACTTCTCCTGTCGCGCTCCCGACGGCATCTGCGCGCCGTCCTCGACGATCGACGATCGCGCGCTCGCGATGATCTCGGGTGACGCCGGGGACACCATGATCCCGGCCGGTCCGTATCAGGCTCCCGCCCAGCAGCCGCGGGCGATGAGGACAGCTGCGTCGGTGCCCGCGCCGATGCCCGACCGCAGCGCGGTTCCGGGCTCGCGGACGCGCGAGAAGGTGCTGCGCGTCGTGTTCCAGCCCTACGTCGACGATCGCGGCCGTCTCCACGAGGCGAGCGCGGTCCACACCGTCGTCCAGTCGGAATGGCAGGCGCAAGCCCTGGCCGATGCGACCCCCATCCCCGACCGCAACCCTGCGGCGCGGGCGACAGAGGTCAGCCTGTCCGAAGTCGTCGATCGGGATGCCCCCGGCTATATCGACGTCGCGGCGATCGACCCCAACCTGCCCGACCCCGCCGTCGTTGCTGCGGCGCGCGCCCGCAAGGCCGATCCCGTCGAAGCCATCAAGGCGGACGTGCAGAGCAAGCTGGGTCAGCGCGGCAAGCGGCGGGCGACGCCCGCCACGCCGGCGCCCGCGACCGGCACGCGGACGTCGGCGGTCGCGCCGGCGGCTCGGGCACCCGTTCCTGTTCCGGCGGGCGTTCCGGTGCCGAGCGTCGCCCAAGGCGCTCCCGTGGCGAAGCCGGCTCAGGTGGCAACCCAGGCAGGCGTGGTGGTCCATCGTGGTTCCGCGTCGGGAGCGACAGGCCAGCTGACCGCGCTCGTGTCCGCGCCGAAGACCGCATCAGGTCCGGAAGCGGTTGCCCGCATCAAGGGCAGCGAAGCCTATCGCAGAGCGCAGGGGCGTGCCGAAGCGACGGCCCGCGATGCCGGCGCTTCCGCACCCGCACCGGGCCTCAAGGCCCTGACCAGCCCCACTATCCGCGCCGCGAGCTTCCCGGCGTTGGTTCCGGAGGACAAGTGAGATGAGCGCCAAGCCCGGCTTCTTCGACAACCTGATCTCCGGCGTGTTCGGCGACAGCAAGCGGCCCGACGCGCAGCGACCCGACCTGGCGGTGCCGATGCTGGCGCACTGGCTGCCCTATCGCAGCTACGACCCCAAGACGGGCATCTTCTACAACTCCGCGTCGCGCGGTTTCGTGATCGAGGTTTCGCCTCTCGTCGGTGCCGACGAGCGCACGGGCGAGATCCTCACGCAGTTCCTGTCCGAGGGCATCCCGGCGCCGGGTTCCCTGCAGTTCCACGACTGGATGAGCCCGCGCATCAGCGAGCGGCTCTCCAAATGGTATCTGCCGCGCTACTCGGCGAGCGGCGTTTACGAGCGCATGGCGAAGCACCGGGTCGACTTCCTGACGGACGGGGTCTGGAACTCGCTGTCGGCCGACGCCCCGTTCTGCCTTCGCAATCATCGCGTCGCGATCTCCTACTCGACGCCTGAGAGCTCGAGCGTTTCGAACGAGGAGATCGTGGCCGTCATGGACGGGCTGATCTCGGTGCTCGGCTCGATCGGCGTGTCGGCGCGCAAGATGGACCCGGTCGCGCTGATCGGGTGGATCGACGACATCACCTCGCCCACGACCGCGGCCGGCGAGGACGTGGTGAGCTACAACCCGCTCGATCCGATCTCCGATCAGGCGGTGCGACGCGACATCGAGATGAAGGTCGACCCCGACCGTATCCTTCTTCGGACCGAGCGCTTCCGGCCGACCGGCAAGGAGGTCGACGGTGCGCCGGAGATCGGCGAGATCTACCCCGACGTTTTCGACGTCCGCTCCTTCTCGGTGCGGAACCTGCCCCAGCGGTGGGCGCCCTGGGACTGCGCCCGGCTGATCGGCGATATGTTCGCCGACAAGCTGCGCATGCCGTGCCCGGTGGCGACGAACCTCTGCCTCGACTTTCCCGATCCCCAGGCCGCGACCAACAAGGCCAGCTTCAAGTTCATGCGGACCACGAGCCTCGCCGACTCCAAGTCGGCGCGGTTCCTGCCGCAGCTCCGCGACCAGTCGCAGGAATGGAAGTTCGTCAACGACGAGATCCGCCAGGGGCGCAAGCTGGTGCGGCTGTTCTACAGCGTCACCTCGTTCTCGCCGAAAGGGAAGGGGGACGCCAACGAGCGTATCCTGAAGTCGGTGTACCGCGCCGCAGGCTGGGACCTGCTGGACGATCGCTACCTGCAGGTCATGGGGCTCCTGTGCGCCATGCCGATGACGATGGCGAACGGCCTGGCCAAGGACCTCGAGCGCATGAAGCGCATGCGGACGATGCTCAGCACGACCGCGGCGAACCTCGCGCCGATCCAGGGCGAGTATCTGGGCGGTCATACGCCCCACCTCCTGCTGATCGGCCGGCGCGGCCAGCCCTTCTTCTGGAGCCCGTTCGAGAACGCCGCAGGCAACCACAACGTCGCGGTGTTCGGGAAGAGCGGCAGCGGCAAGTCGGTCGCGCTGCAGGAGCTGTGCGCGTCGCTGTGCGGCGCCGGGTCGAAGGTGGTGGTGATCGACGACGGGCGGTCGTTCGAGCACTCGGCCAAGCTGCAGGGCGGCGCCTTCGTCGAGTTCACGATGTCGAGCGGCTTCTGCCTCAACCCGTTCTCGATGATCGACGAGAAGCAGGCGGCCGAGGACGAGGACTACCTGCTCGATTGCATGGCGATGCTCAAGGCCATTGTGAACCAGATGTCGCGGCACATCGACCGGCTCACCGATACCGAGCGCGGCCTGATCGACGGAGCGGTCAATCGCGTCTGGGAGGCCAAGGGTCGCAACGGCTCGATCGACGACGTGATCGCCACGCTGAACGACACCGGCAACGAGCTCGCGTCGCACCTCGCGATCGCGATGATGCCGTTCTCCAGTGCGGGCACCTACGGCAAGTTCTTCAAGGGCGAGGTCTCCTTCGAGCTGCAGGCGCAGCTCACCGTCTTCGAGCTCTCCGACCTGTCCTCGCGCGAGGAGCTGCGCAGCGTCGTGCTGACCGCGATCATGTTCATGTCGCAGCAGATGATGCGCAAGGTCGACCGCTTGATCCCCAAGGCGCTGCTCCTGGACGAGGCGTGGCAGATGCTTCGGGGCGGGGCGATGGCGGACTTCATCGAGACCTATGCGCGTACCTGCCGCAAATACGGTGCTTCGCTCGTCACCGCTACGCAGTCGCTGAACGACTATTACAAGTCGGCCGGCAGCATTGCGGCGCTGGAGAACAGCGACTGGTTCGTGATCCTGCAGCAGAAGCCGGAGACGATCGCCGACTTCAAGAAGCACGACCGCTTCGAGATGGACGATTACACCGATGCGCTCCTGCGCTCGCTGAAGCGGAACGGGTTCGAATATTCGGACATCATGATCAAGGGGCCGGAGACGCTGGCGGTGGGCCGGCTCGTCCTCGACCCCTATTCGGCCGCGCTGTTCTCGTCGAGCCCGCGCACCTTCGCCGCGATCGAGGCGCTCGTGCACGAGGGCCTGACGATGGACGAGGCGATCGAGCGCATCGCCTATCCCAACAACCCCGAGAAATGGGCGTTGCCTGCCGAAGAGCCGGCGGCCATCGCGGCGGAGTAACGACATGGCGACCATCCCGGCCCCGGCGGACGCCGCCCTCGAGCGGCCCAAGGGCAAGCTCGACGTGGGCTTCCTGCTCTACTTTTACCTGCACATGGCGGGTTTCCTCGCCACGACGCTCCTCATCACCTGGGGTCTGTTCGTGCTGTTCTTCCTCGCGATCGGCGGTCTGTCGGTCGATGGCATGATGCACCAGCTCAACAACATGGCGAGCCGGTATGTCGCAGCCGACGCGGAGCGCATCGCCTCCTTCAAGCACGTCCTCATCGTCGCGCACTTGGTTCTCTCGGCCGCGGTCATCTTCTTCCGTCGCCACAGCATCCTCCCTGCGCGCGACCCCAAGCGGAGCAAGGCCAATGGCTGACCAGCCCGAACTCGATCTCCCCACCGCCGCCACCCCCGCCGCATCGGCGCCGATCGTCCGCGCCAAGCGCGGGTTCGGCGGCTTCACGCGCGGTCAGCTTCTGATGGGCGCGGCGCTGGTCGTGGCGCTGATCTGGTCGATGTGGGTCACGAAGGCGCTCGTCGCGCCCCGCGAGGAGCATATCGTCAAGGCAAGCCTTTCGAGCATCGTCGGCGAGTACGTCACGGCGCAGGCCCGAGCTGCCTCGCCGCCCGCGCAGGTCGAGGCCGAGATGCGGACGTTCATGTCGTCGCTCAAGCACGAGATCCAGCGGCGGAGCGAAAAGGGCCAGGTCGTGCTCGTCGGCGAGGCGGTCCTCACCGAGAACGTGCCGGACATCACCGACAGCCTGAAGAAGGCGGTCTACGCCAGCGGCATCCACCAGCCCCGGCCGGCGAGCGTTCAGGAGATGCAGCAGCTGCAGCAGCAGCTCGCTCCCGCAGCCGCACCGCAGCCCCTCCCCGTCGCACCGATGATGGGATCGCAAGGGGCGACGATCGACCCGATCAGCGGCGTTCCGCCGGTCGCAGGCGGGCAGCAGGCGATGCCCACCACGATGCCCGGTGCCCCGGCCGGCGTGGCGGGAGCCATGGTTTCGTCCTTCGGAGGTCCCAATGGCAACGGCGGTCAGTGATCTCGCGCCTCCCAGGAGCGGACGCAAGCTGCGCTGGGGCCTGTTCGGGGCGTTCGTTGCCGGTAGCGTCATCCTCGGCGCGATCAGCGAGTGGCGGGACAAGCACGCGCTACTGATCAACACGACGGACTCGCTGCCCAACTGGGCGTTCGTAATCCACAAGAACCAGGTGCCGGCGCGCGGCGAGTACGTCTTCTTCATTCCGCCAAAGAGCGAGCTTGTCCGTCGCCACTTCGGGTCGAAACCCGAGATGTTCGGCAAGATCGTCTATGGGATGCCCGGCGACACGGTCCGACACTGGGGCAGGCTCGTCACGGTCAATCACCGTGTCGTCGCCTATACCAAGCCCTTCACCAAGGCGGGCGAGCCGCTGGCCATCGGCCCGAGCGGCGTCATCCCGGCGGGCTGCTACTATGTCGGCACTCCGCACAAGGATGGGTTCGATTCCCGCTACGCGGCGATCGGCTTCGCCTGTCAGCGGCAGATCGTCGGCACCGGCGAGGCGATCCTGTGATCCGCGCCGTCGCCGCCTCGCTTGCCGGCGTCGCCTGTCTCGGAGCCGCGGTGCTGCTCACGGGATCGGAGCGGAGCGAGGCGCGCGACTTCGGCCAGCTGGGGCAGACGTTCCCGGTTGTCGAGGCCGATCTTCTCGCCACGATCGAGGCACGCCTGCAGCGCGCTCAGGCGATGGGCGAGATGGACCGTGTCAACGCGGCGTTCGCCAAGCGGGTCGAGGCGAAGGTGCGTCGGCCGGTTCCCGTCTCCGGGATCACGCCGGCCGAGGAAGCGCGGACGTGGGACTATGATCCGACCATCACACTCGAGCGCGAGATCCGTGACCACAAGGGACAGGTGATCGCGGAGGCGGGCCAACGGATCAATCCGCTCGACTTCGTATCCATGCGGCAGAGCCTCGTGTTCGTCGACGGCGACGATACGGCGCAGGTCGACTGGGCAACCAAGCGGTTCACCGAGCTCAATGCGAAGATCATCTTCGTCAACGGCTCGCCGATCGAATCCATGACCGCCCGCAAGCGCCGGTTCTTCTTCGACCAAGAGGGGCGTCTCACCGGCAAGTTCGGCATCCGTCACACGCCGGCCGTCGTGGAGCAGACGGGCAAGCTCCTCCACGTCTCGGAGACGGTCCTCAAGCCTGGAGCGAAAAGCTGATGCCCCTCTGGCTGGATCTTCTGCGTACTCCGATGGCGGCGCCCGAAACCCGCTCGCTGCGCCGCATGCGGCTGACCTGGCAGGGCCTTTGCCTGTCGGTCGCGGTCTTCATTGGCTTCTTCGCTCAGGTGCATGCGGCTCTCGGCCGCGCAGCTCCGTGCCTTGCCGTTGCGCTCCTCGTCGCGACCGGGCTCTACTCGTGGATGTATCTCCGGCGGAAGAACGCGGCCGACAACGCGTTCCTCGAGCGGGCAGGGGAGCCGAGCTGATGCGCTGGCTGCGCGCGCTGGTCGGCGTCCTCGGTCTGTTGCTGGTGACGGTGGCCTTGTCCCCGCGCGCCGACGCCGCGCCGACCTGCACCGGGAAGTTCGTCAACCCGATCACCGACGTCTGCTGGTCGTGCCTCTTCCCGCTCTCGATCGGGGCCGCGAAGATCTGGCCGGGCAACCGTCCCGACACCCACAATCCGGCATCGCCGATCTGTGCCTGCGCCGACCCACTACCGCGCATCGGGATCTCGGTAGGGTTCTGGGAGCCGGCGAGGCTTGCCGACGTCACGATGAAGCCGTGGTGCTTCTCCAATCTGGGAGGAACGCGGATCGCGCCGGGGTTCGACATCGGGCAGGGCTACCTGGCCGGCCCGTCGATGGTCGGCGGGCGTTCGCAAAGCACGGCCAAGTGGCACGTCCACTGGTACGTCTACCCGCTCCTCTACTGGATGGAGATCCTGACCGACTTCGTCTGCTTCGAGCAGGCGTCGTTCGACATCGCCTACATGACGGAGGTCGATCCGCTCTGGCAGGATGACTCGCTCACCGCGATCATCAACCCCGAGGCGGTCGTCTTCGCCAACCCCATTGCGCAGGCCGCGTGTGCCGGCGACTGTATCGCGGGGACGGCCGCGCTTCCGCTCGATCCGCTGTTCTGGTGTGCCGGGTGTCAGGGCAGCATGTATCCTCTGAACGGGAACATCCCCGCCTCGATCGGCCACGTCCAGTCCTCGCGCCTCGCCCTGTCGCGGTTCGCCTACAAGATGCACCGAGAGGGGCTGGCCTGGGGAACGATGGGGTCGGAGGGCCTCTGCAAGAAGTACCTGATGCCGATCATGCGGAAGCAGCAATACCGCTTCCAGATGGTGAACCCGATTCCGACGGTGAGCGGGCGGTTCGCCTGCTCGGCGATCGGCGCGTCGACGATGCCGCCCGATGCTGGCCGCGCCTTCCCGGCCGGCGGCGAGGACATGGGCTATCTCGTCTGGCGCAAGCGCAACTGCTGCGTGTTTTGAGGAGGGAAGCATGCGCCTTTTGACCGTGGGCATTGCCGCGCTTCTCGGGACCGCCGGCATGTCGGCGATCCTCGCGCAGACTGTCGACGGGCTCGATGTTCAGGCGGTGAAGACGAGGGCCGCGGACATCGCTGCTGAAGCGCAGGCCTTCGTCGACCAGGTGAAGGACCGTGGCGATGAGTTCCGCGATCAGGCGACCGTCGTCCGGAAGGGCGGCATGGAGAACATGCAGAGGGTCGCCGCGACGGACCTGCCCAAGGGGCCGGACGGCAAGATCGACTTCGACGAGCTGGTGCAAGGCGCGGCCAACAATGCGAACACGCCCGGCGGCGACGCGCCTCAGTTTATGGTCTTCGCCAGCCTCTCTATGCCACCGGCGTCGCTTAAGCAGCTGATCGCCGACACGGCTAGGGCAGGGGGCGTCGTCGTCTTCCGCGGCTTCCCCAACAACTCGGCCAAGGAGTTCGTCAACCGCCTGGGTCAAGTCGTGCAGAAGGATGACATGCCGAATATCGGCATCGACCCCCGGCTCTTCCGCGCCTTCAACGTGCAGGCCGTGCCGACCTATGTCGCCGTCACCTCGACGTTCGACCTGTGCGCGGGCTTCCGCTGCGAAACCAAGGTTCCGCCGCACGACAGGCTCGAGGGGAACGTCACGGTCGACTACGCCCTCAACACCTTTGCCGGCGCCAACGGGCCTGGTGCGCGGATCGCCACGGTGGCGCTCGGCAACCTCGGGCGGAGCCGCCAGCAGTGAAGCTCCGTTCCCTCGTCAGCGCGCTTGTCGGCGTCTGCCTGGTCGTCAGCCCCGCGGCGGCGCAGCAGATGACGGTCGAGCAGGCGCGAGAGGAGGGCAAGGCGCTCGGCAACGAGAAGCGGCAGGACGGAAGCCTCGTGCCGACGACGGATGCCCAGGCCGAGGCCGTGCCGGGCTATACCGGCAACAACCAGCCCCAGAGCACCTACTTCGACGATCCGGATGCGCTTGTCGCGGCCGGAACGGCGCAGCGGTCGACCAACGAGTCCTACCGGACCGTGACCGATCCGGACCACACCCGGCCGACCTTCAGCAACGCCGAGATCCTCGCCACGACCGACCGTGCGACGCAGGTCGAGAACGATCCCGATGCGTACCTGCAGGGCGAGAACATCGGGTCTGAGAGCGGGCAGTGCCAGCCTTTGCCTCCCGGCTCCGGGTCCGGCGGCTATTACGAGGCGACGTGCAATACCGGAACGAAGGTCGACGAGACCGCGCCGGTCTGCCGGGTGCCGCTGGTGGTCGACGTCACCCCGGGCGTGAACAAGTACGTCTACACCTGCGAGAATTGGGTCATGACGGCGGCGCGCGGTGGCGACAACCGCAACCGGCGCTGCGTGCCGGCGTTCAACGCGCCCGTCGCCAACGGGGTGTGCCGTGAGCGGTCGCGGCGGACCGTGTTCTACGACATCTGCCGCCAGGGCAATCCCCGCTTTTGCACCGAGCCCGATGTGGAGGAAGGCGAGGAGATCACCTACGAGTGCGACAGCGCGGCGGTGCCGAACCGGGGCTACACTCTCGAAACCGTCGGCGAGGTTATCAACGAGCGCAAGGACGAGGGGCAGTGCAACAGCGCCACGGCGGATCAGACGTGCGAGCTGGCCGAGGAAACCTGCGTCGACCCCGATCCGACCACGCGCACGATCAACGGCGTCGCCGTCACGCGGGCGTGCTGGCAGTGGGAGCGGAAATATACCTGCCACAAGCTGTCTCAGGGCAATGACTGCGGCGATCTCGCGGGCAACCGCCAATGCACGTTCCTGCGCGAGGAGTGCCTCGACGATCCGCAGGAGGGCGAGTGCAAGGTCAAGGAGAAGGTCTACAAGTGCCCGACTCCGGACGCACCGACCTCAGGCACGCCGCAATACATCTGCGGGAACGACGTCTATTGCATCAACGGCGACTGCGAGCCGATCACCCGTGAGGCATCGACCGAGTTCAAGGACGCGCTCGTCGCCCTGCACGCAATCGACGATGCCTCGAAAGGCCTCGACCCCAATAACCTGACCGTGTTCTCGGGGACGCGCGATACGTGTCACAAGCCGGTGTTCGGGCTTATCGATTGCTGCGCCGGCAAGGTGTCGGGCGTGCTGACGGTTGCTGCTGGCGGTGCTGCACTGGCGGGCGGGCCGGCGGCGATCGCCGCGCTCGCGACGCCGTTCCTGACGCTCTTCGCCTGCTCGCAAGACGAGATGAAGCTCGACATCAAGGATCGCATGGGGTTCTGCCACAAGGTCGGAACGTGGTGCTCGTCCAGCTTCCTCGGCATCTGCAAGACGAAGAAGACGGCATATTGCTGCTTTGAAAGCAAGCTCAGCCGCGTGCTGCAGGAGCAGGGCCGCGTCCAGATCAACAAGCCCTGGGGCAAGCCCAAGAACGAGCAGTGCAAGGGCTTTACCATCGCCGAGTTTCAGCAGCTCGACTTGTCGAAGATGGATTTCACAGAAGTCTATGCGGACTTCCTCGACGCGGCAAAGCTGCCCGACGAGGTCCAGACGATGTCCGAGATCCAGCAGAAGATCCAGGACTACTACGACCTGCACGGGGATCAGCCATGATCGGGGGGCTAAGTGATCGAAATGACGGCCGCGGCAAATGACTTGGTATCGGCCGGCTCTCCAGCTTGCAACTGGACGATGACGGCGTTCGAGCTCGCCATCTTCATGTGCGTGTTCCGCGCGCGTCGCCCGCCCCGGGTGGAGGAGATCTGCCAGGTCATCGGGGCTTGGTTCGAGTGCGTCGTCGATCCGCCGATCGCCGCGGCGCCGATCGAGAACATGCTCGCGAACCGCTGGGTTGCCGAGGAAAGCCAGTGCTTCCGGGCAACCGAGGAAGGCCGGCGCGCTGCCCGGCCGCTGATGAACGGCATCATCCGGATGCTCGATCAAGGGACGCGGCTGATCGACGTCGCCTTGATGATGTCCGTGCTGCGCTTGACGAAGGGAGAGCTGGACAATGGCGTTCGTGATCTTTGAGCCGGCGCTTGTCGCCGCCCTCCTCGCGGGCACGTCGTTGCCCGTGCCGGCGGCGCCGGTCGCTGCGGCCGGCGCAGCGATTGCGTCGCCCTGCACCTCGGCCGCCGCATCCACCGCGGGGTTCGACTGCTGCGTCCACTTCGCGGGCTGGACGGCGCCGGCCCCCACGCTCCCCCACCACTCCGCGCCTGTCCTCCCGGACGATGCGGCCGATCAGAAGGAAGGACGATAACCATGTCGAGAGTGGCGAAGCTGGCCATGCTTCTGCTCTCGGTCGCGCCGTTGGCCGCACCGCTTCGGGCGCAGGACGCGCAAGCGCGCGACGACGCAGTCGAGACGGTCGGTCGAGGCGATGACTTCTACTGCGGGGAGCGGAAGCTCGGGCAATGGTTCTACTGCACCAAGCCGAAGCCGGCTGAGACCGCCAAGGCGCAGCCCCAGGTTCCGGAGAAGAGCGCGGCCGAGCGCCTTGCGGCGATCACGCACCAGCTCGACGAACTCAAGGCCAAGGCGATCCTCGACCCGTCCGAGGAGAACGTGATCGCCTATGTGCGCTTCCAGCGCGAGCAGCTCGACCGCGCGTCGACCTTCTCCGACACTTGGCAGCGCGCGCTGTGGCAGAACCCCGACATCGACTACACGCTGCAGCGCCCCGTCAACACGGTCGCCAAGCGCGCATGGCTGGATAACCGCAAGGCGGATCGGGACTCGGTCCTGACCAACCTCGGACAGCGTTACGGGCTGTTCTACTTCTATGCGCAGAGCTGCGGAGCGTGCGAGGTCTTCGCCCCGATCCTGCGCTCGGTGGCCGACAGTCACCGGATGGCGGTGATGGCCGTCTCGATGGATGGCGGGCCGAGCCGCGACTTCCCGAACTATGTGGTCGATTCCGGCCAGCGCGCGCGGATGGGGATCTCCGGCAACGAGACCCCCGCGCTGGTCCTGTTCGACACCCAGACCAAGCGGACCATCCCGGTCGGCTTCGGCATCCTGAGCGCCGATGAGATCATGGATCGCATCTTCATGCTCACCAACACCAAAGTCGGGAGCGACTACTGATGACCAGTCCTCGCCAACGAGGTCGGCTCCGGAGGCTGGCGCATCGCGCCGGCGCTGCGCTGACGATGCTCGCCGCTTCGCACTTCGCCCTGATCGGCGTGGCTCGCGCCGACGTCGCATCGGAGATGAACGGGTTCTTCAACGACGCCGGCGGCGCCGCGAACGTGACCGGCCCGACCGCCTTCCAAGGCCAGTCGGCGGGGTACTACTCGCTCGGCAACGTCTGGACGCGCTTCCCGCAGAAGAGCGTGTCGCCGTTCAACCTCCAGCTTCCGAGCGCGCGGGCGGGGTGCGGCGGCATCGACCTGTTCTCGGGCTCGTTCAGCTTCATCAACGCCTCCGAGATCGTGGCGATGCTGAAGGCGACCGCGAACAACGCGCTCGGTTTCGCCTTCAAGCTGGCGATCGACAGCGTCTCGCCCGAGATCGGCAAGGTCATGGACGAGTTCAGCCAGAAGGCGCAGCTCCTCAACCAGATGAACATTTCGAGCTGCGAGACGGCGCAGGCGCTCGTGGGCGGCATCTGGCCGCAGATGGAGACCACGCGCTCGACGATCTGCGAGGCGGTCGGCAACAGCCAGGGGGTGTTCTCCGACTGGGCGGCATCGCGCCAGGGCTGCAACAATGGCGGGCAGCGCGACGGCACGCTCGCCGGCAACAGCGATCCGCACATGAAGGATCAGATCGTCGGCGACCCCCACAACTACACCTGGGAGGCGCTGAAGAAGTCGTCGAAGTTCGGCGCGTTCGATCAGTCCTTCTCCGAATATGTGATGACGCTCGTCGGCACGATCGTCACCACGCCCCCGACGGACAGCAACAGCGGCCCGAAGGTGGTGATCTACGGCCCGGCCGAGGAGGCGGTCGTCACCGCGCTGCTCGACGGCACCGCGAGCGCGCCGCAGGTCAAGATCCTGAAGTGCAACAACGATCCCTGCACGGACGTCTCCGACCAGACGCTCAGCGTTCCGGAATCGAGCGCGCTGCGCCCGCGGATCGCGACGATGATCAAGAGCATGAGCTCGAAGATCCGTAGCGACACCGCGCTCGACGCGGCCGAGAAGCAGCTGCTCAACATGGCCACGGTGCCGATTTACAAGATCCTCGCCGTCCAGGCCTATGCCCACTACGCCCTTACGGACGGCGAAATCCAAACGCTCTCGGAGATCGTTGCGGTCGACCTTCTGAACGCGATGCTCGACAACATGCTCGACCGTGTCGAGCAGGCGAAGGTCTTCTACCAGACGGCGGACCAGGAGACGGCGGGGCAGTGGCGCCAGCAGATCGCGGCGACCCGCACCAAGTTCGCGCAGCGCGACGTGAAGCTGAGCAACAAGCTGCAGGTCACGATGCAGATCATCAACCGCAGCATCATGCTGGAGTCGACGCTGCAGAACACGATGTCGCCGGGGATGTCCTCGGCGCTCAGCTTCTCGCGGGGGTTGAACGCGCAGGGCTTGCTCTGAGCGCGTAGAGGGAGGGTAGCGACGTGCTCGAAGTCTTCACCGTCGGCGGGGGCGAGTATCTCGTCAACACCTTCAATGCCGTCGCTGCCTGGGCCGGGGGAGGGGGCTATCGCTCCCTCCTGCGCGTCGTGATGGTGATGGGCCTGATCTACTCCCTGCTCGTCGTCGCCTTCACCCTCAACTTCCGCGCTTGGATGAACTGGTTTCTGCAGGCGACCGGGATCTACCTGTGCCTCATGGTGCCGACGATCGACGTGAAGGTCACGGATCGCATCAATCCCAGCCTGGCGCCGGCGACGGTGGCGAACGTGCCGCTCGGGCTCGGCGTGCTGGCGAGCTTCACGACGCAGATCGGCGACTGGCTGACGCGAACGGCCGAGACGGTCTTCGTCATGCCGGGAGAGCTGAATTACACGACCAACGGCATGGTCTATGGCGCGCGGCTGTTCGACGCGACGCGCAACTTCGTGATCCGCGATGCGGAGTTCTCGACCAACCTCGAGAACCATTTCAAGAACTGCCTTTTCGGCGACGTGATGCTCTATCAGAAGTCGCTTACCAATCTCGCCAAGGCCACCGACCTATGGGCCGCGATCGGGCCGGGCTCGGAGGCGCGGTCGCAGGAGTGGCTGGAGCGACAGGGCGATGGCACGGTCCAGAACTTCATCGTCACCTGTCGGCAGGCCTATGACACGCTGAACGGTCAGTGGACCGGCATGATCGAGGCGAATGCCGAGCCCTGGGCGAAGGAGGTCTATCCCAAGCTGAGCAATGCCGTCGCGGCCGCGAAACTGAAGCACGACGTCCCGATCGTGAACCAGGCCTTCACAGGGTCGGGCAACGACTTCACCGGCGTCATGCGACAGAACACGGCGATCAACGCCTTCATGCAGGCGCGAGACTCGATGGCGGGCGGGAGCGGGGCGGCGGCGATCGACACGTTCGCGCAGACGCGTGCCGACATACAGGCGCGCAACACCTACAACTCCATCGCACAGCAGGCGATGGCATGGGTGCCGATCTTGAACATCGTGCTGACCGTCGTCTTCTTCGCGATGTTCCCGGTGATTTTCCCGCTCTTCCTCTTGCCCCAGACGGGTCTCAGTACCTTGAAGGGCTACGCGATGGGGTTCTTCTATCTCGCGTCGTGGGGGCCGCTCTACGTCATCCTGCACATGATCTGCATGACCCGGGCCGAGAGCGCGGCGAACGGCGTTGCTACGGGGGGCATGTCGCTGGGCAGCTATGCCGGCATAGGCGCGGTGAACGGCGAGACGGCGACGATCGCCGGGTTCATGTTAATGAGCATCCCGTTCCTAGCGGCGGGTCTCGCGCGCGGAGCGATGTCGATCGCGGGACAGGCCACGTCGATGTTGGCGCCGGCGCAGAACGCGGCCGAGGCTGCGGCGCTGGAACAGACCACCGGCAACTACTCCTACGGCAACGTGAGCTGGGCCAATTCGACGTCGAACATGCGGCAGGCCGATCAGTGGTCGACCGCGCCGAGCTTCATGGGAGGCGCCGCCAGCGTCGGGTGGCGGCAAGACAACGGCGCGATGATCAACGGGTTCGGGAACGGCCAGGACGTCTTCGACACCAGCGGCGCGATCTCGCGCCTCGGGTTCACGCCGACGATGTCGACCGGCACCGTGGCCGAGTGGCGGCAGATGGCGAGCGAGGCGCACCGCCAGTCTCAAGCCTTCGACAATGCGGCGCAGGAGATGATCACCTGGACGAAGACCGATCGCAGCGGGACCACCACGTCGAGCGAGCGGTCCTCCGGTTGGGACTCGAGCAGCGGTCGATCGTCGAACACCTCTATCGAGCAGTTCGACCGCACGACGGGCAGCAGCTCGCAGGGAACCGAGGATCGCTCTTCGATCGGTCTGAGCCAGCGTGTCTCTGACGGCCACGACCGCAACGCTGGGACTGTCGACCAGGTCGGCGGGCGCTTGGATGCGGGCATCGGTGGGAATCGCGGTGGTTCTGGTGGTGGTGGACGCTCTGGTGGGCGTGGTGGTGCCTTGGGGCGTGTTTTGGGCGCGCTCCCCGGTGCCGGGATCTCGGTAAGCAAAACCGGATCGCAGCAGGATACCCTCCGGCATGGTACTGACAACACGCGTTCTTCGGATAGCTCTAGCGCATCCACTAGCGGAGTTCGAGACGAGCATTCAAACGGCACCGGCGCTACATCATCGGATGGCACTTATGACCGTTCGGGCAACTTTAGCAGAGCGTCGACGTCGTCCAGCTCGTCGATGTCGCACGAACAGGCTCTCGCTCGCGCTCGCTCGTACACCGAAACGGCGCGGAAGCTCGAGGAGCTCTCGCAGCAGCTCTCGCGTGATGCCAGCTATGCCGAGACCCACGGCATGCAGCTCAGCGAGAATATGAGTCAGGATCTTGCTCAATGGTATCGTGCGCAGCAGGCCACCAACCCAGGTCTCGACGCTCCTGAACTTTGGGCCACTGATCTCACCGATCATCAGCGGTCGGTCCGACAGGAGATGATCACGCGTTGGATGCGCGAAAAGCAGGACGGGATCCGTGCGGAAATCGCCGGCAATCTACAGGAGCCTGATCTTGTCCAGGTTCATCGGCCGGGGGTCGATAGCGCGGGTGATGTCGCTGGGTCGTACCGCCCGCATGGTGTTTCGGGCATCCCGTCGGGACCCAGTGGTGGCGATCCGCGGGCCGCTCAGTCGATCATCGAAGCGGGCGGCGAACGCCTAGAGGGTGATCGCGCGGCAGCGCAGGCTTCGCGTACCAGCGCCGTTCAAGGCTCTGTTGACGTCCAGTCGGAGGTCAACCGCGACCACAATCGCGGCTTCTTCAATGATCCGAAGCTACGGGAGTGATCGCGGTGCTAGATGGCAAGCGTCATGTACGCGCCGAGCGCGAGGACGATCAGCACACCGATGACCTGACCGATAACGGTGCCGGCGGTGATAGGCACGTCGCACTCGTTCCTTGCAGGCGCCTCTTCGATGAGGAGAAGAGGCCCCGACGGACGGTCCTGAGTGACCAGCAAGGTATGCGTGTCCAGCATGTGAGAAACCTCCGAACCTTTCCAACATACAAGGTTCGAGGTTTGTTCACAAGCAAAGGAGGGAGCAGCTAGATGGCGACGCGGCAACCCCGGCGAGAGGGTCGGAAAAGTCCGCTTGATGAGCTGAACCTCGCGGACACGGCGGTGTTCGGCTTCTCGTGGATGCTGGTGATGGCGGTCGGCCTGATGCCGATCGTGGACGCGAGCCTCAAGCGTTCGCCCTCGATCTCCATGCCGGTGACGATCGCGTTCTTCGTCGCCGTCGCGAGCGGGATCGCGCTCCGCCGGCGCTATAGCTGGATGGGCCTCGTTCTCCACATATTCGGTCAGATCGTCATCTGGCTGTCGATCTTCTGCATGTCGCTCGCGATCGCGCTGTACGCGGCAGGGTAGGTTAAGCCTTCATGCTTGGCGCATGTGGGTCGTATGTGAACTGTTAGCTATCGTATCGTAGGTTCGACAGGCGCCGGCTGAGAGGAGGCTAGTATAACGACCTATCCCGGCGACCAGGCCGATTGCTGGCAAATCCTCGATCTCGCGCATGAGTATCGGCGAAGTTGCAGTCACCTGATGGCTTGTGATCGTGCCCGCGGTCCGCACTGCCTCGCTCCCGCGCGACTGCTGGCGATCCACGCAATTGAGCTTTACCTAAACGCTTTGCTACTCGGTTGCGGCGATACCGCCCGTGATGTGCGCGGATTACAGCACGATCTTGCCCGTCGCACTGAGCGGGCGCAGGAGCTCGGCTTGTCTTTAAGGGCTAAGACAGCCACGCACCTCGATTCGCTTGCCTCGACGCGGGAATATTTGACGGCACGGTATGGGCCGGAAATGAGCGCGACGTGGTCACAGCTCAACCGCCTGACTGCTTCTCTCGAGGAAGTTGGCAAGAAGGTGACGCTTATTCTGGATCAACGGCGTGCTACCCTCCACACCAATGGCTCCTCGCCCGTGCAGCAGTCAGCAATTGCGATGGCTAGTCGTCTCGATCGACCGGCCGTCCAATAGCGGCAGCAAGCATTGTGTCTCGCACCTGGCGGAACAGGCCGGCAGGGATGAAACCGTAGCTGACCTCCGGCTCGCGGCCGCGGATCGGGCGGATGTCATAGCCGGGCCAGGCGAAGCGGTTCCATTCGTCGCAGATGATCCACGACCGCTCGGCCGAGAGACCCAGCTGCTCGCGCACGATCTTGGGCACCTCGATCGCCGGCTGTCCGCGACGGGGCGGCTTGGTCGTCATCGGCACGACATGCACCTGGTCGAGCCCGTCGACGCTCTGCGTCACCAGTACGACGGCGACCGGACGGTCCTTGACGCCCTCGTCTCTGCCTTCGCGGTACTCGGTTTCCCAGAGATAGCTGTAGTTGAGAACTTGGCCGGGCTTAGGCGCGCCCGAGCCGGGCTTCTGCTTCTTCGCACTCGGGCGCGGGCTCGACGGCCCGGAGCGCTTCGAGGGTATCGTCATCCAGATCCTCCACGCGGCCGGCGACCCGCTCACGGCGGCGCAGGCGCTCATATTCATCGACGGGGACCATGACGAAGCGGACGCGGCCGTTCCGGCTAACGCCGACGGGACGGATCATTGCCTCGTCGGAATATCGACCAAACTGCTTCTGCAGCTCGCCGGACGGAACGACTTCCATGTTCTTCGCCATGAGCTTGTGCTCCAGTGCGTCTCTCGGTTTCAGCGTCGGATCGGTTTTCGGTGCGTGAGCGGTTTTCAGCGTGTCGGGATCTGGTCGGTTGAGCGGTCTGGATCGGTTTCGCGGTTTTCGTCGGAGCACGCGGGCTCTCGCGAGCCTGCAACCGGGAAAGTAGGGATAATCCGGGAAACCGTCAACACGCGGTGAACTCGGACAATCCGGCTCACCTAAATAGCGATAACACTGATTCCTGCTAAAAACGTGCCGGGGACGGGGGTGTGTAGGTGTAAGTTTTGCGGAATAACGGACGCAATCGGCACTCCAGCAGCCTCTGAAAAGAGTGGATCTGCGCCCAAAACAGTGGACGTCAGGCCCCCTGTTCGGCCCGCATCCCGTCTAACTGGGCCCATCGCACCCAAAAGCACGAATGTGCGGCTACTCCGCCAGCGGCCGTACGTTGGTGATGGTAATGCCGACACCCGCGCTCGCCAGCGGGCCGTCCGTCGTGAACATCTCCGCTTGCAGGTCGATTGCCCACGCAAGGCACGCTCAGTCACCAAGCGAAAGATCAAGCGCCTTCGTCGACGGCCGGAGGTCGCCTGCTATAAGTGCCTGGGCAAGAGAGCGGCCGGACATCAATGTGCAGCCCGCCATGCGCCTCACGCACTTCGTCAAGCGGCAATTCTCGGTCTCGAAGCTTGGAGGAGACCTCAGCGAGGTTCGTCGTTCCGATGATACTGCGAGGCAGGACGTCGACTACCCGATCCGCTCCGTGATCGTCGTTCAGCAGGCAGAGCAGGGCGGAGCCGTCGAGTACGATCTTGCTACTTACGCTCCGCCTCACGCCGGCGCTCCACGATCAGTTCGTCAGCCAAGCCGACGTCTTCGGACACATACTTGCTCAGGATCGCGCGAAGCAGGGCATCTCCACGCGTTTGGTGATCAGAGCTCGTTCATATCCAGGACCCATAGCTACTTAGGCTCGGCGCGCTGAGCTAGGCTCCACAGGATCGGCTCTTGCGAACCCGGGGCCCATTGCCGCAGCCATGGCTCACAAGGGTGTATCCTGCGTAGCCATGATGTAAGCCCGGAAAGGGGCGGTAGGTCTCGACCAGCTATTGCCGGTCCGGTCAGGCCATGGGAACGACCGGTAATTCCGAAAGCGGCCATAATAGCACCGATGGCTGGCAACACGTTCGTTTGTGGGAAGGGTCGCGCGGCCTATAGAGACACGGCTCGTGACTGATGCAGGGGATGATGGGGATACGAGTTCCAGACTATCCAACCGCCGATGCCGCGAGCTACGCGGAGGTCGACCAGTATTTGGCAAACTTGCTCGCACCCGAGGACGGTCATCTACGGTCCGCGTTAATTGACAACGCGGAGAATGACCTACCGGCACACGACGTGTCAGCGACGCAGGGGAAAATGCTCGCACTTTACGCTCATATGGTTGGCGCGACACGCATCCTAGAGATTGGGACGCTTGGGGCATACGGCACTATTTGGATGGCGCGTGCCCTGCCGACCGGCGGCAAAGTCGTGACAATCGAGTATAACGAAAAACATGCAGCTACAGCCCGACGAAACATCGATCGTGCGGGGTTGAGCCAGTCCATTGATCTTCATGTCGGCAAGGCACTCGACGTTCTACCGACATTGGCAGGCCCGTTCGATCTGATATTCATCGACGCCGACAAACCTAACAATCCGCATTATATCCGATGGGCACTGAAACTCTCTCGCCCTGGAACGGTCATCATCGGCGACTGTCCGCCGTCAGCACCAATGGCACAGATTTGAGGTTGTGATTTAAGGAGGATCTGGGCTTCGTCGTAGTGACGAAGGAACGAAGATGAAGCCCAGATCCTCCAATGTAAAATCGCCCGCCAAGGCCCCAGCAGAGCGGGTAGTGAAGGACATCCGCCGACAGACCCGGCGCCACTTTTCGGCCGAGGACAAGATCCGCATCGTGCTGGATGGCCTGCGCGGGGAAGACAGCATCGCCGAGCTATGCCGCAAGGAAGGCATTGCCCAGAGCCTGTATTACACCTGGTCGAAGGAGTTCATGGAAGCTGGCAAGCGCCGCCTGGCCGGCGACACCGCCCGTGCCGCGACCACCGGAGAGGTCCAGGACCTGCGCCGCGAAGCCCGGGCCCTGAAGGAATGCGTGGCCGATCTGACACTGGAAAACCGTCTGCTCAAAAAAAGCATGGTCGCGGATGGGGGCAACGACGAATGAGATATCCCGCATCCGAGAAGCTCGAGATCATCAGAACCGTCGAGCAGTCGCACCTGTCGGCCAAGCGCACGCTGGACCAACTCGGCATCCCTCGTCGGACATTCTACCGCTGGTATGATCGCTACCTCGAAGGCGGGCCGGAGGCGTTGGAAGATCGGCCATCGGCGCCGAGCCGGGTGTGGAACCGCATCCCGGCGGGCATCCACGACCAGATCATCGAGCTGGCGCTGGAACAGTCTGAGCTGAGCCCCCGGGAACTGGCCGTGCGCTTCACCGATGGGCAGCGCTACTTCGTGTCGGAATCCACGGTTTACCGCCTGTTGAAGGCCCACGACCTGATCACCAGCCCGGCCTATGTCGTGATCAAGGCTGCCGATCAGTTCCACACGAAAACCACGCGGCCGAACGAGATGTGGCAGACCGACTTCACCTACTTCAAGATCATCGGGTGGGGCTGGATGTATCTGTCGACCGTGCTCGACGACTTCTCGCGCTACATCATCGCCTGGAAGCTGTGCACCAACATGCGAGCCGAGGACGTCACCGACACGCTGGACCTCGCCCTGGCGGCTTCTGGTTGCGACAGCGCCACGGTGCTGCACAAACCCCGGCTACTCAGCGATAATGGCCCCAGCTACATCGCGGGTGAGCTGGCGGAATACATCGAGGCCCGGAAGATGAGCCATGTCCGCGGCGCCCCGTGTCATCCCCAAACCCAGGGCAAGATCGAGCGCTGGCACCAGACCCTGAAAAACCGCATCTTGCTGGAAAACTACTTCCTGCCCGGCGACCTCGAAGCCCACATCGAGGCCTTCGTCGAGCACTACAATCACCAGCGATACCACGAGAGCCTGGCCAACGTGACGCCTGCCGACGCCTACTTCGGCAGGGCTCCGGCAATCATCAAACTGCGCGAAAGGATCAAGCGACAGACCATCGAACATCGGCGCTTGCAGCACCGCAAGTTCGCCGCCTAACATCAACCCCCTGACGAGGTCCGCACTCCGCTAATCTACGCCGCGAGTTGTGCCGAATGTTCTGACGACGGACAGGCCAGCCCCAGCCCCACAGGGTGGCTAAAGCCGCGTCCGTTACTGGCTGATGAGGTTCGGGTGCACGTCATACTGCTGCGCCAGCGCCGCCAGCGTCTTCTCTCCCTTCACAACAGCCAGCGCCATCTTGGCCTTGAACGCCGGGATATGGTTCCGGCGCGGTCGCTTGCTCATCATGCCTCCTGCTCGCATCCAGCATGGCCGCCGCTTCGGCCGGAGCGAGGCCATCCCGCGGCTGAACGCGCTGATTGTCGAGCTGAGGCGGCTATCCCTGACGGAGCCGGCGCCCGCCCGCTGAGGCGGGCCGTACACCCCGCGATCAAGAAACAGGCAGGGCCGGGGCGGGGTTCGCGGCTGGAGCCGCGCATCCGCCCATGCGCTCGCAGAAGCGCTTCTGCGTCACGGCGAAGACTCCCGGCACGACATCGGCGACGGCCTGGTTCAAAGCGGGGCGCATCAGCGTCCGCCCCTTCTCCAGCCACGCCCTTCCTGCGCTGCTTGCATAAAAGCCATTGATTCCCTTCAGTTCATCGATGGTGAACGCCGCTGCACAGCTTTCCTTCACTCGGCTGAGGACAGGCGCCTTGGCCGCCGTCATCGCTTCGGCAAGCGAGTCCCGGTACGCCTGGGCCACTTTCGTGTCGTCGGGGAAGGCTGTCGTGAGCGTCTGGAAGGAGTCATCGAGAGCCGTCTGGATGCTTTCGTCCATATCGCGCTCGAGGCCCGAAAGGGAGATAGAGCGGGAGCATAAGGCCTGCCGTTGAGGCAGGTCCGATGCCGTGGAAGTCGACCGGGCGACAGCATTGGACGGCACACACATCTGGACAAGGACGATCGCGGCCAATCCCAGTTTCAAACCCGACCGGCCCACCCGCGGCTTCTTCATTGTTCGACGGCTCATAGGATTCTCCTGCTATCGCGATTCCAGCCTTCACGCCCGTGCCGCCCGCGACGAGCGGCGGCTTCATCAGATGCGCCGGCTTCCCCGTCGACGCTTGCCGCGACGCCGCGGAAACGTCGCGCCCGTGGGAGCGTAGATCACCGCGATACAGAACAAGGCGAGAAAGACGAGCGCGACGACCATTGCGACGACCCAGAATTTCGGATCCTCGCGCGATACGAACCAGCCGGCTACGATCGCCGGGACCAGAAGAAAGAGTCTCGCCAACCACGCCATGATCGATCCTATCGTCCTTTCCGCGGCATCATTCCGCGTCGCCGCTCACCAGGGCCTGGTGGCAACATATCTGCGCATTTGATTTCATGCTTTGGGGGGCCGGCGGAAATGCGACGGCTCGACAGGCGTCGAACCCCGGGGTGCTGCGAATGAGAGGCCCTTCACGGCCGCACCTCGCCTCGATCCAGCCCGCGAAGTCGAAGCGCGAAGAACATGAGGAAGGCCCCGCGAGAGATGAAGCTGATCCCGACGATCGCCGCCAGCACCAGCAATGCGGTTGCCGGGCCCGCGAGCAGCAGCGCGATGCCCAGCAAGGCGTCAACGATGCCCGCAAAGGCCAGCCATCCACGATGGTGAGCAGACCGGATCGCGGCCGAGACCTCGAGAATCCCGGTCACCAGCAGCCACAGGCCCATCATCCAGACGATCGACACGGCGCCGGCGAAAGGATTTACCAGAACCAGCAAGCCGAATAGCAGCGACACCAGGCCGGCGACGACATCGAGCCAGTTGCTCCGCCAGCCACGTTTGGAGACGCCCGCGGCAATGCCGGCAATGCCGCCAGCGATCAGCGAAAATCCGAGGAGGAATCCGGTCGCAAGGCCTGTCGCGAGCGGCTCGACGATTGCAACGAAGCCAATGACGGCAAGCAGCACGCCGTAGGCAAGCACCCACCCCCAACCGTCCGCGGTGGGCCTTTGCGCCATTCGTTCAGAGCGAGCCATCCACGGAGTCTCCTGGCGGGCAAGAGGATGATCGGAAGCGCCGCCCTTAACATATCAAAACTGCACTGTATACTTAATCGGTCCTCCCTGTCAGACTTCGCATGGGAGTTCCTGATGCTGAAAGAGAGGGAACGCCGCCACATCGATCAAGCTGCGCCCCTCGCTGAACGCTCGCGCGAAGGGGCTCGGCCGGTTCTGAATGCGATCATCGAGGAGTGGTACATATGAAAGCTGTTCGTTTCGTCGAAGTCGGGCGCCCGGCCGAGATCGTCGACGTGCCGAAGCCGGTTCCGGGGCCGGGTCAGGTGCTGGTACGCATTGCCGGGGCGGGGGTGTGCCATTCCGATCTCCACGTCCTCGACGAAGGGATTGGCCTTTCCGGGCCCTTCACGCTGGGCCACGAGAATACTGGATGGATCGCCGCGCTGGGGGAGGGCGTCACCGGATGGAAGGAAGGCGACCCGGTCGCCATTTACGGGCCGTGGGGTTGCGGCGCCTGCCATAGCTGCCAGACCTCGGCGGAGAATTATTGCGAGCGCCACGCCAGCATTCCCGCCTTCGGCGGCGGCCTGGGCTCCGATGGCGGCATGGCCGAATATATGATCGTGCCGTCCGCGCGGCTGCTGGTGCCGCTCGGCGATCTCGATCCCGTCGCCACCGCCCCCCTCAGCGATGCCGCGCTGACGCCATATCATGCGATCAAGGCTGCGCTGCCGCTTCTCACGCCAGATGCTTCGGTGCTGGTAATCGGGGTTGGCGGGCTCGGTCACATGGCAGTGCAGATCCTGCGCGCACTTACTCCGGCTCGCCTGATCGCGGGCGACATCGATGATGCCAAGCTCGCCCATGCCCGCGAACTGGGCGCGGCTCACACGGTCAACACACGCGCGCAGACCGCTGCGGAGGAGATCCGCGATCTGGTCGGCCAGCGCGGCGTCACGGTGGCGCTCGACTTCGTCGGTGCGCAAGCGACGATCGATCTCGCCGCTGGCGTGGTCGGCCGCAACAGCCGGCTGGCGGTGGTCGGCCTGGGAGGCGGCACGCTGCACTACGCGGCCGACAGCCCGCCCTATGGCACGCAGGTATCGGTCCCCTATTGGGGCTCTCGCACTGAGTTGATGGAGGTGATCGCCCTGGCGCAGTCCGGCCGCATCAGGGCCAGCGTCGAGACATTCCCGCTCGAGCAGGCGAACGACGTCTATCAACGCTTGCGCGAGGGCAGGATCCAGGGCCGCGCTGTGCTGGTGCCTTGAAATTCGCCTGACGAAGCGATCAGGTGGGAAGCGGGACGCCCGGCATGATTGAGCTGAGGTCCGCCATCGCGCGCGCCTCGGCGAGCCCGTTCTCCAACGGCCATTCGCAATGACTGGAACTGTGATCAACGTCGCGGCTCCGGGGGCTGGATTGGTCTGCGCTGCCACGATGCAAAATTCGAGTATCTCGGCGGCATGAGCCGGGAGGGCCAACCGATGCCGCAGGATCCGTCGGTGGAAGGCGCGGAACAGGTTGCGGAGGCGTTTGGCGTCGAGATCTCGATCGGCCTCACGAGCGAGGAGGCGGCGCGGCGACGGGATCGACATGGACCGAACGAACTGCGCGCGGCGGCGGGCATCCCTTTGTGGCGCCGGGTCTTGGCGCAGTTCCGGGACCCCCTGGTTTATCTTTTGCTCGGCGCGGTCATCGTCGCGGTCACCGCCTGGCTGATCGGCGGACACCAGGGCTGGCCTGTCGATGCGATCGTCGTCGGCGCGGTCATCCTGCTCAACGCGGCGCTCGGATTCGCGCAGGAGACCAAGGCCGCGAGCGCGGTGGCGGCGCTCACGCGGATGACCCAAGTCACCTCATCGGTGCTGCGGGATGGCGTCCGGCGGCGGGTTCCGAGTGCCGATCTGGTGCCGGGCGACATCCTGCTCCTCGCCGAAGGCGATGCGGTCGGTGCGGACGCGCGGCTCCTCGCTGCGGCGGGGCTGCGCGTACAGGAAGCCTCGCTGACCGGCGAGAGCGAAGCCGCGGTGAAAGATCCGCAGCGCCTTCCAGGCCTTGCACCCCTCGCCGAACGCACATCGATGGTCTTCAAGGGCACAGCTGTCACGCAGGGGAGTGGCCGCGCGGTGGTCACCGCCATCGGCATGCACACCGAGATGGGCGCGATCGCCACCATGCTCGAAAGCACACGGGAAGAACCCACGCCCTTGCAAGCGGAGATGGCACGGATCGGAAGGACGCTGGGCATCGTCGTGGTGGCGATTGCCGTGATGGTGGTCGGCACCATCGTGGCCGTGGAGAAGGTCGAGAGCCTGGATGACCTAGTCCGCGTGCTGCTGCTGGGTGTCTCGCTCGCGGTTGCCGCTGTCCCGGAAGGACTCGCGGCGATCCTGTCGCTGGTGCTCGCGCTCGGGGTTCGACGGATGGCTGCCCGGAACGCCGTCGTGAAGAACCTATCCTCCGTGGAAGCGCTGGGCGCGGCAACGGTGATCTGCTCGGACAAGACGGGAACGCTGACACGCTCGGAGATGACGATCCAGCGGATTGTAACGGCGTCGGGCGGCAGTCATGTCACCGGCGTCGGCTATGCGCCTTGCGGGACACTCTCGACCGATGGCGGAGAGAGAGCCGGCGGAGCATTGAAGGCTGAGCATATCGTCGTCCTGAGCGGGGGCAGTCTCGCGGGGAACGCGGATCTGCGCCAGGCGCACGACGGAGCCTGGGAGATCGACGGGGATCCGACGGAGGCCGCGTTCCTGGTCGCGGAAAGGAAGCTGGGCTTCGATGCAAGGCGGCACGCCCGCTTCCAGCGGATTGCCGAGATTCCGTTCACCTCCGACCGGAAGATGATGTCCAGCCTTGAGCGCGACCTCGAACATGGAGGTGAACGGGTCGTTGTCACCAAGGGTGCGCCCGATGTGCTGATGGAGCGGTGCAGCCGTATACGGGTCGGCATGGACGTCCTGCCGTTCGATGAGGCGCGGCGGGCACAGGCGCTTGCCGATGTCGAGCAGCTTTCCAGCGAGGCGCTCAGGACCCTGGCGGTCGCCTATCGGCCGCTTGCCGGCGACGAGGAACCGACCTCCGGAGACGACCTCGAGCGGAACCTCATCTTCGTCGGGACCGTCGGCATCATCGACCCGCCGCGCGAGGAGGCCGCGGTCGCGATCGCCGAAGCGCACCGCGCCGGCATACGCGTCATGATGATCACCGGCGACCATCCGCGCACCGCTGCGCGGATCGCCGCTGACCTGGGGATCGTACAGCCGGGGGCGAGGGCATTGACCGGCGCCGATGTTGACGCGCTCGACGAAGCCGGCCTCACCGCTGCCGTGCGCGAGGCCGATGTCTACGCACGCGTGGCGCCGGTGCACAAGCTGCGCATCGTCGACGCGCTGCAGGCCGACGGCAATGTGGTCGCGATGACGGGGGATGGCGTGAACGATGCCCCGGCGCTGAAGTCGGCCGACATCGGCGTAGCTATGGGCATTACGGGAACGGAGGTGACGAAGGAGGCGGCCCGGATGATCCTCGCCGACGACAATTTTGCCACTATCGTCGCAGCGGTACGCGAGGGACGCGCCATATTCGACAATATCCGCAAGTTCCTGCGCTATCTGCTGTCCTCCAACCTGGGCGAGGTGCTGACCGTCTTTTTCGGTGTGGTCGGCGCACGCGTGATCGGCCTGGACGCCGCCGGTGGAGAAGGTCTCGTGCTGCCCCTGCTGGCGACCCAGATCCTCTGGATCAACCTCATCACCGATTCCGGGCCGGCACTGGCCCTGGGCATCGATCCGGAAACCGAGGACGTGATGGCCCGGCCACCCCGCCGGACAGGCGACCGCGCGATCGATCGGGAGATGTGGCGCGGCGTTCTCGAGATGGGCCTGATCATGGCATCTGCCGCCCTGATCACCATCGATCTCTATCTGCCGGGCGGTCTGATCGAGGGAGCGTGCACACTCGATCAGGCGCGTACGGCCGGCTTCACGGTCTTGGTCTTCGCCCAGCTGTTCAACTGCTTCAACGCCCGCTCGGAAACGACAAGTGCGTTCCGACATCTCTTCGTCAATCGCTGGCTCTGGGCTGCCGTGGTGCTTTCCGCGCTGCTGCAGGTAGCGGTCGTCCAGCTCTCGCTGCTCAATGCTGCGTTCGGCACGAGCCCGTTATCGCCGGCCCAGTGGGGCGTCTGTCTTGCCATGGCCAGCAGCGTGCTCTGGGCCGCGGAAGCACGGAAATGGCTTCTGCGACGCGCGTCACGTTGACCAGGCCTGGGGACAGCGTGGGGCCGTATCACTGGTCGCCTCGCACCACGGAGAAGCGATACCATCGCCACGACGCAATCAAGTCACGATGCCATGCAAACTCCTGAGGAATGAACCTTGCCAAAGCACGGAAATATCTTGCGCACCTCTCGCTCACTCTCCCTGTGTGTGGCCGCGGTCTTCGGCTTGCTCACGATGTCCTGGGGTTCACCGGCACGCGCGCAGGCAAATGCTGGGACGGTAGAAAGCAAGCCGCCCGTAAGCGCGGACATATATGGTCGCTCTTCCCCGCGCGGCATGGCGAGTGGCCTGGTCAACGCGCTTGCCGCGCAGGATTACGCCAGAGCAAGCCAGTATTTCGACCTGTCTCATATCCCGTCGTCCAGGCACGCCGAGCGGGGAACCGAATATGCCCGGCGCCTCAAGGCCGCGCTCGATCGCGGCGGCACGCTCATGCAGCCTGTACAGCTTTCATCCGATCCCTCCGGGCGCATCGATGACCAGTTGCCTCCCGACGAGGAGCGGATCGGCGCTCTCCCGTCCAAGGATGGTGCCGAAGAGGTGCCGCTCATCGCCACGTCGCGTGTGCGCGAAGATCAAACGATCTGGCTGATCTCGCCTGAGAGCCTTGCCGCGCTTGCCCCCGCCGGCGCCGCGGGCACGGGGGACGCGCTCAGGGACAAGCTGCCAGCCCTGCTCAAGAAGACGAGCATCGCAGGCGCGCCATTGGCGGACTGGATCATCCTGCTCGGCACAGGGTTGATCATTTTCCTGGTCGTGCGGCTTGCCAGTTTTCTCGCATTATCGCTCCTGTGCCGTGTCCAGGAGGGAAGGGGCGCAACGCGCTCGGGCGACCTGTTCCGCGGGCGCCGCTCCCTTGAGCCTGTTCCTTTCGATGCTCCTGTTCCTTGGCGCGACGAGGACGATGGAAGTGGACATCGTCGCGCGGCAGTTGCTCAGCCGTGTCGCGGGCGCGTTGGCGTTCGTGGCGTTCGCCTGGTTTCTCTGGCGGCTCATCGATGCGGTCGCGGGCCTGATCTCGAGCCGCATGGAGCACAGCCAGCGCTACCGGGCACGGTCCATCCTTGTCTTCACGCGCCGCGCCCTCAAGGTGCTGCTCATCCTGTTCGGAGGCGTGCAGGCCCTGAACATCCTGGGCATCGATGTGACGACGGGCATCGCGGCGCTCGGGTTGGGCGGCCTCGCCATCGCTCTTGGAGCACAAAAGACGGTGGAGAACGTCGTCGGATCCATCTCCCTGGTCGCCGACGAACCGCTTCGGGTGGGCGATTTCTGCAAGGCTGGCGATGTCACCGGGACGGTTGAGGACATCGGTATCCGCTCCACCAGGATCCGCACCAACGACCGAACCCGCGTAACCATCCCAAACAGCAACCTTTCGGCGCTCGCTATCGAGAATTTCTCCGCGCGGGATCGCTATCTGTTCGCCCCCACGCTTCGCCTGGCGGCGGGGCTCGATGCCGATGGCGTGGAACGCGTACTCGACGCCATACGGGTGGCGCTGAAGGATGCCGAATATCTGTTCGAAGGCGCCCGCGCAAACTTCAAGGGATTCGGCGAATATTCTCTGGATATCGAGCTGTTCGGATGGATCAATGTTCCGGACGCCACGCAAGCGATCATTCTCCAAGAGAAGCTTCTCCTGGAAATCATGCGCTGCGTCGAAGGCGCTGGCGCATCCCTCGCCGTCCCCTCGTGCGTCCTCCACATCGTTGAGGAGGGCAAGCCGGCGGCGTTGGAGCCATGACAGCATGCTGCATTCCCTTTGGCCTCCAGGACTGCTCCTCTTGCCCGTTGCCGAACTGCGTTGCCGCCCTCGACGGGCGAGTGCAGTAGCCTTGCAATCACCTCAGTGCCGCTCTCCTGTCAGCCGCGAGCCATATGACAGAACCCGACAGGGTGGGAGTGTCTGATATCTTGTGGGTGAGGCCGGTTACTGTCATCCTATGACGAAGGGCTTACCGAAGATCACGCGGAATTGGCTCTTGGCTTCACCCCACTCGCGCGGTGGACGTTTCCATTCGTCCCTCGTGTGATTGAGCACGAGGCATAGCAGTTTCATCGCGGCATCGTCGCCGGGGAATGGCCCCGGGTCCGGACGGCGCGGCGACTGTTCAATAGCCGATGCTCAGGGCCGCCACCTTGCGATCCGCCATCGCCCTTGTCGCAAGCTTGCCGCCGATACAGGTTCACGCCCGTATTCATCAGGCCATCGACGCGATCGTCTTGCGAAACCGCCCGAGCGCGATCGCGAAGAAGGCGGCACCGATCACCGCGATCGCCAGAAATTGCGGCCAGACCACCGACAAGCCCGCGCCTCGGAACAGGATCGCCTGCCCCAATTCCACAAAATGCGTCGTTGGTGCCGCGAGCATGATGTTCTGTACCAGTTCGGGCATGCTTTCGCGCGGGGTGGTGCCCCCTGAAAGCATCTGGAGTGGCAGCAGCACGAGCACGGCGAGCATGCCGAATTGCGGCATGTTGCGCGCGATCGTGGCCATGAAGATACCGAGCGATGTCGTTGCGAACAGCACCAGCGCGGCGCCCGTGAAGAAGAGCGGAACAGAACCCGCGACCGGCACGTCCAGCGCGCCCCGCACGATGAGCGTGAGCGCCAGGAAGGCGGCGGCCAGCACCACCAGCCCCATCGCCCAGACCTTGCTCATCATGATCTCGAACGGCGTCACCGGCATCACCAGCAGATGTTCGATCGTGCCATGCTCGCGCTCGCGGATCAGGGCGGCGCCGGTCAATATGATCGAGAGCATCGCGATCATGTTGATGATCCGCGACAGCCCGCCGAACCAGCTCTTGTCGAGCGCGGGGTTGAAGCGCGCGCGCAGTTCGAGTTCCACCGGCAGTGCCGTCCTGCCGCGGTAGCGCTGGACGAAGGCGTTGGCCTCTCCCGCCACGATCTGCTGGATATAGCCGCTGCCCGAGAAGGCCTGCGTCATGCGCGTGGCATCGGTGTTGAGCTGGATCTCCGCCGGACGCCCCGCCAGCACGTCGCGCTGGAAACCGGACGGGATGTGCAGCACGAAGGTGTAGATCCCTGCGTCCATGCCGGCGTCGATCTGCGACGGGGCGATCATGACCGGCGTGTTGAACTGCGGCGGGTAGAAGGCGGAAAGGATACGCTGCGACAGCGGGGACTGGTCCTCGTCCACCACGGCGATGGCGGCGCGATTGAGCGTTTCGGGCGAGGCCGTGGCCGACATGTAGATGGCGACGGTGAAGCTGTACAGGATCAGCAGCAGCATCATCGGATCGCGGCGCAGGCTCCACAACTCCTTGACGCCCAGACGATAGATGTTCGCGATGGTCCGGCGCATCGCTCAGCGCTCCTGCTTGCGCAGCAGCGCGGTGGAGAGGCCCAGGAGCACCGGCACGGCAACAAGCAGCGGTACGAAGGCGCCGCCCAGATCGGCAAAGCCCAGCGCCTTGTTGAAGACGCCGCGGCTGATCGTGAACATGTGGCTCGACGGGTAGATGGTGCCGATCACCCGCCCCGCCCCCTCCATCGACGATATGGGGTCGAGCATCCCGCCATAGGTGACGGTGGGGATCAGCGTGCCGATCATCGCGAGGAACATGGCGGCGATCTGGCTGCTCGTCACCGCGGATGCGAGCAGGCCCATGCCCGTCGAGATCACGCAGAAGATGAAGGCCGCCAGGAACAGGGCGAGCAGGTTGCCGGTAGGCACGACGCCGAACAGCAGCACCGCCATCGCCATCATGGTGGTGAAGTTCACCATGGCGAGCGCGACATAGGGCAATTGCTTGCCCAGCAGGAATTCGATCCGCGTGACCGGCGTCACATAGAGGTTGATGATCGATCCGGTTTCCTTCTCCCGCACCACGGCGAGCGCGGCGAGCATGGCCGGCAGCATCAGCAGCAGCAGGGGGATGACGGTGGGCACCATCGCCGGCAGGCTCTTGACGTCGGGGTTGTAGCGGAAGCGGTTCTCGACCGAGATCGATACGCTGCCGCCGGCCCCAGCCATGCGCATCTGTTCGGCCAGCCAATGCTGGTGCATGCCCTGAATGTAGCCCTTCACCGTCTCCGCCCGTTGCGGATTGGCACCGTCGAACCAGGCGCCGATCGCGACCTGCTGCCCGCGTTGCAGGTCGCGGCCGAAGCCGGGCGGAATCTCGATCGCCAGCGCAAGTTCGCCCGCGCGCATCCGCCGGTCGAGATCATCGTAATCGGCGATGGGCGCGCGCTCGATAAAATAGGGCGATCCGGACATGTCGAGTTGATAACGCTGGCTCGCCGCGCTCTGGTCACGGTCCAGCACGGCATAGCGCAGGTCGTTGACATCCATGCTGATGCCGAAGCCGATGACGAGCAGCAGGATCACCGTGCCGCCCAGCGCCAGCGTCGCGCGCACCGGATCGCGCCGCAATTCCAGCGTTTCGCGCCAGACATAGCTCAGCATCCGTTGGAGGCTGAAGCCGCGCTTCACCGGACGGGGTGACTGCGGGGTCGGCGCCTCGCCGCTCGACACCGCGTCTTCTTCGGAGGCGCTGTCGTCGCTCGCCGCGTCCACCAGATAGCCGATAAAGGCTTCCTCCAGCGTCCTGGCGCCGCGCTTCTCGACCAGCTTGGCGGGCGCGTCGCTGTCCAGCACCTTGCCCGCGTGCATCATCGACATGCGGTCGCACCGCTCGGCCTCGTTCATGAAGTGCGTCGAGATGAAGATCGTCACCTTGTCGCGCCGCGACAGTTCGACCAGCAGCCGCCAGAAGGCGTCGCGGGCCACCGGGTCGACGCCGGAAGTCGGCTCGTCCAGGATCAGCAGTTCGGGCTTGTGCACCATCGCGACCGCGAGCGAGAGGCGCTGGCGAATGCCGAGCGGCAATTTCTCGGGCAGGTCGTCCAGCACCTTTTCGAGGCCGAAACGCTCGGTCATCTCGTCAAGGCGGTCGGGGATATCCTCCGGCGGCACATGGAACAGGCGGGCGTGCAGATCGAGATTCTGCCGGACGGTCAGTTCGCCATAGAGCGAGAAGGCCTGGCTCATATAGCCGACCCGGCGGCGCGTGGCGATGTCGTGCGGGTCGACCTGGTTGCCGAACAGCCAGGCCTGCCCCTCGCTTGCCGGGAGCAGGCCGGTCAGCATCTTCATCGTGGTCGACTTGCCGCAGCCGTTGGAGCCAAGGAAGCCGAATATCTCGCCGCGGCGGATGCGGAAGCTGACATGATCTACGGCGACGAAATCACCGAAGCGCATGGTGAGGTCCTTCGCCTCAATCGCGATGTCGTCCTCGTCAACGTCGAGCGGCGGGATGACGACAGGGGCATGGCCCTTCTTGCGCTCCTCGGGCAACAGCGCGGCGAACGCGGCTTCCAGATTGTCGCAGCCGGTGCGCTCCAGAACCTCCCCGGGTGTGCCCGTCGCCAGCACCGCGCCATCGTCCATCGCCACCAGCCAGTCGAAGCGCTGCGCCTCGTCCATATAGGCGGTGGCGACGATCACGCTCATGCCGGGCCGCTCCTCGCGGATGCTGGCGATCAGATCCCAGAATTGCGCGCGCGCCAGCGGATCGACCCCAGTGGTCGGCTCGTCGAGGATGAGGAGGTCGGGATCGTGAATCAGGGCGCAGCACAGGCCCAGCTTCTGCTTCATGCCACCCGACAGCTTGCCCGCCGGTCGCGACAGGAACGGATGGAGGCCGGTGGAGCGCGTCAGTTCGTCGATGCGGCGGCGGCGTTCCTGTGCCCCGTGCCCGAACAGCCGGGCAAAGAATTGCAGATTCTCCTCCACCGACAGGGTGGGATAGAGGTTCTTGCCAAGCCCCTGCGGCATATAGGCGATGCGCGGGCACACGGTGTCGCGGTGGCGCTTGTCACGCATGTCGCCGCCCAGCACCAGGACATCGCCGTCCTGCACCGCCCGCGCCCCGGCGATCAGGGACAGCAGGCTGGACTTGCCGACGCCGTCCGGCCCGATCATGCCGATCATCCGTCCGGCGGCGATGTCGAGGTCTATGCACCGCAGCGCCTGCACCTTGCCATAGTGCAGCTGCACCCCGGCCAGGCGGACGACGGGCTCCTCCTGTCCCAAGGCTTCAGTCCTTCACGGGGTTGGACAGCTTCTCGGGCCATGCAGCCTGCGGATCGACGCGGACATAGGCCACGCCGGGCAGCCCCGTCTTGACCAGCGACAGGTGACGCTGGAGCAGCGCCGGATCGATCCGCGCGCGCACGCGGAACATCAGCTTCTGCCGCTCGCTCTCCGTCTCCACCGTCTTGGGCGTGAACTGGGCGACATCGGCAACGAAGCTGATCTTCGCCGGGATGGCGCGGTCCGGCATGGCGTCGAGAAGGAGGCGCACCTCGCTGCCGATCCGCACCCGCCCGGCCACGGTCTCCGGCAGGAAGAAGGTCATGTAGACGTCGGAGAGGTCGACCAGGTTCATCACGCGGCCGCCGCCGGCCACGACTTCGCCGGGTTGCGCGACGCGATACTGGATGCGGCCGCCGCGCGGTGCGCGCAGGTCGCTGTCCCTGATGTCCGCCTTGATCCGCTCGATGGTGGCGCGGGCGGCATCGACGTTCGATCGTGCCCCGATCACCTGGCTGCGCGCCGCGGCGATACCGGCATCGACCGAGGCGAGCTGGGCCCGCGCGGCTTCCACGGTGGCGGCGGCACCCTCCACGGCGGCCTGATTGTCGTCACGCTCCTGCACCGCGGTCGCGCCTTCGCGCGCCAGCGTGTCGGATCGGGCGAAGCGCTTGCGCGAGGCGTTCAGCTCGGCTTCGCGCTGGCGCACGGTGGCAAGAGCCGCAGCGCGTTCGCTCTGCCGCTGGCCCACCTGCGTTTCGGCGATCTGCACCGAATTGATCGCCTGGGCGAGCTTCGCCTCGGCTTCGGCCTGCTGGGCGATCAGCGTCTCGACATCCATGTGCGCGACGACTTCACCGGCTTTCACCAATTGCCCTTCATTGGCGACGATGTCGCGGATGCGGCCCGGCGTCTTGGCGGAAATGTCGATCTCCAGCGCCTCCAGCCGGCCATTGCCGCTCACGATGCCTTCGGGCAGATCGGCCGGCTTGAGGAGCGTCCAGAGCAGCAACGCGACCGCGATGACGGCCGCCGCTATTCCGCCGCGCACGAGCCACTTCCTGCTCTTGGCCTGCGTCATTGCGTCTGCTCTCCGTTGCTGCGCGATTGCGGTGTGTCGAAAGGCCGGTCGGCGACGAAGCCGCCTCCCAGCGATGAATAGAGTGCGACAAGGCTGGCCAGTTCGGCACGGCGCAACTGCACCAGCGCCTGTTCCGCCTCGAACAGGTCGCGCTGCGCATCGAGCACTTCGAGATAGGCGGACCGGCCATTGTCGAAGCGCAGTTGCGCCAGCCGCGCGCGTTCGCGCTGGGACTCGAGCAGGTTCTGCGTCGTATCGATCTGAAGCTGCAACTGGCGGCGGCGGACCAGGGCGTCGGCAACGTCGCGGAACGCCTGCTGGACCGTCTGCTCATATTCGGCGACGGACCGCTCCTGCCGCGCCCTGGCGACATCCAGGTTGCCCTTCAGCCGTCCCGCATTGAACAGGGGCAGGCGGATCGTCGGCGAGAAGGTCCAGGACTCACTGCCGCCTGAAAACAGCCCATCCAATGTGTCGCTGGTCGTGCCATAGGCTCCGGTCAGGCTGATATTGGGTAGGAAGGCGGCGCGGGCGGCGCCGATGTTCGCACCGGCCGCGCGCAGCCGATGTTCGGCGGCGACGATGTCGGGACGGTTGACCAGTAGCTCGGACGGTAGGCCGGTCGGCACCGCCAGATCTTCCGGAACGTCGGTCAGCGAAAGCCGTCCCGGCGCGATTTCCACGGGTTGACCGACCAGCAGCGCCAGTGCGTTGCGGTTGACGGCACGATCCTGTTCCAGCGTCTGCAAGGTGGTCCGCGCCTGTGCAAGCAGCGTCTGCACCTGGATCATGTCGAGCTTCGAGCCGGATCCCACCTCGAACCGGCGGCGCATGATCCGCAGCGATTCCTCGCGCGTTTCGATAGAGCGCCGGGCGAGCTGCGCGCGCTCCTCATACTCGCGTTCCAGCAGATAGCCGTTCGCAACCTGAGCGATCAGGCTGTTGGCGACGGCACGGCGCGCTTCTTCGGTCGCCAGATATTGCCAGCGCGCCGCATCCCGCAGATTGCGCAGCCGGCCCCAGAAGTCGATCTCCCAGCTTGCGCTCAGTTGCGCGCTGACCTGCTTGACGTCGATCGGCGTCGCGCCTGCGCCGGGCAGGTTGAACAGGCTGCGTCCCCGCGTCCCCGTGCCGACCGCATCGAGCTGCGGATAAAGCGAGGCGCCTTCGATCCGCCAGGCGGCCCGCGCCTCGGCCACGCGCGCGGCGGCGATGCGGATATCGCGATTGTTGGCGAGCGCGGCAGAGATCAACGTCCGGAGATGTTCTTCCCGGAAGAAGTCATACCATCCCACCCGCGCGGTTGACGCGTCAGGGATCTGGTCGGCCTCGTAGGTCGGAGGCGTTGGCAGGGGCGGCCGCACATGATCCGGTGCAAAGGAGCAGCCAGCAAGAAGCAAGGTAAGGAGCGGCCACAGCGGAGGCCGACCCGCTTCGACCGAAAAGATGCCGGCCGGCTTATGAGAGACCATCATTCCCCGCTTCGATGTGCCGGTGTCAGCAAGTTATTCCGCTTTCCCTTGCTCGGAACGCTCGCAAAGGCGTTTCCTTCTGTCACGCTTCAGGGGCTCTCGCCGCTGTCGTGCTTTGAGCAGCGCCGCTTCCCCGGAAGAAGGGGGCAAGGAAGTTTTGCGCCCCGCCCAACCACTCCTGAGCGGAAGGCGCCTGTGAGAGGAGTTCACGATATTTATCCTGCCATTCGGAAAATGCGGCGCGGGTCTGGGCGAGGGCCTCTTCACGGCTTTTCTCCATCTCGCGCCACGCGCTGCTCGTGGAATCTCCGTTGAGAACGGGAAACGCCCCCAGCTTGCTGTCCTTTAGATGATCGAGCGCGGAGCTTCTTGCCTTATTACTGGTCGAGAGAAACTCTTCCCCTGTGGTTCTCATGATATCCGCCAGTCTCAGCGCGAGATGCCCGTTTGCTTTGGCCAGAGCGACGAGTTGATCAACTGGGTAGGTCATGATGTGGATCCTTCTCGAGTTGAAGTCGGGCGTGAAAAGACTGTCGGAGGGACCGGTCGTTAATGGAGCGCCTGCGTCCCTTGCTGAAACTCACCCATTGGCGATATATTGGCCACCATTGATCGTGAGCACCGAGCCGGTACAAAACCCGGCCCTCTGCGAAGCAAGATAGGATACCGCTTGGGCAATCTCCTCCGGGTCGCCCAAGCGGCCGAGCGGGATCCCTGCTATGATATTCTCGCGAACGCTTTCGCGAACGGCTGCGACCATATCGGTATCGACATAGCCCGGACACACCGCATTCACTGTGATTCCATACCCGGCGCCTTCCTGCGCCAGCGCCTTGGTGAATCCGATCACCCCGGCCTTGGCAGCCGAATAATTTACCTGCCCGGCCTGTCCCTTCTGGCCATTGATCGAGGATATGTTGATGATGCGACCAAATCGCCGCTCGCGCATCCCCTCGATGATCGCACGTGTCATGGCGAACATCGAATCGAGGTTGGTCGACAGGACCGTGCGCCATTGCTCCCAGCTCATCTTGTGAAACAACCTGTCACGCGTAATGCCGGCATTGTTAACAAGAACAGAAATCGGACCGAGCCGTTCTTCCACCTGCGCGGCCCCCGCGAGGCATGCCGCTTCATCCGCCACGTCCCATTTGAATGTCGCAATGCCCGTATCCTGACGAAAGCGGTCAGCGGCAGCGTCGTTGCCATGATAGACCGCGGCAACGTCATATCCGTCGGCCCTGAGCGCCTGCGAGATAGCCGCCCCGATACCTCGCGTCCCGCCGGTAACTAACGCAATATCAGTCATATTATGCTCCAGCTGATCCTCATTTGGCTACGCTTTCGCTCCAATCCCCTCGAGGCGCAGGTAACTAGACCAATGGGTACTGTTATTGACCGTTGTCAAAAGCCGATCAAGCCAAATCGGATGCCCCCCCGGCGAAATGCGCTAAGCGAAGAAAAAAGAGAGGAACCATGGCCCACACCTTGCCCCCCCGCAGTCCCAAGGGTGGAAGGCCCACGCAAGAGCTGGACACCTCGAAAAACCGGTAGCGTTTGACGTCCCGAGATGATTCACTGCCTCGGTGCGACAGGGGAGGCGGTGATGGCAGGACAGCCTGGCTTTTTCGATCTTTCGGACCGGTATGAGGCGCTGAGCGCGGCGGGCGATCCACTGGAGCGTCTGGCCGCGGTGGTCGACTTCGAGGTCTTCCGTGGTCCGTTGGTCGCCGCGCTGCGTCGCAGCCCTCGTGGCAGAGGTGGACGCCCGCCGTTCGATCCGGTGCTGATGTTCAAGATCCTTGTGCTCCAGGCGCTCTACTCGCTTTCTGACGATGCTACGGAGTTCCAGATCAAGGACCGCCTGTCGTTTCAGCGCTTCCTCGGCCTTGGGCTCGACGGGACGGTGCCGGACGCCACGACCGTGTGGCTGTTCCGTGAGCGCCTGGTGAAGGCCGAGGCGATCGACAAGCTCTTCGCCCGCTTCGACGCCGCGCTCACCGAGCGTGGCTATCTTGCCATGGGCGGCCAGATCATCGATGCCACCGTGGTGCCAGCGCCCAAGCAGCGCAACACTCAGGAGGAGAAGGCAGCGATCAAGGAAGGCCGGATCCCCGAGCGCTGGAAGGACAAGCCCGCCAAGCTCCGCCAGAAGGACACCGATGCACGCTGGAGCGTCAAATACACCAAGGCCAAGGTGAAGGATGGCGCCGATCCCAAGGCGTTCAAGCCGGTCGATCTCGCCATCCCCATGTTCGGCTACAAGAACCATATAGGCATCGACCGGGCCCATGGCCTGATCCGCACATGGGATGCCACCGCCGCCAATGCGCACGATGGCGCACGGCTGCCGGTCCTGATTAGCCCGAACAACACAGCCTCGGGCGTATGGGCCGACACCGCGTACCGCTCCAAGAAGAACGAGGCGTTCCTGGCCAAAGGCATGTTCACCAGCAACATCCACCAGCGCAAGCCGCACCGCCGGCCCATGCCCGAGCGCATCGCCCGCGCCAACGCGAAGCGGTCGGCAGTCCGCTCAGCCGTCGAGCACGTTTTTGCCGGCCAGAAACATCGCATGGGCCTCGTCGTGCGTACCATCGGCATGGCCCGAGCACGGATCAAGATCGGCATGGCCAATCTGGTCTATAACATCCAGCGGCTCGCCTGGCTCAAGGGGCGTACTGCGCCCGCGTGACGCCGATCCGGCGCTCAGCGGCCGATCATATCCGCCCGAACGAGCAGGAGCCTACCCGAGATCATGCCGCCAAGGCTGCTATGAGCACCCCTTGCGTCGCTCTCGCGTTGAACGGTTAGTTCTTCGAGGCGTCCAGCTGGCTGTCCAACTGGGAAAGCATATTCTCGAGATCGCTCTCGAACAGTTCGTGACGCACGGTGTCGAGCGGGCAAGCATGGAGGATATTGCTGCCGCCGCAAAAGTATCCAATCGTACGCTTTATTCCAGATTCGGGTCGAAGCTGGCGTTGCTTGTTGCCTCAATCGAACATTTTGTGTCGGAAGAGGTCGATCTGGTCAGCGCTTCCGTCCAGGCTGGCTCGTTGCGAAGCCAGATCATTCATGTGGCTGGCAAATTGCTCGATCTCTCGTTGCGTCCCGATGTCGTGGGGGTGGAATCGCTGGCTATGTGGCTCAAGAAACATGAGCCTGAACTTTTTGAAGCCAAATCCGATTTTGGAGCCAAAAACGGCATCCGAATCTTTGAGGATATTCTGGAGAACACACCTGAACTAAAAGTCGAACAGGGGTGCAATGTCGTCGAATTCGCCCAATTTCTGCACGACATACTGATTGTTATCCCCCGGCATCGGATCCTGCTTCGCCACGATCTACAAAACAGTGCGCAGGCAAAGTCCGATTATCTCGAAAGAGCGATGGATATGCTGACTACGCCATGGCCCATGCTGAAGAGCCCAGGTCCGGCATAAGCCGCCCGCGCGATCCAGCATACAGGTCGGCGCAGGTCCGCGGGGCGTGAAACAATTCCAATGCGCACTTGCCAATTATCTACTCCGTGCAGTACCGTTAAATTCGCCACTGAGATCGGTCCCACGGGATCGTGAACGGTTAGACCCCGGCGAATGGCAGATGCCGTGAAGCAGGGCTCTTCGGCTGTATCCTTTCGGGCGCTTTGCCCGATCAGAGGGCGTTGGCGATGAAACGTAACGATAGTCCGGCATATCCTTCGGCCATAGATCCGCTCGACGGGTTCACCCAGATGCTCGATCGGGCCGCCGCCGCGGCGCTGGCGCAGGCGACCATGGGGCTCGCGCCTTCGACGATCCAGCTAGCGGTAGCGGACTGGGCGACGCACCTGGCTCGCGCGCCAGGCAAGCAGTTTCATCTCGGCGCAAAGCTCGCCCGCAAATATTGGCGCCTGCTTGATTATGCCGCGCGCAGCGCCGGGGATGCCGATGCCACGCCCGCGATCGAACCGTTGCCGCAGGATCGCCGCTTTGCCGATCCGGCCTGGAAGCGGCCGCCCTTCAACCTCATCGCCCAGTCCTTCCTGCTGAACCAGCAATGGTGGCATGCGGCGACGGCAGGGATCGGCGGCGTCGGCAAGCATCATGAGGACATCATGGGCTTCACCGCGCGGCAGATGCTCGATCTGTTCGCGCCTGCCAACTTCATCGCCACGAACCCCGTGCTGCAGCAGCGGGTCGCGGAGACGGGCGGCCGCTGCCTGATCGATGGATTCCAGCACTGGCTGGAGGATGCGCAGCGCCAGTTCCGCGGCGAGCCTCCGGTAGGCGCGGAGGCGTTCAAGGTGGGCGAGACCGTCGCCACGGCGAAGGGCAAGGTCGTCTACCGTAACCGGCTGATCGAGCTGATCCAATATGAGCCGACGACGAAGACCGTCCGACCCGAGCCGATCCTGATCGTGCCGGCGTGGATCATGAAATATTACATCCTCGACCTGTCGCCGGAGAACTCGCTCGTCCGCTGGCTGACGGGGCAGGGCTATACGGTGTTCATGATCTCCTGGCACAACCCGGGCAGCGAGGACCGCGACCTGCGCCTGGACGATTATCGCCGTCACGGACCGATTGCCGCGCTGGACGCGATCGGCGCGATCACGGGCGCGGCCAAGGTCCACGCGACGGGCTATTGCCTGGGCGGGACATTGCTGTCGATCACTGCCGCCGCCATGGCGCGCGATGGCGACGATCGCCTCGCCAGCGTCACGCTCTTCGCCGCGCAGACCGAGTTCAGCGAGCCGGGGGAACTGGGCCTGTTCATCGACGAGGCACAGCTCGACATCCTCGAGAACATGATGTGGAGCAAGGGCTATCTGGACAGCAGCCAGATGGGCGGCGCCTTCCAGATCCTGCGTTCCAACGATCTCGTCTGGTCGCACCGGCTCCATACCTATCTGATGGGCGAGCGCGAGCCGATGAACGACCTCATGGCCTGGAACGCGGACGGCACGCGCATGCCCTATGCGATGCATAGCGAATATCTGCGCACGCTTTTCCTGAACGACGATCTGGCCGAGGGGAAATACAAGGTCGACGGTCGCACGGTGACAATGGCCGCGATCCGATCGCCGCTGTTCGTCGTCGGCACGGAGCGCGACCATGTCGCGCCCTGGACCTCGGTGCACAAGATCCACCTGCTGACCGGCGCGGAAATCACCTACGTCCTGACCAGTGGCGGTCACAATGCCGGGATAGTGTCCGAGCCCGGGCACAGGAACAGGCGATACGAGGTGCTGACGCGCAGCCTCGATGGGCCATCGTGGGATCCGGCAGAGTGGCGCGAAGCGGCCGAGAAAAAGCAGGGCAGCTGGTGGGTCGAATGGGGCCGCTGGCTGGACGCGCGCTCGGGCGATCCCGTCGCGCCGCCACCGATGGGCGCGCCCGCTAGCGGCTATCGCGTGCTCGCCGATGCGCCGGGCCTTTACGTGCTGGAGAAATGAGAGCGTGACCGACCCGGACATGATCGAGAACCGCATCTTCGCCGAGATCGCGGTAGGGGATACCGCCAGCGTCACGCGCACCCTGTCCAATCGGGACATCCAGCTGTTCGCGCTTGTTTCGGGCGACGTGAACCCCGCGCATCTGGACGCCGATTATGCGGCGAACGACATGTTCCGCCGGGTGATCGCGCACGGCATGTGGGGCGGCGGGCTGCTGTCCGCCGTGCTGGGCACGCAGTTGCCGGGGCCGGGCACCATCTATCTGGGCCAGTCGCTGCGTTTTCTCCGCCCGGTGGGAATCGGCGACGTCATCACCGCGTCGGTGACGGTGGCGGAGAAGCGCCCCGAAAAGACCATCCTGATCCTCGATTGCCGGTGCGAGAACCAGAAGGGCGAGACGGTCATCACAGGGCAGGCCGAGGTCAAGGCCCCGACCGAGAAGATCCGGCGGCCGCGCATCGCGCTGCCCGACATCCGCCTGTCGGACCATGACGATTATCACCGCCTGATCGCCGCTGCGACGGCGCATGCACCCGTGCGCACCGCGGTCGTGCATCCCTGTTCGGCGGCCGCGCTGGCGGCGGCGGTGGAGGCGGCCGAGGCTGACCTGATCGAGCCGATCCTGGTCGGCCCGGAAGCGCGCATCCGCAAGGCGGCCGGGGAAGCGGGCAGGGACATTGGGGCTTTTCGCCTTGTCGCCAGCGACCACAGCCATGATTCCGCCGCGAAGGCCGTGGCGCTCGTCCAGTCGGGCGATGCGGCGCTGCTGATGAAGGGATCGCTCCATACCGATGAGCTGATGGGCGCGGTGGTGTCCCGCGCGTCGGGCCTGCGCACCGAACGGCGGATCAGCCACGCCTATGTGATGGACGTTCCCGGCCATCCCGATCCGCTCATCATCACGGACGCCGCGATCAACATCGCGCCGACGCTGGAAGAAAAGGCGGACATCATCCGCAACGCCATCGATCTGGCGCATGTCATCGGCATCGCCGAGCCGAAGGTTGCGATCCTGTCCGCCGTCGAGACGGTCAATCCCGCCATGCCGACCACGCTGGAGGCGGCGGCGCTGTGCAAGATGGCCGATCGGGGGCAGATCACGGGCGGCGTGCTGGATGGCCCGCTCGCCTTCGACAATGCGATCAGCGAGGCGGCGGCCAGGGAAAAGGGCATCGTCTCGCCGGTTGCGGGCAAGGCGCAGATCCTCGTCGTGCCCGACCTCGAAGCGGGCAATATGCTGGCCAAGCAGCTCACCTTCCTGGGCGGCGCGGATGCGGCGGGCGTGGTGCTGGGCGCGCGCGTGCCGATCATCCTGACCAGCCGCGCGGACAGCCTGCGCACGCGCCTCGCCTCCTGCGCGGTGGCGACTTTGCTGTCGCGCGCCGCGACGAAAGCCGCGCCGGGCATGTCGGAGCCGGTAAAGGCATGAAGGCGATCGTCAGCCTCAATTCCGGCTCGTCCAGCATCAAGTTCGGGCTGTACAGTCTCGATGGCGAGCGGGTCCCGACCCTGGCAGCGGGCGGGAAGATCGAACGCATCGGCATTTCGCCCAGCCTTGTCATTCGCGACGCGGGCGGTCACGCATTGCTGGAACAGCGTTGGGAAGGCGAGACCGGCCTGACCCATGCCGATCTGCTGGCATGGCTGTTCGACTGGGCGCGCGGCCATATGGAAGGGCGCGAGATCATCGCGATCGGCCACCGCGTCGTGCATGGCGGGACCGCTTATGCCTCCCCCTGCCTGGTGGACGAAAACGTGCTGGCGGAACTGGAGCAGCTGTGCCCGCTCGCGCCACTGCATCAGCCGCATAACCTGGCGGCGATCCGCGCCATCGCGGCGCTGGCCCCTGACCTGCCGCAGGTCGCCTGTTTCGATACGGCCTTCCATCATGATCGGCCAGCGATCGCCACGCGCTTCGCTTTGCCCCGCGCGCTGCACGATCAGGGAGTCCGGCGTTACGGCTTCCACGGCCTGTCCTACGAATATGTCGCCGGCCGCCTTGCCGAGATCGACCCCGAACTCGCCGCCGGGCGGGTGGTTGCCGCACATCTGGGCAATGGTGCGTCGCTTTGCGCCATCGCGGGCGGACGCAGTGTCGATACGACCATGGGCTTCACCGCGCTCGACGGGCTGATGATGGGCACGCGCTGCGGCGCGCTCGACCCGGGCGTGGTGCTGCACCTCCAGACGCAAATGGGCATGACGGCGGCGCAGGTGGAGGACATGCTCTACCGCCAGTCGGGACTACTGGGCGTGTCAGGCATCTCCAGCGACATGCGCGCGCTGTCGGACAGTCACACCGCCGAGGCGGAGGAGGCGATCGACCTGTTCGCCTGGCGCGCCGCTCGGGAGGTGGCCGCCCTCGCCACGAGCATGGACGGCCTCGACGGCATCGTTTTCACCGCCGGCATCGGGGAGCATCATGCCGACATGCGCAGTCGCATCTGTGTTCGGCTCGCCTGGCTAGGCGTTGAGGTCGACGAAATCGCCAATGCGGCCGATGCCGTGCGGATCAGCCTGCCGAGCAGTCGCGTCGCGATCCGAATCATTCCGACCGACGAGGAGCGCATGATCGCGCTCCACACCCTCAACACTCTGTTTGGGGCCGCTTGATGCCATCGCTGGTTAACCTGGAAGGCAAGCGTGGGCTCGTGGTCGGGATAGCGAACGAACACAGCATCGCCACCGGCTGCGCCGACGCATTCCGGCGCTGCGGTGCGCGCCTGGCTGCCACCTACCTCAACGACAAGGCGAAGTCGTGGGTCGAGCCGGTCGCCGAACGACTGGGCGTCGAATGGACGGCGCCGTGCGACGTGCGCGAACCCGGTCAGCTTGAGGCGTTGTTCGCACAGGTCGAGCAGCGCTGGGGCGGGCTGGACTTCCTGCTTCACTCCATCGCCTTCGCCCCGCGCGAGGATCTCCACGGCCGCGTCGTCGATTGTTCGGCGGCAGGCTTCGCGCAGGCGATGGACGTGTCGTGCCACAGCTTCCTGCGCATGGCGAAACTGGCGGAGCCGCTGATGACGAACGGCGGCTGCCTGCTCAGCGTCACCTTCTACGGGTCGGAGCGCGTGGTGGAACATTACAATCTCATGGGGCCGGTCAAGGCGGCGCTGGAAAGCGCGACCCGGTACCTTGCTGCGGAGCTTGGGTCGAAGGACATTCGGGTTCACGCCATTTCGCCGGGGCCGATCGCCACCCGCGCCGCCAGCGGTATCGATCGTTTCGACGATCTTCTCGACCGTGCCGCGCGGTCCGTCCCGCAGCGCCAGTTGGTGACGATCGAGGATGTGGGCGCCCTCGCGGCCTTTCTGGCAAGCGATGCCGCAAGGCACATCACCGGGACGATCATTCCGGTGGACAGCGGCCAGCACCTCCTCGCATGAAACGGGCCATCCTCTCCGGCGCGCTGTCTGGCATTGCGCTTCTGCTCGCGCCCTCGGCTTTGGCGGCGTCGCCTGTCGAAATCCTGATCGGCGAGGCCGGGCAGCGCGATGCCGACGGCGCGGTGCTCGTCGGTCTTCGGCTGCTGAACGGCGGTGCCGATGCGCAATCGGTTTCGCTGCCCGACCGGATCGAGGCGCGGGTGGAACAGGCCGATGACGTCCGGACCGTCTGGCTTGTCCGGACCACTGCCTCGCCGATGAATATCACCGTGCCGCCCGGCGGCTTCGCGCGGGCCGCCTACCGCCTGTCCGATCCGGCCGACCTGACGCAAGCGGGCGCGGCAATCTCCATTCCCGCCTGGAACACGCCGGCTGTCTCTGCAGCCCTGCAAGCCGCCGCGAGCGAACCGAAACTGGCCCGGACAACGGTGGGCGAGCCATCGCCGGATGGACAGGCGGTTGCGGCGAATGTCGCACCGCCGCCGTCCGATCGAAGGCCGGGCAATGCCTTCCTCGGCAATCTCTCTGCCTATGAGCCGATCTACGCGGTCTATGGCCCAGGCACCAACAGCGAGGCGCGGATACAGCTGAGCTTCAAATATCAGTTGTTCGGCACGCGTGGCGCCGAGGGCCGGCCGCGCTCCTGGCGCGACGGGCTCCATTTTGCCTATTCACAACGGATGTTCTGGGATCTGGGAGCGGATTCTTCCCCATTCCGCAATATCGACTACCAGCCCGAGCTTTTCTACCTGACGCCGTCTGCGACTTTGGACAGCGGCGTTTCCCTGAGCGCCCAGGCAGGTATCCGGCATGAATCCAACGGCCGGGATGGCACTGACTCGCGCAGCATCAACAGCATCTATTTGGCGCCGATGGCGGCGATCCCCTTGGGGGGCGGCTACCGGCTGTCGGTCGCTCCGCGCCTCTCGCTTTTCGTCGGCGACAGGTCCGACAATCCCGATATCCGGCGTTATCGCGGCAACACGTCGCTGTTCATGGAGGTTGGAGAGGATTACGGGTTGCGCCTCTCCACGTCCACCCGGTTCAACTTCTCGAGCGGGAAGGGCTCTATAGCGGCCGACCTCTCCTATCCTCTGCCGCGCCTCCTTGGGGGCGGCCCGGACTTCTATCTCTTCGGCCAGAGCTTTGTGGGCTATGGCGAGAATCTTCTCGACTACGACCGCCACACGACAAGGTTCAGGATCGGGCTGGCCCTCGTGCGATGAAGGACGCGGATTTCGCTATTGCAGGAGTCGACGAGCGCCGGAGCCTGCAACCGACCGGCGACTGGACCGCGCTTTGCCTGGGCGAAGCCGAACGGCGCCTCGAACAGGAACTTGGCGGCCAGAAGGTCGGACATCTCGACATAGCCGCCCTCGGCCGGGTCGACACGAGCGGCGCCCTGATCCTGTTGCGGTGCCTGGAGAATCCCGCGGCCTTTGATGCGGGGGAACGGGACGACCTCAAGCGGCTGATCGAGATCGTGCAGCCCGCGCTTGCCGACACCGATGAACCGGTGCGCGGCAAAGGCGGGATCATGGCCTTTCTCGATCGCTTCGGGCGACAGGTCGTGACCATCGGTCTCGACATCTATCACATGCTCGAATTCGCGGGGCAGTTGATGATCGCCCTCATGCGGACCATCGGCAATCCGCGAAAGCTGCGGACTGTGCCTCTGGTCGCGATGATGCAGGAAGCGGGCATCAACGCCATTCCCATCGTGTTCGTGATGACCTTCTTCATCGGTGCGGTGATCGCGCTGGTCGGCACCAGCCTGCTTACGACGCTGGGCATGGAGATTTTCACCGTGCAACTCGTCGGCATCGCCGTGTTGCGCGAGTTCGGCGTCGTGATCGCGTCGATTCTCCTCGCCGGCCGCTCCGCGTCCGCCTTCGCCGCGCAGATCGGATCGATGCGGATGAACCAGGAGACCGACGCCATGCAGGTCATGGGCGTCGACCGTTTCGACGCGCTCGTCATCCCGCGCATCCTGGCGGCACTTGCCATGATGCCGATCCTGACATTCTGCGCCGACATAGGCGGGATCGTCGGCGGCATCATCGTCAGCTGGCTGACGATGGACATAAACCCGGTGCTCTTCATCCACCGCATGCTCGACACCGTCGCCCTCCGGCATTTCTGGATCGGGATGAGCAAGGCGCCCTTTCTCGCGCTGGTCATCGCGGCGGCCGGCTGCCGTCACGGCATGATGGTGGGCGGCGACGTCCAGAGCCTGGGCCGGCACGTCACGTCGGCCGTCGTGCAGTCGGTGTTCATGCTCATCATGTTCGACGCGATCTTCGCGATCCTCTTCATGGTGCTCGACCTGTGAGCGGGGACGAGGAAAACAGGGACGGCGCCGCTCCGATCCGGGTCGTGGGGCTGAGGACCGCGTTCGGCGAGAAGGTCATTCACGAGGATCTCGATCTGGAGGTCCGTCGCGGCGAAATACTCGGTGTCGTCGGCGGGTCGGGCTCGGGGAAGTCGGTCCTGCTCAACACGATATTGGGGCTCAAGGCGCCGGACGGGGGCCGGGTCGAGCTGTTCGGCCGCGACAGCGCCGACCCGCAGGCCCGTGCCGTTACCGAGCGCCGCATCGGCGTCATGTTCCAGCAAGGCGCGCTCTTTTCCTTCCTCACCGTGCAGGAGAATGTGGAAGCGCCGTTCCTGGAGCATACGGGTCTCCGCCCGCAAACCGTCCGCGATCTTGCGCGGCTGAAGATCGGACTGGCGGGGCTGCCCGAAAATGCCGGCGCGCTTCGTCCCTCCGAGCTCTCCGGCGGCATGCGCAAGCGCGCCGGCGTCGCACGCGCGATCGCGCTGGATCCCGACATCCTCTTCCTCGACGAGCCGACCGCCGGTCTCGATCCGATCGCGGCCGGCGAGTTCGACGAACTCATCCGCACCCTGCGCGACGCGCTGGGGCTGACGGTCTTCATGATCACCCACGACCTCGACACGCTCTACGCCATTTGCGACCGGGTGGCGGTTCTCGCAGACCGCAAGGTCGTGGCCATCGCCCCGATCGACGAGCTTGAACGATCGGATCATCCCTGGATCAAAAGCTATTTTCTGGGCCCGCGTGGCCGCGCCGCGGCCAAGGAGGCGCGCTGAATGGAACGTCATGCCAACTACGCTCTTGTGGGGATCATCTCCGTCCTCACCCTCATCGCGGCCATCATATTCGTGGTCTGGCTCGGGCAGGCGCAGTTCAACCGCGAGCATGATCTTTACCGGATCATCTTTCGCGGGCCGGTGCGGGGTCTGAGCGTCGGCGCGGATGTCCAGTTCAACGGTATCAAGGTAGGCCAGATCCAGCATATCACCCTGGACGAAAAGGATCCCAATCGGGTCCTCACCGACATCGAGGTCGATCACGGGACACCTGTTCGGATCGACTCTCTGGCCTCCACCGAAACGCAAGGCATATCGGGCGTCAGCATCGTGCAGATCAGCGCCGGAACGCCCAGCAAGCCCTTGCTGCGCAAGGCGCGTCGCGGGCGGCGCCCGATCATAGCGAGCAAGCCCAATGCGCTCTCGTCCCTTCTGCAAGGAGGTGGACAGATGGTGGAGAGCGCGACGGAAGCGTTGCAGCGGGTCAACAGGCTCCTGTCCGACCAGACCATTCGCGACGTGGGATCGGCGGTCCACGACCTCCGTCTGACCACCGGCGAGATCGCGGCCAACCGGGCCATGTTCGCGCGCGCCGGATCGGCGCTCGCCAAGCTGGACCGGGCCGCCGACGACATCCGGGATGCGGCCGCGTCCGTGAAGGACATCGCCAATGGCGACGGACGGCAGGCGTTCGCGGACATCTCCGACACCGCGGCCGAGCTCAAGCTGGCGATCGGGGACGTGCGCGGAGTGCTCGCCGATGTCCGGAACCAGAGCGACTCGGTGGGTACGACCACGCTGCCGGCGATCAACGAGGCCATGCAGAGCCTGCAGGAGACCACTGAAACGCTCAATGGCCTGATTCGTCAGATCCGCCGCAGTCCAAGGCAGGCCCTTGGCAAGGACAGCGGCGCCGAACTGGAGCTACCGGAATGAAACCTGTGCGATCCTCATCCGTCGTGCTCGCAATGGCGTCCTTGCTGTTTCTGACGGGATGCGGGAGCCTGCTGGGCGGCGGCAAGCGTGACACCCTCTTCCGCTTCGGTGCGATCCAGCCCGCGCCCTCCTTGCCTCAACCGGAGCAGAGGACCGCGCGACAGCATCTTTCGCTCGGGCGGATCAATCTGCCGCCCGAAGCGGATGGGGACCGCATACTGACGACGCGGGGGCAGACGATGCTCTATCTGAAGGATGCGCGCTGGGTGGCGACCGTGCCGGAACTTATGACTCAGCTGCTTGGCCGTCAGTTCGCGCTGCGCGCACCGCATATCGATCTGGCCCGCACCCGGGGCGTAGGCCGCGGCGGTTCACGGCTTGAGATCGACGTGGATCGCTTCGAGGCCCGATATGAAATGGACGATCCCGATATCGCGCCGGTCGTGCGGATTTCGGGGACAGCGACCATCATGCATCGTTGTGTCGATCAACCCGATACGAAGCATTTCAACGTCGAAGTGCCTGCGTCGGCAAACAGCAAATCCGCCATAGCGGCCGCCTTCGATTCCGGGGCGGAGCAGTTTGCCCGTCAGCTCGTCGACTGGACGATCGTCACAGCGCCGCGCGAGATGGATCTGGCGGCTGGGAATTGCCGGGAGGCGCACCGCCCGTGGCGCGCACGCGCAGCGATGGACCGTCGACTCTGATTTCTAGCGATCGCTGACAAGGCCCTCCTGCCAGGACCTTCATGCGGAACGCTCCGCCCGAACCTCTCCCGACACTCCGATCGCCCCGGAACCTATTAGCTCCTCGCGCGTCAAGCCAGTCGAAGTATACCGGATGGTGTACTAACTTCTGGGTCATTCATGGGAACGCGCATTGATGACGAGGGCTATCCAGTCGCCTGCCCCGGAATGCGAGGGGGCCACGCTCGAAGCCGCTGAATTCGAGCGCTGCCTTTGCGCGGTCCTTCCAGCGCTGAGCAGATATGCGTGGTCGCTTGCCCGTGACCGGGACTCGGCTGAGGACCTTGTGCAGGAAACGTCGCTACGTGCCTGGCGGGCCAGGGCGCGCTTCACCCCCGGGACGAACTTCAAGGCCTGGTGCTACCGCATACTGAAGAATTGCTTTTTGAGCAGCATGCGGTGGCAAAAGATCGCGCGGACCGATAGCCGCGGAGACGACATGCCAGATGCACCGGTTGAGCCTTCGCAAGAAAAGGTGATCGAGTTGCAGGATATCGGGAAGGCTTGGGAACGGCTGACCCCTGTCCATCAGAGATCTCTGAACCTGGTCGCAATTGACGGGCTCAGTTATGAAGATGCCGCGCTGGCAGAGGGCGTGCCGCTCGGCACAATGAAGAGCCGTGTTACCCGTGCCCGGCAGGCGCTGGCCGCACTGATGAGCTCTCATGACGATCCTGTAATTCGTCAGCGTGCGCCGATGGGAAAAGCCGAGCCGGAGACCGGAACTATGTCATCGCCCCCGCAGCCGACTTCCGCCGAACTGGATCGCTTGCAGGTGCAGATGCTGCGCGCCTGGCGTGAACGGCGCATCGCCGCCTACTCCTTGCCGCTGGCCGCGTGATCGCTTTCCTAAGATCCGCCGCAAATTCGCGACGAAGGTGCGCGCTCGGCGGGGCGACGGGCGCTACCGAACGCTGACCTGACCTGCAATTCAGCTGGATCGAAGTGGGTGCAAGTCGCGCCGATTGTTCAACGGGACGCGTCCATCGGCCCTGTTGGCAACGATCTGACGAAGCGAAATCGGCAATCCCGGTCGGCTGAGGTCGTCACGCCTACCGGATATGAGACGATGCTCAGCGTACGTTTTGTCCAGCCTCTCACCGCCCCGATCCAGGAACATCCGCGTCCATGCCCGACCCTCATGTTTTCGACACCCTGCCGCTGGTCATACGGCCGAATCCCGCCCGCACGCTGGTGCGGCCGTTCGATCCCGGTGATCCCGAAGGTGTGCACAAACCCTGTCTGCGCCGCCGCCGCATCGCCGATCGCATCGCCGCGATCCCGGAAGCGGAGATCGCCGCGCTGCTGGCGGACATGTGCGATCCGTTGAGTCAGCGCATGCGGGATCCGGGCGGCCGGCTGCACGACCGGTACGCTGCGCTCGCCCGCGAAGAGGTGCTACCGGCGATGGACGAGGCACGGACGATCGTGGCGGGCGCCTTCTTCAGCCAGGAATATGCCTATGAATCCGCAGCGCTCTTCAATCCCAGCATCGTGCCGCATCCGGATCAGAGCGGCCTCGTCCCAGGAGAGACGCGCCTGCTGATGGCGCTGCGCGGTGTGGGGGAGGGGCATATCTCGTCCGTCACGTTCCGCGTGCTGCGCTGGACGCCGGGCCAGGTGCCGGTGGTGGAGCCGTCGGCCGATCGGGCGACGACGCCCCGGATCGAGGCCGAAGGGGAGCACGGCGTCCTGTTCACATGGCCGAAGGGGACCGATCCGTCCGAGGTCGTGCTGTTTCCGGCGACGCCAAGCCAGAAGCAGGGGATCGAGGACATGCGCCTCGTCCGCTTCGTCGAGGACGATGGCAGAGTGCGGCTCTTTGGAACATATACCGCCTTCAGCGGCAGCGCCGCCCGGAGCGAGATGCTGGAGGTGATCGGCACCGACCGGTTCAGCCTACGTCCCCTGACCGGCCACTGCGCGCGCGACAAGGGCATGGCGCTGTTCCCCCGGCGCATCCGTGGGCGTTACGTCATGCTGGGTCGGATCGACGGCGAGAACATGTTCCTGATGCGGTCGGACGATCCGTACGAGTGGAACGAGGCAACGCTGCTGCTGGAGCCCCATGCCGGCTGGGAAGCCGTGCAGGTCGGCAATTGCGGCTCCCCGGTCGAGATCGACGAGGGATGGCTGGTCCTGACGCATGGCGTGGGGCCGCTGCGTTCCTATTCCATGGGCGCGGTGCTGCTCGACAGGGACGATCCCACCCGCATCCTCGCGCGCACCCCGCGTCCGCTCTTGCGCCCCCGCGCGGAGGATCGCGGCGGCTACGTCCCGAATGTCATCTACAGCTGCGGTGCCTTTCTGTCGGGCCGCGATCTGCTGGTACCGCACGCCGTCGGCGATCATTACACCGCCTTCGCCACGACCACGATCGATCGCTTGCTCGCCGCGATGACGTAACGCCAGCGGCCCATGCGTTTCGCGCCACGGGGGGCAGGCTTGAAAGGCCGTTTCCACTGGCCCTTCCGTTCGGATGACGCGAGGCGGTGCCTGGCCTTTCAGGACCATCGCCACCCTTGCGGCTGGCGCGGCCGCCGCGCCGCTCCCACCCCCTCCGGCACGGCGGAACGCCGGGCGAGGACGGTCGGCAGTGGCGGGTGGCTGCATTTGTTAGCGCCAGCCACCGATCGAGCGATCTTCGGATCACTCCTTCACAGGCCGGATGAAGGCCGGTCCGCGGCAGGCGGGGGCGAAGCGCGCCATCCGAGCCCCAGGCTCTTGGCGATGGCGACATATCCGTTGGCGAGGTCGGCCCGGCTCTGTGTCAGCTGCTGACGGGCGCTGTTCAGCTGACGCTGGCTGTCGAGCAGGTCGATCAGGCTCGCCGCGCCGCGTGCATAACGCTGGCGGACCAGCGCCGCCGCCTGCGTCGCCGACCGCTCCCCCGCGATGCGCTCACCGAGCGCGCCCCGTTGCCCGCGGAATGTCGCGAGCGCGCTCTCGGCATCCTGCAACGCCTGCAGCACCGTCTGCTGATACTGCGCCAGGGTCTCGTCGCGGCCGGCTTCCGCCTGCCGGATCTGCGCGCGGCCGCGGCCGAAGTTCAGGAAGTTCCACCGCAGCATCGGCGTGCCGATCGCGGTGTAGTCGTCGAGCTTCAGGTCGCCCAGGGATGGTGCGCCCAGGCCGATGAAGCCAAGCAGCGACACGCTCGGGAACAGCTGCGCGGTAGTGGCGCCGATGCGCGCCGTGGCGGCCGCGATCTGCCGTTCCGCCGCGCGAACGTCCGGCCGGCGCCGGAGCATGGCGGCGGGATCGTCCACCGGCACCCGCGCGGGGACGAGCGGCAAGGGCGCGGCGCGCGCCAGATCGGCATCGACGAAGCCCGGCTCGCGCCCGATCAGGACCGCGATCCGATCGAGCGACTGCTCCACCTGCGCTGAGAGCGGTGTTTCCTGCGATTTCGACTGAGCCAATTGGGTGCGCAGCCTCGCCACCTCCTCCAGCGAAGCGGCACCGCGCTCGTACAGCTGCCGGGTCAGCGAGAGCGACTGCTCGTCCGTCCGGGTCGCCTCGACGGCGAGGATCAGCCGCTGCTGCTGGTCGCGCAGGTCGATATAGGCCTGAGCGACTTCCGCGGCGAGGCTTACCTGCGCGTCGGCGACGCGCGCCTCCGCCGCCTCCGCCTCGGCGCGCGCCTGATCGCGCTGGCGGCGACGTCCTCCGAAGATGTCGATCTCCCAGGTCGCGTCGAAGCCGACGGACCACAGCCCGCCGGTAGTCGCGTCCTCGGCCGCGGCCGCGGCCTCGCCGGCGGTGCCGCCCGGTGCCTGTCCCCCGGTCGAACTCCCGGCGGTCGAATTCCCGCCGACGATCTTGTCCAGGCCGAGCGGCGGCAGACGGTAGCGCAGGTAACTGGCGTTCGCACCGGCCTGCGGCAGCAGATCGGCCTGTCGCTCGCGCAGGGTGGCACGCGACTGACGCAGACGTGCCTCGGCGATGGCGATGCTCGGGCTGGATGCCAGCGCCTGTTCGATCAGCCGGTCGAGCAGCGGATCCTCGAACGCGCGCCACCAGCCGGCATCCACCACAGGCCGCGTCGGCAGATCGCCGACCCGGCGGAAGGGCGCGCCGCCCTCCGCGCCCGCGGCAATGGTCGGTGGGGCGGCATAGTCCGGCCCTACCATGCACCCGCCGAGCGGGAGGGCCAGCAGGAGCGGTGCGAGGCGTTTGGGGAAGGGCAGGGGCATCAGTGCGCAGCCATCGGTTTATCGGGATCAAGCGGCCTGAGCAGCAGGCTGATCGGGATCAGCGCGCAGGTGATGATGCCGAAGGTGAAGAACAGATCGTTGTAGGTCATCACCGTGGCCTGTCCGGTGATCTGTTGGCCGAGTTGCCGGAGCGCGCGTGCCATGCCGCCGACGGCGTCGCCCGCTCCGAACTGCCGGGCGAGGTCCCCGACATAGGTCTGCACCTGCTCGGAGGTGCGCGACAGCGTTTCGGCCAGGCGACGTTCGTGCAGATAGGTGCGCTGTTCCTGAAGGACGGTGATAAGCGCGAGTGCGAACGAGCCGCCCAGGTTGCGCGCGGCGTTGAACAGGCCCGAGGCGTCGCTGGCGTCCTCCGGAGGAACCGAGCTGACGGCGGCCTGATTGAGGAACAGCAGCGCCAGCACCTGCCCGAACCCGCGCAGCACCTGCCCGACGTAGAAGGCGCTGCCGGTCGACTCCGGATCGAGGTCAGTATCGATGAAACAGCCGACCGCCATGATCAGCATCCCCGAACACACCGCCAGGCGGACATCCACCTTCTTGATGAGCAGCGGGACGAGGGGCATCGTCAGCAGCATCGGCAGGCCGTTCAGCAGCACGATCTGGCCCGACTGGAAGGCGTTGTAGCCTGCCACGTTGGCGAGATATTGCGGGATCAGGTAGGAGATGCCGAACAGGATCGCGCCCACCGCCAGCGCGCCGGCGAAGACAGCAGCGAAACTGCGATCCAGCAGCAGCGCGAGCTTGATGACGGGCTTGCGGGACAGGAACTGGCCCATGAACAGCAGCACGAACCCCAACGCCGAGACGATCGCCAGGTTGCGGATCATCGGCGATGCAAACCACAGTTCGCGCTGACCGTCCTCCAGCACCACGGTAAGACCGCCGAGGCCCATCGCCAGCCCGACGATGCCGAGCCAGTCGGCCTCTCGCAGCAGGTGGAAACGGGTCGGCTCCCCGGGCAGGCCGATCATCATCAGGACCAGCGTCAGCGCGCCCACCGGCGCGTTGATGAAGAAGGCATAGTGCCAGCTGAAGGATTCCGTCAGGTAGCCGCCCAGCAGCGGCCCCAGCACCGGGCCGAGCACCGCCGTCGCACCGAACATTGCGGTGCCGATCGGCTGCTGATGCGGCGGCAGCCGGGTGGCGATGATCGTCATCGCGGTGGGGATCAGCATGCCCCCGAAGAAGCCCTGGCCGACGCGCCCGATCAGCATCACCGACAGGGTGTCCGCCGTGCCGCACAACAGCGAGAAGCTGACGAACGCGATGGTCGCGACGATGAGCACCAGCCGCAGCCCGAACAGGCGTTCGAGCCATGCAGTCAGCGGGATCGCGATGATCTCCGCGACGAGATAGGCCGTCGCGATCCAGGTTCCCTCGGATCCGCTCGCGCCGACCTCGCCCTGGATCGTCGGAAGCGCGGCGTTGACGATGGAGATATCCAGGGTTGCCATCAGGGCGCTGATCGTGCCCGCCAGCACCGCGAGCCAGGCCGACGCGTCCGCGTCTCGTCTCCCGCCCTTCTTTGTCCCCGCTGGCATCAGCGCTGCGCCTCGACCTGCTGCTCAATGGCTTTGTCGCGGTGTTCGATGACCTTCGTCTGCTCTTCCGCCTCACGCTCGACGCGCTGTGAATAGCCCTGCATGGCGCGCGTATCGACCGACACTTCGGCCGACAGGCCGGATACCAGCACGCGCCGGGCCTCTGGGCCTGCCTGCACGCGGATCCGCACGGGGACACGCTGCACGATCTTGGTGAAGTTGCCTGTCGCATTCTCCGGCGGCAGCAGCGAGAAGCGTGCGCCGGTTGCCGGCGCGATGCTTTCCACCACGCCCGGGATGTTTGCCCCCGGCAGGGCATCGACGTGGATCGTCGCAGGTTGCCCCGGCCGCATCAAGGTCAGCTGCGTCTCCTTGAAGTTCGCCTTCAGATAGAGCGCCCCGAGCGGCACCACCGCCATCAGTTCGGTGCCCGCCTGCACGTAGCGGCCGACCCGCACATTCTTGTTGCCGACGATGCCGTCGATGGGCGCGCGGAGCATGGTCGAGCCCAGGTCTACCGCCAGAGAGCGAACCTGCGCCTTGGCCGCCTCGGCTTGTGACAGCGCCTGATCGACCGATGCACGCAGCTGCCCGATGCGACGCTGCTGCGCGACGACGGTGGCGCGCCGCGAGCGGACAGTGTCCGCCGACTGGTTGCGCTGCGAGACGAGTTGCGCCAGCCGCTCCCGCGGCGAGGCACCGGATCCGGCGAGCGGCGCGTAGCGGTCTACCTCGAGCTGGTCATGCGCCAGCTTGTCCTGCGCGGCGGCGAGCTCGGCGGCGGCCTGCGCGATCTGCGCGCGCTGCTGGCCGATCTGCGCTTCGGCCGAGCGCGCGTTGGCATAGGAAGCGGCGACCTGCGCCTGCGCCTGCGCCACATCCGCGAGCGACTGGCGGGCGTCGATCTGCACCAGCGGCTGGCCGGCGCGGACGAACTGATTCTCCCCGACCAGCACGCGTATGACATAGCCCGAGACCTTCGGACTTATCGAAACGTCATCAGCCTCCAGATAGGCGTTGTTGGTGCTCTGCTGGAACTTGCCGTAGTTCCTGTAGTGTATCCAGTAGGCGATCCCGCCGATCACCAGCGCGATCACGATCACGATCGCGAGAATGCGGAACCACGGCCGCTGGAGCAGCGACGGCTTGTCGTCGTCCTCGTCCTCATCGTCGCCGCCGCCCTCCTGGTGCTCGGCTTCGGCGTCGCCTTCCTTCCTGTCATGCGCATCCTTGCGCTCGTCGGTGCCCGCCGATGGATCGGACCGGGCGTGATCCTCGCCATCCTGGGGCGGATCATCGTTGGAGCGATCGTCGGCATGGTCGGTCATGATGGCAGATTTTCCGTTGGGGGAAGGAAGGTGGGAGGACGCCGGCTACATGCCGCGGTGCGCCGCAGGACTGTGCGTAGAGTGGGACAGGTGGGTCATGATCCATACGGACCCGAACACCACCAGCAGGCAGACGAAGGCGCCGAAGGCGACCGTGACCGCATTGGAGCGATTGTCCGGCCCGGACGTCAGGTGAAGGAAGAAGACGAGATGGACGCCCATCTGGGCGACCGCCAGCACCACGATTGCCACGGGCCGCGCCGGCGCCCACACCAGCCCGGTCAGCGCGACCACGAACGTCGCGCCCGTCAGCAGCAGCGCGATCACGAAGCCGAGGATATAGACGCCCCAGCCACCGCCTCCCGCTTCCTCCTGCTCCTGCTCCTGCGATTCTCCCGGGGCGCTCGGATCGCGCGATGTCGCGTCGCTCATGCGATGCTGCCCCACACGTAGACGATGGAGAAGAGCCCGACCCAGACGATGTCGAGCGCGTGCCAGTAAAGCATGAAGCATTGCAGCCGCCGCTGGACATAGGGCTTGAACCCGCGCACCAGCAGCTGAGCCATCATCGTTCCCAGCCACATCAGGCCGACCAGGACGTGAACGCCGTGGCAGCCGACGAGCATGAAGAAGGCCGACAGGAACGCGCTGCGCTGGGGCGAGGCGCCGATCTCGACCAGATGCAGGAACTCGCGGATCTCCAGGCCGACGAAGACCGTGCCCAGCAGCCCCGTGGCCGCCAGCCAGGCCTGCGTGGCGATCATCTTCCGCCCCTTCATGGTCACGCTGACGAAGGCGCAGGTGAGGGTCGACGTCAGCAGGCACAGCGTCTGCAGCGCGACGCTCTCCATCTCGAACAGGTCGGCTGGGCCAGGGCCACCGGCCTGGTTCTTCGCCAGCACCGCATAGGCTGCGAAGAAGGATGCGAACATGATGATGTCCCCGATCAGGAACATCCAGAAACCGTAGGCGGTGGTGATCGACTGGTCCGGCGGGCCGTCCCAACCCGTCTCCTCGCGCGGGCCGTTCCGGGCGGCTGCGCTCATGCGCGTGCCTCCGCCTTCAACCGGGCGAGTGCCCGCTCGCGCGGTGCGCGGCCCTCGTGATCCAGTCGCGCGACCTCGTCGGCGGGCACCTCCTCCTCGTGGATGTCGCGCCACGCGTAGACGACGAACGACACCAAGACGCCCGTCAGCGCCAGGATCACCAGCCACCATATGTGCCAGATCGCGGCGAACCCGATCAGGGTGGAGAAGAACGCCACGACCACGCCGACGGGGCTGCGGCGCGGCAGATGGACGGGCTTGTAGTCGGGCTCCTCGGGCAGCGCGCCGCGATCGATGACAGCGGTCTTCATCCGCCAATAGGCATCTTCGCCCTCGACTTTCGGCAACACCGCGTAGTTGAAGAAGGCGGGCGGGGACGGCAGTCCCCATTCCAGCGTGCGCCCGTGCCACGGATCGCCCAGTTCGTCGCGCAGCCGATCGCGCGCGCGGATCGACACGAACAGCTGGACGACGAGCGCGACCGTGCCCGCGACGCTGGCCAGCACACCGCTCACCATCGTCCAGAGGAACGGCGTCCATTCGGGATTGTGAATATGCTGGAGGCGACGGGTCATCCCCTCCAGCCCCAGCCAGTACATCGGCATGAAGACGGCGGCGAAGCCCGCAAGGTGAAGCCAGAAGGCGATCTTGCCCCAGCCGTCGTGCAGGCGGAAGCCGAAGGCCTTGGGGAACCAGTAGGTGTAGCCCGCGATCGCACCGAAGATCACGCCGCCCACGATCACATTGTGGAAATGCGCCACCAGGAAGGCCGAATTGTGCAGCACGAAGTCGGCCGGTGGCACCGCGAGCAGGACGCCGGTCATGCCGCCGATCGTGAAAACGCCCAGGAAGGCGAGGCTCCACAGCATCGGCGTCTCCAACCGGACGGTGCCGCCCCACATGGTGAAGATCCAGTTGAAGATCTTCACGCCCGTGCCCACCGCGATGACGCTGGTCGCGATGCCGAACGCGGCATTGACGTCCGCGCCCGCGCCCATCGTGAAGAAGTGGTGCAGCCACACCGTGAAGCTCACCACCACGATGAACAGCGTCGCGGCGACCATCGAGCGATAGCCGAACAACGGCTTGCCCGAGAAGGTCGAGAAGACTTCCGAGAAGATGCCGAAGGCCGGCAGGATGAGTACGTAGACCTCCGGATGGCCCCATGCCCAGATCATGTTGACGAACATCATCGGGTTGCCGCCGGCCTCGTTGGTGAAGAAGTGGAAGCCGAGATAGCGGTCGAACGTCAGCATCGTGACGGTGGCGGTCAGGATCGGGAAGGCGGCGACGATCAGCAGGTTGGCCCCGAGCGACGTCCAGCAGAACATCGGCAGACGCATCATCGTCATGCCGGGCGCGCGCAGCTTGACGATCGTCGTCACTATATTGACGCCGCTCAGCAGCGTGCCGACACCTGCGATCTGGATCGCCCACAGATAATAGTCGACGCCGACGCCGGGCGAATAGGTGGTCTCGCTCAGCGGAGCGTAGGGCAGCCAGCCCGTGCGCGCGAACTCGCCGATGACGAGGCTGATGTTGACCAGCAGCGCGCCGCTGGCCGTCAGCCAGAAGCTCACCGCGTTCAGCGTCGGAAAGGCGACGTCGCGCGCCCCGATCTGGAGCGGGACGACGAAGTTCATCAGGCCGACCAGCAAGGGCATCGCGCCGAAGAAGATCATCAGCGTGCCGTGCGCCGAGAAGATCTGGTCGTAATGGTCCGGCGGCAGATATCCCTGCGACGCGCCGACCGCCACCGCTTGATGGGTCCGCATCATCACCGCATCGACCAGCCCTCGCACCAGCATGAGCAGGGCGAGCAGGCAGTAGAGCACGCCGACCCGCTTGTGATCGACCGTGGTGATCCATTCGCGCCACAGATACGGCCAGAGCCGCTGCCGCGTTGTCCACCACAAGGCGAACGCGCCGGCAAGGCCCACCAGCCCGGCCGCGACCAACGGCAGCGGTTCGTGGAGCGGGATCGCCGACCAGTCGAGGCGACCCAGCATCAACTGTTCTCCGCATCAGTGGAAGATCGATCCTGGCGCGGCCCAGCCGACGGACCGATCCGCTGCGTGACGATCGCGTCGAACAGGCCGGGCTGCACCGCCGGGAAGGCGAATGCGCGGCGGTCGCGACGCTGGCGGGCGATCACAGCGTAGGTCCGGGCATCGAGCGGCAACCCCTCGCGGCTCCCGATCCGTGCGGCCCAGATCGAAAAGCGCGCAGGCGGCACGGCGACCGCCTCGAAGCGCATGTCGGGGAACCCTTCGCCGCTGTAGTGCGCCGATAGTCCTTGGTATCGGCCCGGAACGCTGGCGAGCAGGTTCAGCTCGGTCGCCATGCCGTTCATCGTATAGACCATGCTGCCAAGCCTGGGCACGAAGAAGGCGTTCATGACGCTGGCCGAGGTCAGGCGGAAGCGGACGGGCCGACCGACCGGCAAGACCAGCCCGTTGACGGTGGCGATGCCCTGTTCGGGATAGATGAACAGCCACCGCCAGTCGAGCGACACGACCTCCACCTGCAACGGCGGCTCGCCGTTCGGCGCCTTGATCGGACGCGTCGGATCCAGCCGGTGCGATCCAACCCAGATGATCCCGCTGAGGAACAGGATCGTCAGCAGCGGGATCGATCAGACTACCAGCTCGATACGGCCGGAGTAGACGAACGCCTCGTCCCGGCGCGCACGGCGATTGCCGGCCCGAAACCACCACGCGGTCGCGATCGCCAGCAGGATCGTCGGAATGACGATCGACAGCATCACGGCCAGCGCGTTGATCAGGATCTCGCGGTTGGCCGCAGCGATCGGCCCTGCCGGATGCAGGATCGAGGAGGCGTTCATGCGTTCCTGCCCCTCGGGCCGGTCCCGGCGGCGGCGATCATCGTGCGGCCCGCCCAGCCGCCGGCGGCAGCGCGAAGACCATCAACGCGTCGCCCGCCCTGGTCTTGAGCTGCTTGTGCCCCGTGGCGCCGATGGCGACATATTGGCGACCACGATGCATGTATGTCATCGCCGAGGACTGTCCGCCTCCGGGCAGGCGGCCCGACCAGAGCAGCCGGCCGGTATCCGTCTCGAACGCGCGGAGATAATCGTCCTGCGCGGCGGCGATGAAGGTCAGCCCCGTCGCAGTCGCCACGCCGCCGCCGATGTTCGGCGTGCCCATGGCGACGCGCAGCCGCATGGGAATGCCGAGCGGTCCCGAATCAACGCCGGTTCCCAGCGGCCGGCTCCACAGCATCCGTCCCGTCGCGAGATCGGTTCCGGCGATGAATCCCCACGGCGGCGTGGTGCACGGCACGCCCAGGATCGAGAGCCAGATCGGCCGATCGACGCCCCACGGTGCACCCTTCTGCGGCGCGACATGCTGGTCGGGCCGGCGACCGCCGTCGCCGATGGCGATGTCCTTCACTTCGGCGCGCGGCACCAGGCGCACCTGGTTCGCGAGCCGGCTGTTGTTGGTGACGACGATCCCGCGGTTCGGGTCGACGGTCAGGCCGCCCCAGTTGAGACCGCCAATCGTGCCCGGAAACAGCAGCGTTCCGAGACCTTCTGCCGTGGGCGGCGTGTACATCCCGTCGTAGCGCATCCGCTGGAACTGAAGCCGGCAGAGCGCCGCGTCGATCGGCGTGAGGCCGAAGGCGTAGCGCGCATCGATCCGCTCGGGGTTCCGGCCGGGCGTACCGGCGAAGTTCGGGTAGAACACGGATTGTGGCTGGGTGGGGGAGAGCCGCTCTCCGCGCACGCCCCCGCGGGGCACGGGGACCTGCGCGACCGGCCGCAGCGGCCGGCCGCTGGCCGCGTCGAGGACGAACAGCGAGCCAGTCTTGGTGCCCTGGATCACCACGCGCCGGCGGACCCCGCCAATCGTGATGTTCGTAACGACGGGTTGCGCGCCGACATCATAGTCGAAGCGATCGTTGATGACGGTGCGGAAGGCCCAGCGCGTGGCACCGCTGTCGATCTCGACCGCGACGACGGCGGAGCTGAAGCGGTCGGCGGCGGGATCGCGCCGGCCGCCGGAATGATCGTTGCCTGCATTGCCGGTGCCCAGGAAGATCAGCCCCATTTGCTCGTCGGCCGAGATGACGTTCCAGACGTTCGGCGTTCCCTGCGGCCAGATCTCGCCGGGGCGTAGTTGCGCGCCCGGACGATCGATCCGCTTGACGTCCCACGCCCAGCGCAAGGCGCCGGTGGTCGCGTCGTAGGCGCGCACAACTCCCGAGGGAGCGTCGCTGCGCTGGTTGTCGCTGACCTGCTGGCCGACCAGCACGAGGTTGCCGACAACCGCCGGCCCGGAGTTGCTCGACGCATGCCCCGGTTCGCGCAGGCCCATGCCGGCCGTGAGGTCGACCGTTCCGCCGCGGCCGAACCCGGGGCAGGGCGTGCCGCGCGCGGCATCGAGCGCGATCAGCCGGCCGTCCGCCACCGCGACGTAGACGCGGGCCGCGCAGGCGGCGGCGCGGCCCCCCGCCGCACGGTGGAAACCCACCGCGCGGCATGCGGTCGAGAACATGGACTCCATCGCACGCGGCGCGACGCGCGGCTCGAACCGCCACTTCTCGCGGCCCGTCGCGGGATCCAGAGCAAAGACCCGATTGCCGGGCGAACACAGGAACAGGCTGTCGCCGATCTTCAGGGGCGTGTTCTGGGCTGCATAGGAAACGCGGTCGCTTGGGGCGAAGTCGCCGGTATGGAACTCCCAGGCCGGCCGGAGCTCCGCGACATTGGCGGGCGTGATCTGCGCCGCAACGGAGTAGCGCTCGGCTGCGTTGGTGCCGCCGAATGCCGTCCAGTCGGTATCGGCAGGGCCGCTCGCGAAACCTGCACGCGGATGCGTCGGCGCGCCCGGTCGCTCCCAGGCGAGCGCGACGCAGGCGACCATCACGACAAGCACGCCGAAGCCGCTGCCGACCGCAATGCGGCGGGCGCGCCCGCCACGGCCCATCATCCAGGCCGCCAGGGCGAGCGCGAAAAGGACCGCCACGATGCCGCAACGCCCTGCCAGGTCGATCGCCCAGGCGGGCTGCCAACCCTTGCCGGCGATTTCCCAGAGCGACCAGGTGATGGTCAGCACCAGCGCGGCACCGAGCGCCTGCACCCCCTGACCTGTATGCCCGCGCCAGTCCAGCACGCCGCCGGTTATCAGCAACAGGCCGGCCGCGGCGTAGTAGAGGTTGCCGCCCAGCACCGCGAGCCAGAGCCCGATGGCGAAGGTGGCGAGCCCGACCAGAAGCGCCACCGTCTGGACCGCGCGAAGCGCGAGCAGCCACGCGCGCCCGATCCGACGATCCGTCATCAGGCCGCTTCCGCCTCTTGCCTGGTGATTGTCGATCGGTGGCCAAGTTCGGGGCGATGCTCCGAAAGCCAGGCATCCATCGTCTCGTAGCCGATCCGGCGCAGATTCTGGAGCGTGGACGGACGCGTGTCTGATTTGCTTGCGGGGCCTCGCGAAGAGAGTTCGGGCGAGGCCTGCACCAGATGGAGATTGATCCGCTCGATCGGCCTCAAGGCGCCTGGCGGGCTCGGGCTTTCGCGAAGCGCTTCCTGCAGCTCCGTCAACGCCTTCAGATCTCTCAACAGACAGGCATTGAACCCGATGTCACTGATCCGTGCTACGGTGGCGGAGAGTGAATGGTGGACCTTGTCGACATCGAAGGGCGTGATCTGCAGAATGAGAATATCGGTCGCATCCTCGGCCAGAAGCAGCGGTTCCAGCGCGGGATTGGCAGAGTATCCGCCGTCCCAGAATTCCTCCCCGTCGATGCGCACCGCCGCGAAGACTTCGGGCAGGCACGCAGATGCCATCAGCGCGTCGAGATCAATCTCCTCGTTGCCGAACAGCCGCGCGCTGCCATTGGCCACTCGGGTCGCGGAGATGTGCAGGGGGATCGCTCCCCCGCGCCGCAATCCGCTCAGATCGATCGTTTCCGACACGATGCGGCGCAGGACGGACATGTCGCGGACGCCGGGCATCAGCGGGGACAAAAGAGGGGACAACAATTTGCCCCATTGCAGCGACAAGCGGATCCAGGGCTCCATGAGCGAGCCTGGCAGCCAACCGCCGTCCAGCGTGCGCAACGGCGACAGTCGCGCCACGGTTGTCCAAAGCCGCTCGAGACCTTCGAGCGCGCCCTTCCTGCCATTCGCGGACATTCCCGCGACGACCGCCGCTCCGTTCAGCGCTCCGGCACTCGCGCCGCTGATAGCGACGATTTCGACATCCTCTTGCAGGAAGCGCTCGATCGCGCCCCAACCATAGGCACCGTGCGAACCGCCACCCTGCAGGGCCAGGGCGACCCGCGGTCGCAAACAGTCGACTGCCATCAAGCCTGCCCCCTGCAAATAACTCTACCAGCCAGTGTACAAACCGCCGTTGGCATCTTTGTTGCAGCGCATCAAAAATATTTAGCGAGGGGGGCTCTCGCGTCCGAGCCGATTGTGGACGAGGGGAAGCGGATTTCGCCCGCGACTGGCGCTCTGCGTCGAGCTACCCCGCAGCAAAGATCCAGTGGCCTGTGAGCGGGCAAGGCGCCGCAAGCTTGCGGCACGCGGCTCGGTGATCGAGCTTGATCCCTCCGCGCGAGCCTATGTGGATTGCATGCGCACGCTGCCGCTCATCCAAGAGCTGATTACCGGAACGCTGGAGCTCACCTGCGCGCAGGTGCGTATGATCAGCGACGATCTGGCCAAGGCGCTGGGCGGTGCCGCGGCCGGCATGCTGTGGCGGGGAAGCTGGCGCAAGCGACAGGGCTCCCAACAGGCGAACTCGTCGCAATCGCCGCATACTTCGTGCCGGGCGACAATGCCATTGAACAGCATCGCCACGACCACGTTGCCTTCGTCCATGCCGACTACGCACCAGCGCGTCTGCCGCTGCTGAAAGCCAGTCTGCGGCGGTTCGATCTGTGCGGCACGATTGGTGAGCGGCGCAATCACCAGCAGCGTCGCCGCGGCAGCCGAATTGGCATCGGCAGCACGCTACGGGGCAGCGGCACGGGATCGACGACCCTTCCACGCCAAGACCTTTGCCGCCGATCGCGGACGGCTATTCATCGGCTCCTCCAACCCCGACCCGCGCTCGATGGAACTTGATACGGAACTCGGCTCCGCGATAGAGAGCGCCGATTTGGCGACACAGATGGCCGATCCGTTCACGGAAGCCGTGCCGGCGATGGTGCTTTTGCACAACTGCAGGCCGGATTTAACATAAGACTTATGCCGAACGTGGAGACCGTAGGCGCCAAGTAGAAACAACGCTCCTCCGCCAGATAGACAAGGCACACAGTGCCAGCGGATCGCCGGTGTCATGGCCATCCTCGATGAGCGAAGAGGGTCATGTGTGAGGAGGCGCTCAGGTCCGCACACGGGAGAGCACCCGCGCCGCGACACCACTCTGCGCCTGCAGCCGGCGGCCGTAGCGAAGCGCGGTCGACGGCGACGACCACCGCAGCGTCAGCGCGATCCCCGCGCCGTCCTCGCCGGCGGCGAACAGGTCTTGGGTTAGCCCGACGCGCAGCGAGTGGGTGGAGAGCGCCGCGATCGCCGCCTCCAGTTCGCCGGCCGGCAGCTCGACCAGCCCTGCGCCGAAGGCGGCCAGCGCGATCCGCCGGTAAATGCCGGTCACCCCCTGGCGGGTGAGCGGGGCGTCGCCGATCGTGTACGTCACCAGCATCGCCGCGCCTTCCACGTCCTCGTCGCCCCAGCGCGCATCGGCGAGTTCCTTCGACCGCTGTCGACGCCGATCAACGCCGACGCGTCGAAACAGCACGCCATCGGTGACCGCGGCCTCGCCGCGCCAGGCGGCGACGCGGCGCATGGTGTCGGCGGACAGCCACGCCCAGGCGCCGATCCCTTCCTGATCGGTCTTCGAACGCGGCAGGTGCAGGAGCCCGGTGCCGTCCGGCTGCGGGCGCAAGTCGGCGACCGCGACCGCGGTCAGTTCGCTGACCCGCAGGCCGGCGTCGTAGCCGAGCGACAGCAGCGCGGCGTCGCGCAGACCCTGCACGTCGCCGGTGCAGGCCGACAGCAGCGCCGACAGCGTAAAGCCGCCCGCCTCACCGAGCCCGCCGCCGAAGCGGAGCGGCGCCGCCTGGCGCTGCGCCGCGCCTTGGCGCCGACGATTGCCGCGCAGCGCGTTGCGGACCATCGGTGCCGCCGTCGGCAGCGTGTCACGGTCGAGCCCGAGCAGGCGGTGCACCGTCGCAAGGCTGGCGATCCGGCGGGCCAGCGTCGCGGGCTTCTTGCCGTCGGCTTCGAGCGCGCGCAGGTAGCGCACCAAGTCCTCGGGATCGGCGGGGCACGGGCGACGATGATCGCCGGCGCACCAGTCGAGCCAGCAGTCGAGGTCGGCCGCGACCGCGAGCTTGGAGGCGTCAGCCATCGCCTCGAGCGCGGTCTCGACGCCGAGCGCGCTGACCGGCGGCAGGTCGGCGGGCGCGGCGCGGCCGAGCACGGTCAGCAACCGCGCGTCGGGGGTGACGGCATCGTCGTCGCCGGCGGCGCGCCGCGAGCGGCGCTTGGGCAGTACAGCGTCGGTCCGGACGACCAGCAGCGTGGTCGACGCGGCTTGGCTGCTGACAGCTGACACAATGGCGTCATCTATGTCATCGACAGCCGATTGTGGCACGGCGTCAAGGGCGAGACCGATCGGATCCAGTTTGTCCTGATCCGGCGCGCTCGGCGCCGGTGTATTGCTCTCGTGCTGCACCACCCTACCTTTCGATCCTGTTCTGAACAATAATCGTCCTGTCCTTACCATAATGTCCGATTATGGAAAGTGCCTTCGCGCGGCGCGGCAGAGGGCAGGGGGCGTGCCACTCACCGGCTGCATGTGACACGCTTGCCATGCCGTTGAACCATGCCATCTCATCGGCTACAAGCCGACGATAGGTGCCATGATGGATGCGCTGAGAACGATGACCGTACAAGTGAACATCACGCCAAATGGGCGCATGAGCCTGCCGGCGGACATCCGCAAGCGCCTGGGCCTCAACGGCGGTGGCGCGGTCTACCTTGACGAAACCGATGACGGTGTCGTGCTGCGCACCGCAGCCCAGGCCGTGGCACGGGCGCAGGCGCTGGCCAAGCGCTACACCGGCGACAAGCCCGAGGCCTCGGTGGAGGCGTTCCTGGTCAGGCGCCGTGAGGACAGCGGCGAGTGAGCGAGATTGTTCTCGACGCCTCGGCCCTGCTCGCGATGATCAAGGGGGAACGCGGCGCCGCCAAGGTCGCCGCCGCGATCGCCACCGCGCGCATCAGCGTGGTGAACTATGCCGAGGTGGTCACCCATTTTGTTCATGCCGGGATGCCGGAACGCGAAGTGGACGCGATGCTCGATCCGCTGCCGATGACCATCGTGCCCGTCGACAAGGCGCAGGCGCAATTGGCCGGGCGCCTGCGCGCGGTCACCGCCGAAGCAGGCTTGTCGCTGGGCGATCGCTTCTGCCTGGCGCTGGCACGCCGCGACGGGCTGCCCGCCTGGACAAGTGATCTGGAGTGGAAAAAGGTCGCGGCAGCGGCAGATGTGAAGGTTGTTGCCATCCGCTGATACGGGCAACGTTATTCTGCCAATCGCAGCACCGCTTGCTTCCGTACGTTGCCCGAAAGGCGGCGAGAGGCTACGGCGCTGAAGCCTAGATAACACGGCTTGAGATCACGCCGTCATAGTTAGCTTTAGCCTCTTGCGATCCTACCGCCGTTTGGTTGCAAACAGATCGGATACTTGCTCAAATTATCTGACAGCGGAGAAAGCGCGTTACTCGCGCTAAGTGACAATGCGCTCGCAATCACATTCCCCTGCCTGCAATTTCAAATCGACTGCTCGCATTATTGTCGCTGCGCATGATGACGATCGAGGGGCTGAGACCAGCGCCTGTTTGATCGAGGCGACAGTAGCTGCTTTTCACTTTAGATGAAAAGGCGCAGCAGCTCAACCGTGCCTGCTCCCAGCAGGCCGGAACCAGGTACCAAGAGTGCTAAATTACGTGCTTGCCTGCGACGTGACGAGCTTTCTTGTTCCGCCCACGCGACCTGCTGGGCAGCGGCGGTCTCGCGCGCGAGGCGCACTTCCTCCCGCAAAGCATTCTGCTCGCCTGCCAAGGTGGCCATGCTGTTGAGCACTGCAGCAAACTCGCGTTGCAGCGCCTTCAGGTGCTGTGTGGCCCGGTTCTCGTCGACTGCCACAGCGTCCGCAGCCTGGGCCGAAAGCTGAACGAGCCCTGTCGCGACCCCATCCAGCTTGCTACGCAAGCGCCTTGCTTCGGTCGTGGTAACGTCCTGTACCTCAACAATCTGGGCGGCAAAGCGTTTGCGCTGGCGCTCAAAGCAGTTCTCTACCTCTTCGAAATGGGCAGCCAGTTCATGCTTCACCGGCCTCGCGATGAGTTCCTCCAGCAGGTCAGAAAGATCAGCAGTTTCCGGTTCGATATCAGTCTGGGTCATGCTGTCCCTGTGCAATACCTACGGTGAATGTCGCGGCTCAGCCGCATCTGGCACATCCGCGCGAGGGCGAGCGCCGGCCGCCGGGTACGCACCGCATCGTGCACCATGCCGGTTAGCCGCTTTGTTTCGTGGCCATAAGCGTTTGCCATATGAGTCTCGAACTTCGCGACCCGCTCAAGGTCATGCCTGATGGGGCCCATCCTGCGCAAGTGTAGTGCCCATGACTGCTTCCGCTCTTCACGGATCTGTGCCTGCTGCGCTCTGAGCTTTGCTATATCCGCTTCGCATTGATCACGCTGCTGGACCGCAATCCTGCGGCGTGCGCGCGGTGTGTCCCGTGCATCCTGCAGCCGTTCTAGAAGCTGGTTTGGCAGATGATCCTGCATTGCCTTCCGGTGTGCAGCGGCGGCCTCCGCCAGGGCAGCACTATCGGCTTCGAACTGATCGGTAATCCACGTCCAGTACGCATCCATGCCATATCCGTTCAGCAACTTGCGAATACCTGCCACTTGGGCACAGGGCGGCGGAACCAAAGGTTCGGTTTGCAGGCCCGTCTCTTTGTTGAACCATTCGGTGATGCGGTCGGATGCACCGACGAGCTTCGCTTGGTCCGCCGCCAGCCATTCTTGCATGGCGCTGACCGTCGCCTTGATAGGCTTGCGACCCTCTAGCAACTGCGCCTGCGAGACGCCGGGCGATGGCGAAACAGTCTGTGAGGCGACACCCGCATAAAGCAGCCACCTGCGTACATTGTCTGCAACTAGAGGTTCGACAGCATCTAACCTGCGCAGCCTTCCGTCGTATCGCAAAAACCACTTGTGCCATTTGTCTTTGCGGGCCTCCGCCGCTGTGATTGCCTCCTGGCACTTGCTGGCCTCCATACGCGATGCACCTCGACTAATCCTCCACTGGCACCACAGATCATCCTGTCGCCAGTAGGCCTGTTCACGCACTTCCTTGCTGATCCGTAGCCGCCGTTCTCCTTCACAGGACTGACGAATGTCTACCATCAGCGCCTGCCGCGCAGTCGCTTGCACGTGTGCGGACCAGCGGTGATGGTCGTCGCCCTTTTGACCCATGCCTGTCCAGCTGTCGCCAAGCTCCAGCGGGTAGATCCGATTGGGCAGATCATCAGGCATCTTCAGTTCGAAATGAGCGATTTCCCGGGTAAAAAGGTCGCGCAATGCCGCGAGATCGCATGCACGTCCGGCGTCAGCCTCATCCTTGCGCCAGCGGCGGACCGAATCTTGTGAATAAACCAAGGCCGCCCTGCCGGCCCAAGGCGTCTAGGATTGAAGTACGGACTGCCTCCTCGTACTCCCAATCACCGATACCGGTGCAGACGACTCCGCTCGATGGCACCTGGAAGCGTTCCGCTGCGGTCGCACGCAATTGCTCGAGCCGGTCCGCCAGCATCGTCTCAGTGCCGGTGATCGCAATGACCGGCTGCACCCCGGCAAGCTGGTTCTTTTGCAGGTCCGTCCTGATCGCGTCCTGCTGTTGGGCTAGCAGTCCGCTATTGGTCACCAAGACGCAGGCGGTAGAGGCGACGAGGGCAAGACGCATGAAATCCTGCCAAGGCCGGTTTCTGGCGGTGATCCTCTCGTAACCGGGAAGCAGCAAGAATCCGTGGTTCTTCTGCCCGCCGAAGTACCTGGTGGGTACGCGTAGAACCGGCAGTTCCAGCAAGTCTCCCGTCCAGTTCCGCACCGCTTGCTGGAACCTCTCGGCAGAGACCGCCTCACCGCGCGGCTCTCCTGGGTCGGAGTCATCGTTCCACCGATAGATGCAGCCATGTACCTCGCCGATGCGCGGATCCTCTAATATCAAGACCGGCAGGTACTCACCGCGCCCAGCGTTATCACCCAGCCATGCCGTATCGAGATCATAGAGCAGCCGCATCAGCCGGGTCTTGCCAGCACCTTGGTCACCGGCGATTGCGACCACCGTATAATCGTACAAAAGGCCGGTCATCTGGCAATCGCGTACCGCCCGGCGAAGATCATCTCTGAAGCCGCTGCGTGTATCTTCTTCGAGGTAGGTGGTGGCAGCATCGACTGCCTTGAGACGGCGAACCAAGGTAGCCAAATAGGCCTCAGGCGCTCCAGTTTGCATCGACATACCCCACATCTATCTGGCTGATCTAGCAGCCCACCCCCAACCGGAGGCAAACGTTTCTTCCAGCCCTTGAACCGCCCCGCCTAGTGGCAGCTCCGGACCCTTGTTAATGTGAGCCGGCTCAGAGCTCTAGACATCATGTTGCCTACGAAACCCGGCTGACGAGAGGCTGCTCAAAGCGTCGGCGATCTGTATCCTAGTCACAGCGCCTCTCGCAGCCTTAGATATGTCACTTCGAAGCTTTTCACCTGACGATATGCCTGCAGGCGGTTCGGAAGGCTGAAAGCATTGTTCGTCTCGAACTTCTGAAAAATGTCGAGACCCCGATCGAGGCTGATCTTCCACCCCGTGTCGCTGTTAATATGCCGCGCATGAATGGTGTTGGTCCCGTCGAACTCCCACGAAAAGCTGATGCCGGCTGCTGCGCCAGCGGACTCTACGGCGATCAGATTGGACTGTTGCTTTTCGGGATAGTTGTCGTCGAGGCAGGTAACGAGGTGAACCGCGACCTCGTCCTCGGGCGCCTTGCGCACCGCGATCATTTCAACGAATTCCATCACATTCCTGATCTGATGGAACATGCGAATGTAGGGATCAGTAATGACGATTTTCTTCGCGCCCGCGACCCATGGCCAGAAAAGGTCAGCGAACGTCACCCCCTTCTGGTTCTCGCTGAACACCCGGTGTCCTTCTCGAGGCGCGGCGGGCTCAGCCTTACCGCCGGTCGTGGTTGGCGCGATCGATGTGGCAGGCTCGGGAGTGACCGAGGAAGTGCCCTGTGACGTATTTGACTCCTCATGGCCCGGAGCGCGCTTGTGATAGTGGTCGGGGTACTCCGTCTCCTCCAGCGTGGTGACGATGACCTTGCGGCCGTCGCGCGCGGTGAACGAGAAATCTGTCTCCGGGTAGGTGCTGTCGATCCTCAGGAGCTGGTCTTTGACGCGCTTTCGCCCTTCCATGGCGAGGTGCAGGATCTCTTCGACCTCGGCTTCGGTCCCGTCGTCCGCCGGAAACAGCAGCTTCATCATGCCCGAAAAGGTCTTGTTCACGCCGTCGCGGTCGCGCGTTGAGATATCCGACGAAAGGCTGAACAAGTCTCGGTAGCGGTTGGAGTAATCGTCGCTGCGCATGTGCCGCAGGATCTCGGCCAAGTAATCGACGACGAAGCCGTAGCCGGTCGAGAACATTTCGCCGCGGATGACATCGATCTCCCAGCCGGGCACGTAGCTATGGAGACGATCGATGAACGCTGAATCGTAATACTTCTCCGGCAGCTCCTCGAACAGGTCGCTATGCTTCAGCATGTAGGGAACGGTGTGCTTAGTGTTCCCTACAAAAACCATTGACGCCTCGGCTCCGAGCGTCTCAACGCCCCGGGAGAAGCTCTTGTTGGCCATGTAGTTCTTCATGATGTCGACAAGCGCCTTGTCGACCCGCTTCTGGCGTCCCGCAAACTCATCGAAGGCGACGACATCCCAGTAGCCGACTAGGCCGATCTTGCCCGAGCTGTTGTTGACGAACAGCTTGGGCACCGTCACCTCGCCGCCGGAAATCAGGATGCCGTGCGGAGAGAATTCCGAGAAGATGTGCGACTTGCCCGTCCCCTTGGGGCCAAGTTCGATCAGGTTGTAGTTGCGCTCGACGAAGGGCACGAGGCGCATCAGCTGCAGCAGCTTGCTACGGCGCCCGAACATTTCGGGATCGAATCCCACCGTCTGAAAGAGCAGGTCGATCCATTCGTCCGTCGTGAACCCAGCCCGCGCCTGGAGATAGGCATCGTAATCGAACTTGGAGAGTTGGATCGGCTTGATGCTGCCGAGAACCCAAGGCGCGACGTTCTTATCCTCGCTGTGCTCGTACTCGATGTCGGCGATGCACCAGACGCCGCTGACAAGAAGCTTGGGATGAGTCTTCACCGTGCCGGAATCGATGATCACCTTCTTGATGCCGAGGTTGGAGAAGGTGGCCTCGTACACATCCCTATCGGTGTTCAGATCGACGCTGATCTTGTCGATCACCTTCCACCGGCCCTTTTCCCGGATGTTCGACCGGATCAGGCCCGCCTCGTTGCGATGAACGTAGTGCTTGCGCAGGATTTCCTTGACGGTCTCGATCCCAGACTGAATCGAGGCCTCGTCATTGGTGGCGCAATATTGGCCGAGCAGGAATTCCAGCACATAGGAAGGGACGATGGCGTTGCCCTTCACGGCCTTGACCAGGTCCTTGCGCACCACAAGGCCGGGGAAGCGTTCGTTGATTTTGTCGTCCAGCGCAGTCATCGCTCCCCCCTTCAGAAGTCAAAATCGTTCGAGAAGCTACGCTTCAGCCGATAGCGAGCCGTGCGGTACTCCCGGAAGTGGGACGTCTCGCCATGTCGCTCTTCGAGTTTCAGGATCACCTCCTGATCATTGAACGCGTCGGCCTGCCGCGACAGCAGGAACCGGACCGGAATTTCGCGCTCGCGGGGATTGTCGGAGCGGAAGTCGAAGACCAGGTCATGGCAGTCGGAAATCAGCTCGCCCGATTGGGCGTAGATGCCGGCCCGCAACTGGCGTGACTGGGCTTTCTCGGTCACCGCGGTAGCCTGATAGAAGCGCACCGAGATCTGGCTCGATGTGATCATCTGGTTCGAGCTGCCGATGATTTCGACCTCTACCGCCGAAGTGTCGCTCTGACGCTTCTTGTTGATTTTGACGACGGGGACGACGATCTCCTGCAGCGTCGCCCCACCATGGACGAACCGGCTCCCCGAGCCCTGCCTGCGCAACCGGTTGATCGATTTCGGGATCAGCACTTCCACCGAGCCCTGAAGATTGGCCTGCGCAGGCGTGAAGCGCCGTAGGCCATGGTTGGCCTTCAAACCATGCCCGAGGATGAACCGGCGATCCCGGTAGAGGATCGTGTCGCCCTCCACCTGGGCGGAGGAGAAGTCGCTCTCCTCGATCGGGCGGTGCTGATAGATAAAGCCATGGTCGGCGGTGACGATCATGTTGGCGGCATTGGCGCCGTTGAGCTTTTTCACCAGCCGCACGATCTCCTCGATCGTGTCCTCCGCGGCCTCGAAAACCCGCTCCTCGGAAACCTGCTTGTCGCCGATCGCGTCGATCAGGTTGTGATAGACATAGATGACGTCGTGGTCCCGGACGAGTGCTCGCGCCTGATCCTTGTCCAAGCCCATGAGCTCCTCGGCTTTCAAGGCCGTGGTCCTGTCGCCTGGGCGACCTTTCGCCAGGATCTTCTTGCGGTTCTCCAGCCCCTGTGAACTCTGGCCGTCTACCAGGACGGTGGCCGTGTCGTTATCGGCGATCTGCAGGTCGCCGTTGGGCAGGAGCGAAGCCATGCCGAGCTGGGTGTAGCTCGGCAGGCTGCCAAACACTGGTTCGATAGCCGCTTCGTAGCGGTCAAGGCTCCGGATTCGCCCGAGGAGCTCCTCGGCAATTTCGTAGCGGAGTGCGTCGGAGATGATGACGCAAATCTTCTGATCACGACGCCGGAACTCACCGACATGCTCGCGATAGAAGCCCCGCTGCGCCAATACGGGCGCAGCCGACCAAGATTCGGCCCCGTCCACATGGACCTGCCACGCCTCGTTGAGGCGCAGCAGATAGCTGTTCACGTAATGGTTCTCGACCTGCTCCGAGAGCTCGCGCATCAATGTCGCTTGCCCGGACTTTTGCATGTGCCAGATGAATTTCCGGTAGAGCTGGTCGATCCTGAACCAGCTCTTCGCATAGCGCTGCACGCCCTCGGCCAGGCTGTTCATGCCAAGCGCTACCTGCGCCATCGCCTGCTGGAATTCGGCGGCGAAACCGATCGCCTCATAGAGATCGCGATAGTCGCCGTACCAGTGGCTTTGCCGTCGCTGACGAACCCAGCTCAGCACGTCAGCCTGGGCGACCGTCTGGGCGCTGACCTCATGAACCAGCGCACGGATAATCGCCCGATCGACCTCCTCGAAATAGTCGATCTCAATCAACGTGCGGAAATCGCGTTTGGCCAGATCCTCGGCGATGCCCAGGGCCTCGGCATGGTCGGCCGCCAGCTTGGCAAAGACCTCCCCAGCATTCCGGTTGTTTTTCCACCGCCGGAAGAACACCAGGGCGTCGGACGTTAGGATCGGATCCCCACCAACGGCGCTCTGGTAACAGGATTTGAACAGCGTGATCGCGAAGTCACCGATACTGGGCCGCTCGGCGCGATAGCCGAAGATCCGCGCCATCTGTTCCCAGAGGAAGACGTCCAGTCCGATCCGGCCGATCACCCTGAGGCTGTCCTCGCGCCCCTCCGCAAGCTCCGTCAGCAGTGCTTCGACGACGGTGTCGAAGCCGCCGTCGGCGCCCGCGCAGATGGCTAGCATCTTCAAATGCAGGGCGAGTTTGGTGTCATCCCCGCGGATCGCCCTTTTCAATTTTTCCATACGGCGGCTGGAACGGAAAAACTCCTGATGCTCGCGCACCAGATCCTCGAAGCCGATCGGCAAGCCAAGATCGCTCAACCAGAGCGCCACCTGGTCGGTCTTGAACACCACGTTCGCCAGCTCGACGTCGAGCAGCCAATTGTCGATGTCCGTTGGCCGCGGCCCCTCCCAGTAGAGCAGGAATTGATCTTTCGGGAATTCCCGAAGGATCCGGTGCTTCACAGCGAACTCGGTGTTGACCACCTCGATCTTCGTCACGCGGCTCAGCGTTAGCCCATCGAATGCGGGGCGGAACTCGCGCGCGGGGTCGTACCAGAAGACGATGCGGTGCTTGTCGAAATGGCCTTCAAGGCCCTTGGTGATGCGGTCGAGCATGGTCAGTCGACGGCGTCGTTCAGGCCCTTGATGGGCTTCAGGGCTGTACCGAACTTGGGGTAGTTGGCCTTCACACCCTCATCGAGATCGATCTCGATCTTCTGCGTGGCCAGTGGGAACAGGACGTCGCGTTCCCACACATCAATTTCCTCGATCTGCTTGCCAGTCGCCTCGATCTCCTTCAGCGCCTTCGTCTTCTGTGCAGGGGAGGCCTCGCCACTGATGCTCAACGCCTCCTGCGCGCGGCGGTGCCCCTCTAGCTTGTTACGAAACTCACGCAGATAGTCGTTCAGCACCACACTCACGGTGTCGGGGCGATAGCGGTGCATGTAGATCAGCGCGTTGAAGGTTCCCCTCGGGCTAGAGAAAAGCCAATAAATTGGCCGTTTTTTGAATCGCTGGACGTGATCGGCATAAAAGTCGCGGGTGAAATAGGCTCGCAGTTTCTTTCCCAGAGCCTCCTCGATGAACGTGAGGTTTTCTTGGAAGTTGACATCGCCGAAGAGAACGCGAAGGAACTTGCGAAAGCGTTCGGTGATGTCGTCGGCGAACCAGTCGCCATCAAGGATGGGAATCACGTTGTCGGCGTCGGGCGCGAAAGTCGGTTCGGGCACCTTGACCAGATACTCCGCAACGCCAGCGCCTTGGTTGGCGAGGATTAGGCCGGGCGCGTCCAGGCTGTAGCGGCCGAACATGCAGCCCACGGCATAGCTGAGGAACTCGGCCATGGTATCGGCGAGGAGGCGCTTCTCGCGATCTTCTTCGGAACCCTTCACCCCATAGCGATAGGCGGGGTTGCAGGTAAGCGTGATCTCCTCCAGCGGCACCTCGGGCACAATTTCATCCTGCAGGCCATAGGCGTCGATGAAGGCGCGGTTGTTCTTCTCCTCCAGCTGTTGCATCTCTGCCGTCATGTCCGCCCAGTGAGCACGCAGGCGCGCGTATGTAGCCCCCACCGTATCGGCACGGTGGTCAGGCGAGAGCAGCGGAAGAGACTTGAAATTCCAAGAGGTTTCGTAGGCATCCCAGTCAGCCTTGGCCAATGCTACAGCGGAAGTATGTGTAGTTTCGGTGTGGGCGCTTGAAACTCGGACCAATGGGGCATCCATAAAGTTCGCTGAATGGAAATGCACCGTCGGGTTGATTACGGTTGCGATCACCTCGAAAGCCCGTGAATTTCCAAAGCAAAGTGCCCCTGATAGATCACTGGCATTTTCGGAAAACGCCGAATGGGCGCTGGTATCGAAAACGAATCCAGGACCATAAGATCGGAAAGAGTTTCGAGATACCGTATAACTTAGCCAGCTTACGCTTTCTCGAAAATAGTGCGTCTGGCTTCGCATGACCGACTTTGGCTTAAGATCGGAAAGCGTTTTCCCATCATTTTTCCACCAGAGGACGTGTTCGATGTTGCCGTACCAACGGCGAAATTCCCCGCCTTTGTTGTAAGGCGCCCAATGAAGCGACCCATCTTTGTAGTCATCAGGCTCCAGGCCTTCATCGCCGCGCTTTGAATTCTCGACCTCCCACCATTGACGGATAAATCTCGGGTTATCCGATGTAGATAGACCCTGCCGAGCATCAATTATCGTTCCCAACTTCGGACATGTCTTGAAGACATTCCTCAGGCTAGAAGAAATCCAGTATGCAATTGGAATGCCTGGAATCGAAAGAAAATCATTCTGGTCGGCTACGTACCAGTTATAGTCTCGGTCGAGGAAAAGTGACTCGATCACTTCTGGTGCTCGCACGTCAACCTGCTTCTCAAATAGCCGCCGGTAAACCGCCTTGAGTGATGACGAGGGCTTTGATTTTCTTACTACGAATGCAACGGCACCGAAGTCGGGGCCGAACAACCCGCGACCTGCATGTACTAGGCTCGCAATGCACTGGTCTGACAGGATGCCGTGACGAAGATTTTCGAATGTTGAAAGAAACATCCAAGTTGGGATGTTTATCATCGCCCACAGGCCGTTCTGCAGCGTGAGCTTTTCAGATCTCTCCATAAAGCAGGTCATCAGATCTGCTTTGCTATTCGGAAAGCGGACTTTCACATAATCAGACAGCTGCCCATTCATCCCGGTCCCGCCCATGTAGGGCGGGTTAGCTACCAGCACATGGTATTTGGGAGAGAGGGCCTCGGCCATACGCAACACGGCCACTACGCGGTCCCGCAGCTCCTTCAGCAACAGATCGCTACTGAAATCTCGCGCCTCCAGCACCCTTAGCGTTTCGGCCGGGTCGCTCAGCGTTGGCACGATCAATGAGCCGAAATTCTTCGCCTGCTCGAACTGCAACAGCGTTTCGCGCAACTCGGCCGTGAACAGGTCGCGCCCCATGACGGCAGCTACGTCCGTCATCTCGGCTGCGGTGAAGGCAACATTCTGCAGAACGACGATGTTGGGCGTCGCCTCCATACGCAGGAAGCGCCGCCGCCCCAGCTTTGCCGCCGCCTTCATCGCCAGAGCAAAGGCCGCCAGCGCGCCAGCGCGGTCGTCGATCTCCACGCCTGTCAGATTGTGCTTCAGAATAAGGCCCGGAATCTCGGTCGCCTCGTAACCCTCTTCCTCGTAGATCGCGTATAGCAGGTCGAAGGCGTAGGTTAGCATATGCCCCGACCCGCAGGCCGGATCGCAGATGCGAATCTCTTCGGGACGGGAGATCCGGAGGAAGTCCGTCTCTGGCTCTTCGGGCGCGATATAGTAGTCCATCCGCTCGGCGAGGCAGCTCGTCGGCCGATTAAGCAGCCAGAGCCGCCCGAGCGAGTTCTCGACTAGATAGCGAACGATCCAGTGTGGGGTGAAAAGCTGCGTCGCGGCTGGAATATTATCAGCCGTGATCTTCTGGTTCTTCTTCAGACCTGCAAAGACCTGATCCTTCTTCTCCGAAATATAAAACTGATAGAGCCAGCCAATGATCTCAACATCTTGGCAGGCATCATCAGTCATCACTTCGCGGAGGCGGGCGAGGACGGAGGACTGACTGAGCAAATCCTTTGGCATCAACAGTTCGGAATAGTCGTCGATCTTCTCAAACAGGAACGGCATCGCCGTGTGCCAATGATTGCAGGTGGCCACCAGCAACCGGCGATAGGCCTCACTCTGTGGATCGGGTGACGGCGTCCGGTTGTCGAGCAACGCTCGGATCTGCGCAGCAGCAGCTTCCGGAACTTCATTACCGATGACACCGGCCATCGCCTCAGACAGAATCTCGGGTCGCGTCTGTCCATCAGCCGGAGTCACCACCCGAACGGCCGTATAGGCATTGGCGTCCATGAAGCGCAGCGCGGTGAAGCGGTTGAACCAGGTGTAGGCTACGCGTTCGATGACCTGATCGCGCGACGTGCGCCCGATCTCGCTCTCGAGCTGCTGCACGGCCTTCCGCGCTTCGCGCCGCGCAGCGCTGTTCTCTGCCAGAACCAGGACGAGCTTCGCCGACACCTGGTCGCGCAGCGTTCGGCGGGCTTCCTGCGCGAATTTCTTAAGCGCACCTGTATCCATCGTTTTGCGCTGCGGGACACTCATCGGGGTAATCGCATCCATCAGATCGTGATCCTTTTGCCCGCGCGGATTTCCGCGATCAGTGTCTCGCGCAGGGTATCGAGGTAGGCATCCACGTCCTGCTCGTCGGCAAGGAAGGGCTTGGCGTAGGCGACGCGCAGCCCAGTAGCTGCCACGTATTGGGTAGGCGGCAGAGGTGGTGGCGCGACGGGCCTTTCATCACCGGGCGCGCCCTGCTGCTCAGAGCTGGCGCCGACCTCCTCGTCGGCAGGCTGGGGGGGCGGCGTGGTGACTCGGCCAAGCAGCGCCGGAAATACGGTCGACTTGAAGCCCGTCACCCGCTCGCGGATCACAGCGATCAAGCTGCTGCTCCCGATTGTCTCAAGGACGCCCGCAAACCCCGCCTCGATTTCCCGGCGCACAGGTTCGGCCAGGGTGGAATATTCCGGAAGCACCCGGAGCTTTTCTCTCAACTCTTCAACTTCAAACAGCGCCGCCTTGCGCTCCGCGACGATCCGCGCATCGACCTCGGCCTTGAGCGCATCAAGGGAGCCCTTCATCTGCTGAATGGCATTGCCCTTGAAGCAGGTTGGATTGTCCAGAACGGCTCGGATGGCGCCGGCTCGATCGTCACCGCCATAGCCGAAGTTGGCGCCCTGATCGGCAAGGTAGGTGCGCGCTTCGTCGTAGATCGCCTTCTGCGACCCGCCCATGAAGCGGCGAACCGGATCGAGGACGCTCTCCTTAAGATCGAGCAGGTGCTCCTCGTGGCGACCGAGGTCCTGCACGTACCATGCATAAGGTTTGCCGGTAACCTCACGCACCGCCTCCTGCACCTCGGTGAGGGCGGCGAGGAACGGATAGCGCGACGACTGGGCCTCCAGCACCGCAAGCTCATTCTTCAGCGCGCCGAACGCCTCGGCTGTCTCGATCCCCAGCGCCTTGGCTTCCGATCCGGCCGGCTGCGAGTCGAAGAACTCGCCGTAGAATTCCTTGAGCTTGCGCGTCTGCGCAGCCGTGAATTCCACCTGCAGCTCCACCACGATGTTGCCGTGCGCGTGCGAGTTCTGAAGCCCGCGTTGCAGGGGCTCGCCTTCCAGCGGGCTGCCGTCCTGACGCGCCTCGATCTTGCCGCGCCCGATCAGGCTCGCGGTCGTGGACAGGATCGCGGCGTAGGACCACCCGTAGGGCTTGCGCTCGAACCGTTCGAGAATGGCCTTGATCGTGGTGCGAATGCCGGTTCGAGCATTAGCCTGGGCGTAGTTCAGGATCTCTTGCTCGGCCTCGGTCAGGTTGGCCCCATCGCCGCCGAACATGCCGTCGTTGCCATGCGTCAGGGACTTGCCGATATCGCTCTCGAAATAGGCCACGCCGCGCAACATGCCCAGATTGACATGGACCTTGTCGACGAGCGTCTGGAATGCGCGCTCGATCCTGGCTTGCGGGTCCTCCGACCGAACCTCGATCTCCTCGCCGCGCACGAACAGCCGCGCGTCCGCCAACAGTCGTTGAGCCCGCAGCGTCAAATCGCGCTGGCGGCTGCTGTTCTGCTCGCCTTTCTCGCGGACGATCCGCTCGATGGCCGGCTGCTGAGCCACCGCACGGGCTTGGCGCACATATTTGTCCGTTCGCTTGAACATCATCAGGTCGCTGACGAAGCGGACATCAGCGTTCAGGACGACGGCCAGCTCGTCGCGCGACATGGTGCGCATGGCGATCGCCTCCGCGTTCCCGCTCTGCTCGTGGAACGGCGTGACGATGTTGACGGCCAGCTCATAATCTCGGCCCAGCAGCCGATCATCCAGATAGCGGGCGAAGCTATATTCCTGTGACGACGCTTCGTGCCGAAGCTTCCGGCTCTTGATGACCCCATCAAAAATCAGGACTTCGAGTTCCTTGGCGATCTCGGCGGTATCGACTTCGATCGCCTTGATCTCCTGTTCGACATCCTTTTCCTCGTCGGTCAGGAATTCGAACAGGTCGCCGTTGCGCTGGATGTAGGTGTTCTGTTCGAGAAGGCTGAGCGCCTCCTCCACATGCCGCTTGTGCTTGGCGAGATCGGCGTCGAACCGATCGAGCATCAAGATCGAAATGTTGCGCGCGGTCGGTTTGAAGCCCTTCACGTATTTGACGAGGAACAGCGCCTTCAGAACCCGCGTGGCGAACTCGTCGCCAAGATTCTTCTCGGCGATCAGGATCGATTGCTGGACGTTGGATTTGAGCGCGGTCCGGATGCCTTCGAACATCTGATCGAAGGTTGCGACGCCGCCGACCGGAATGTCCGCGAGTCTGACCGCGACCTCCTGGAAGACGCCGAGCATGGACCGCTCACCGACCGAGCTGTGCTTACCCTCGAAGGCATTGTGCTGCGACAGGTTCTGGATCGCCTGCTGGAAGAGCGGATACTGATAAGGGACGAAGGGGTAGCTGTGGATGAAGTGGTCGCGGTCCCGGAAATTCTCCAGGCGCATCGAGCCGTCCGAGAAGTCGAACAGCGTCTTCAGATTGTTGGCTTCGCGGTGGTAGAGGTCCGTGAGGGACAGGATCCCGGGTTCGGTCTTCTTCAGCAGCCGTTTTTGAATCACCTCCGCCACGTCCGCGCTGTTAAGCGGCATCCGGTTCGCAAAGCGCGCCTGGATCTTGGAGAAATCGTTCTCTTGCCGCTGCGTCATGTCCCCAATGACCGAGCCCATGTCCTGCTGGGCGGTCACAATGATCCACGCTCGCCCGCGGCACTTGGTGTTCAGGCTCTCCGCAATGGTCTGCAGGTTGGTCATGAGCTTGACGTTATCGGCGATGTACTGGCCGACCTCGTCGACGAAGAAGTTGAGCCTGAACCCCGGCTCCTGGGCATCGACGTAGGCCTTCACCTTGTCGGCGAAGTCCTCGATCGATGACCGGAAATCCTGCCGGTACTGGGTCAGGATTCCCTGGGCCGCTGACGGATCGGCTCCTGTCGCCTCCGCATAGGCCTTGGCGACGTTCGCACTTTCCAGCAGGGCCTGTTCGCGCCCCCGCTCCCAGGGCTTGCCTGCGACGGCTTGGTAGGCCGTTTGGAATTTTTCGAAGACGCCGCGGCTGTCGAGATCGCGCTCGAACTGGGCGATATGCGGCTGCTTTCCATAATAGCCGCACATCTCGTCGAAGACTTTCTGGAACACTGAAAGCAGGGCGTCGATCTGTTCCTTCGAGATTACATCGGCCTTCTGGTCGATGTTGAACAGGATGCTCCGCGAAGGAATCGAGACCGCCTTGCGCAGATCGGCTGCCAGGATCTCGTTATCGGCGCACTTCTGCTTGAAAAGCTCATATGCGGGCGTTCCGCCGACGTTCCGGTTCTCCAGGAGGAGCGCCAGCATCTTCAGCAGGTGCGATTTGCCCGATCCGAAGAAGCCTGAGATCCAGACCCCGTTTGCCTTCTCGTAGTTGTTGTAGGCGTCGAGAAATTTCTCGAGCTGGCGCTCGATCTCGTTGGTGATCACATATTCTTCGAGCTCGACCCGGAGGCTAGCCTCATCGTCGGCCTTGATGACCCCTTCGATCGCGCGATCGACAGGTTTCTCGAAAATGTCGCGAAGTTTGGTCATGTCCCCCCTCAAATCTCGTAGTGCATTATATTGAATGCACGGTAGTATTTGTCGTCGTGCAGAGTGCCGAACAGGTCGAGCGACGCGCCCGTGGCCAAGCCATGCGTGTAGGTCCCCGGGAAGAACATCACCGTCGGCTTTTCCTTGGCGGTGCTCTGGAGGTTGTTCAGCACATTGTGCGACCGGATGTAGGGGTAGACCTCTCCTACCCCGGACAGGAACAGGACATCGAATTCCTGCCGCGAAAGGCGCGCCCCAATTTCCGGAACCAAGTGCGTTTCGGGATCGAGAACCCCTTGGAGTAGCTCCTTGAGCTCGGCCTTGCTGATGTCGGGCTCGGCCGCGAGCACCTCATCCCAGATGCCCCGCTCGCGCAAAAGTGCGACGCTTAGGTCATATAGGTTGATCTCGAAGGCGCGAACCCCTCGGCTTTCGAGCTGGTTGATCAGGCTTGCCCGCATCGCCTCCATGGCGACGGCTTCATCGGCCGGATAGGGGCAGATGAAGAACGGCACCTCATTGCCCAGCCCCTGCTTTTTCAGGAAGCGCTCGCTGGCAATCACCTTCAGGAGATGATCGAACCGCTCCCTCGGGGGCATGGCTCTTCCCGTTCGCGGCATCATCGATCTCCCCCCATCTGCCGTTCGGCCCCCGGGAAGAACCGAAGCTCGTCGGGATCGCCGGCATGAATCAAAGCTAAGACCCGGCGCGACAATATCGACCCGAGAATCCGGTCGTCCGGGGATAGGATCTCCGCCTCCCGCATGAGGCGGAAGAGAACCGCGCGGAGCTTGGCGTGGGTCGTACTCGATAGGGTCGCCAACTTCGGAGACCATTCCGCCTTCGCCGCCAGGAATGTGTCGAAGTCGTCATAGGTGAGGTCGGTGCGGAGCGAGAGGAAGCGCTCGTTCAGCACCTCCACCGCGAACTCGCGGATGAATCGATATGCACGGCAAGCCGCGAGCCACAGCAGCGCCGCCTGCTCGCTCCGCTCGCCCTCGACAAACATCTCGAGTTCGTCGTCAGTCAGCCATCTCAGTCGGTTGACGATCTCGCGAATCGAACGCTGCGCCGAACTCGCCTTCCGCACTGGGAACGCGCCGACCTCCCTGGCCAGGGCGGCCGTGGCGTCCCAGTCGGCTCCGGGACGGTGAAGCCGCGCGACCGCCACGCTCTCGTTCACGTACAGCCCGCCCGTTCCGAAAGACATGAGGTAGGAGTCGTCTTTACGCTTACTCATCGGTTAGGCCGTCCGCGCGAAAAGCCGCGCCTTTGATTTCGATACCCAGCTGACAGGTAAAAAAGCCCCATCCAAGCCATTGCGGCCTGTGCCGCTTTCCCCTTGCCACACATCAGGCCGCAAATTCAGCCTTCTCCAGGGCCGCCTCGGTCTCATTCCGGTTGACGACCACGATGTGCTGGCTGCGCGCGGGCTGCTTCGCCGCATCGCCCAGCAGGCCCAGGCGCTTCAATACATAAAACAGCATGGCATAGCGCACGGTGAGGACGGCGGAGCCGCCCTCCATCCCGAAATCCTTGGCGACGACCGCCTTCTGGCTTGCGGTCAGGTCAGGATGCGGGCCGATCTCGACCCCGAACCGCTCCTGCCACAGCGCGTCCTGCAGCGAGTCCGCGCCTCCGTCACCCATCTCACCGACGCCGAGGATGCGCGGCAGGAGGAAGTCCTTGAACTTGTCGGTGACGTGGCAATAGGCGCGCACGTGCCAGCGAAAGCCGTCATAGCCGAAGGCATGGGGCGTGATCCGCCGCCAGATCGGGTCCGGGCGGTCCTTGCTCATCGACTGATACTGAACATCGATCGATCGGTGATCGCGCACCGCGCTCAGCACGGTCCGCAGCACCCTCGAATCGATATCTCTACGCGGCGTCAGCGCGATATCGGTGTCGGGAACCTCGGTGATCCACGAGTCCGACAGGTCGATCAGGCCCTCGGCCACCGAACGCAGGCGGGATAGATAGCCATAAGGGTCGGGCTTCAGAAAATGGGGTTCAAACTGCGCGCTGGCGACGTAGCGCTTGGCGCTCTTGTCGTAGAGCGCGTTGTGGGGCGCACGCTCTTGATAGAGCGTCAAATCCTTCGAGGCCTGCGGCACCGACACGTCGAACATGTCGATGATGTCAGAGCGATTGACCCCGCCTTCCCAGAACAAGCGAAACTCGATGAACTCGAGTCGACGCTCCACGCCCCACTTCAATGTGGTCAGGCCATCCATCCGAAATTGTCCTCCAGCGGATGCAGATAAAAACTATATGGACATATCTGCAAGACGCATTTAGTTTCTATTCTCATTGCGGAGTCGCGTCAAGCGGAACCGTGCCGGGCAACAGGCGGAGATACGGGAACGATGACCAGCATGACCGACCGGCGGACCATCGTCGCCCACGGGCGCATGGCGATGCGGGAGCTTCGCCTCGATGCCGCGCGCCACCGCCGTCACTGCCTGCAGATCATGTCGTTCGAACAGCTCGCGGTCCGCCTTGCCGGTGGCTTTGCGAGGCCGATCGACGACGAAAGCCTGCGCACCGCGATCCAGGCCATCCTGCCGGACACCCCGCTCGGCGAGCTCGAAAGCATCAAGCTCCTGCCGGGCATGGTCGACGCCTCGGCCGATACCCTGCACAAGGCCTGGCGCGCCGGCATTGACCTGGCCTCCCGCGCCCACGAGCATCCGCGTCTCGATTCCATTGCGCGTCTCGAGGCGGCCGTGCTGGCGCAGCTGCCGCCGGGCATGATGCGGCCCTGCGACCTGGTCGCGGCCGCCTGTCAGCGCCTCGATCACGCCAAGGCCGTTCTCGGACCGGTCGAGATTGTCGGCATCACCGAGCTGTCGCCGTGCTGGCGCCCGCTGCTTGCGGCGCTGACCGGCTACACTCCGGTGACCTGGACGGCGGGCCCTCGACCGACGCCGCCTTGGCTCGAGGCGACCGGCGTCACCATCGCGCGCGAAGCGCCGCAGGCCCCGGCCGTTAGGTCGGAAAGCGCCGCCACGGCGTATCATGAGACCATCGAGGCGATCCGATGGGCGCGGGCGCTGTTGGCGTCGGGCGAGGCCGAGCCGGCGGACATCGCCATCGCCGCCGCCTCGACCGCGGACTATGACGACCATTTCCTGTCGCTTCGCGCCGACGCGAACCTCGACCTCCACTTCATCCACGGGATCAAGGTCACCACCACCCGCGAGGGTCAGGCAGCCGCAGCCCTCGCCGACATCCTCGTTCGCGGCTTGTCGCAGACCCGGATGCGCCGTCTCACGGCGCTGTGCGGGTCCGAGGCCGGTCCATTCCAGACGCTGCCAGCGGGCTGGCTGCGCATTTTGCCGACCGACGCGCCGCTCGCCTCGGTCTCGGCCTGGACGCGCCTGCTCGGACGGCTGACCGCGGCGGACTGGCCCGACGAGCAAGACCACACTCCGACCTTGCGCGGCATCGTCGAGCTGCTGGGCAAGGGCCACGGCGCCGCCGAGGAAATCGGCGCGGCGCTGCTCAGCGGCCGCGCCCTGGCAATCTGGCGCAAGGCGCTGCTGGCGGGACCGACCGGCTCGCTCGACACGACGCTGGAGAATCTCAAGCAGGACGACGGCCTCGAGGCCTGCGTCTCGGTCGCCTGGATGCCCGCCAGCGCCTTGGCGGCCTCGCCGCGCCGGTTCGTCCGCTTGATCGGGCTGAACTCGTCGCGCTGGCCGCGGAGCATCTCCGAAGACCGCCTGATCTCCGATCACGTCATTCCCACCGCCGAACTCGATCCCCTGCCGGTCGCGGCGGCCGATCGCCGGGACTTCGAGACGATCCTCGCCACGACCGAACGCCAGGTGGTGCTGTCGCGCGCGCGCCGCGACAGTGAAGGGCGGCTCCTCGGCCGCAGCTCGCTGCTCGGCGCCTATGGCGAGGAGACCTACGTCCGCCGCAACGCGGTCCCGGCTCATGCCTTCAGCGAGACCGATCGGTTGATGGCGCGCCCGCAGGAGTTTGCCGGCGAGCCCCAGGCGGTCGCCGCCACGGCCTGCTGGCGCAACTGGCACCGCAAGGAGATCACGCCGCACGATGGCCTGGTGCGCGCCGACCACCCGCTCTTGCTGGCCATCCTCGACCGCACCCAGTCGGCAAGCTCGCTTCGCCTCCTCCTGCGCAGCCCGCTCGGCTTCGTCTGGCGCTACGCGATGCGGCTGCGGATGCCAGAGAGCGGCGCCGATCCGCTGGTTCTCGACGCCCTGGGCATGGGCGACCTCGTCCACATGACGCTCGATCTTGCGCTCCAGAAGTTGGAGGCCGCCGGCGGTCTGGCCAAGGCCGACGAGGCGCAGATCGCAGCCACCGTGCAGGAGGCCGCGCGCGAGGTCGCCGGGGTCTGGGAGAGCGAACGCGCTGTGCCGCCGGAGGTGATCTGGCGCCGGACGCTCGACGACGCCCGCATCCTGACGAGCCGCGCGCTCACCTATGGCGATGAGCGGCTGCCGGACGCCCGTTCCTATGGGGAAGTGGCCTTTGGCGGCTTGGAGCCCAAGTCGGACGCCGACAGCCCCTGGGATTCCAAGATCCCGGTCGAAATCCCCGGCGCGGGCTTCCGCATCAACGGCTACATCGACCGTCTCGACCTGTCGGGCGACGGCAAGCGCGCCCTGGTCCGGGACTACAAGACCGGCCGCCCGCCTAGGGAGGACATCAGCCTCGACGGCGGCCGCGAGTTGCAGCGCTGCCTCTACGCCTTCGCCGTCAAGGCGCTGCTCGGATCCGAGGTCTCGATCAGCGCCTCTTTGCTCTTCCCGCGCGAGCAGGTCGATCTCCGGCTCGCCGATCCGGAAGCCACCCTGGTCGAGATCACCGGCTATCTGCAGGCGGCGCGCGCCAACCTGACAGCCGGGCACGCCCTCATCGGGCCCGACACCGGCGGAACCTATGACGACCTCGCCTTCGCCCTGCCGGCGAACGCAGCCGCCACCTACTGCAAACGCAAACTGCCCGCCGCGACCGAGATGTTCGGCGACGCCGCGCAGGTCTGGGAGGCCCAGTGATGACCGCCGCAAGCAAAGCCCTGCGCGACGACAATGCCCGCCGCGCTGCGATCAGCGTCCATGACCGGTCCATCCTGGTGGAGGCCGGCGCGGGTTCGGGCAAGACCGCCGTTATGGCCGGCCGCATCGCCGCCATGCTGGCCGAAGGGGTCTCGCCCAAATCGATCGCGGCCGTCACCTTCACCGAACTGGCCGCGAGCGAACTTTTGATCCGCGTCCGCGACTTCGTCGCCGACCTAGTAGCGGGCACTATCCCGGCCGAACTGCGGATCGCCTTTCCGGACGGTCTGTCGGAAATCCACAAGGCCAACCTCGCGGCGGCTTCGGCAGCGATCGACGAGATCACCTGCTCGACGATCCACGGCTTCTGCCAGCGCCTGATCAAGCCCTATCCGGTCGAAGCCGACATCGACCCGGGCGCCGGCGTGATGGACCGCAACCAGGCCGACCTCGCCTTCATCGAGATCGTCGACGCCTGGCTGCGCGAGCAGCTTTCCGGCGGCCAGGGCGGCATCATCGCCGAAATGGTGCTGCAAAGCCCCGGCGAGACCGTCGGGCTGATCCACAAAATCGTCGCCAATCTGCGCAAGCGGCGCACGGTGTCGGCGCCGCCCGTGACGCCGCTCGCGCCGCATCTGCGCGCCTTCCATGACGCAACCGAGGCCTTCTCGGACTTCATCCAGACCGCGCCCGCGGTCGAGGAAGAAACCGCGATGTTCGCCGAGCGCCTCACCGGGATGGCCCAGGCGATGGAGGATGCGGCGACCGCCGAAACGCCGGCCGGGCTCATCCGGCTGCTGGTGACGCCGCCGCACCCCGAACTTTGCACCAAGAGCGGCTCGTTTCTGGCCTTCAAGAAGAAAGGCAAATGGGCGGAGGCCGCCAAGCGCGAGGGCCTGGCCAAGGCCGATGGCGAGCGCCTCAACGCGGCGGCCGAGGACCACTACGCGGCGTGCTGCCAGGCGTGGCAGGTCCTGCTCCAGAATGTCGCCAGCCGCGTCCTGGCCGATCTGATCGCGCAGGTGCAGCCGGTGTTGGAGCGGTTCCGGGACTACAAGCGTTCGGCCGCCTTGCTCGATTTCGACGACCTGATCTTCGCCGCGCGCGATCTGCTGCGCGATCACGACGAGGTCCGCCGCGCGCTGGGCGCGCGCTTCACGCGGGTTCTCGTCGACGAGTTCCAGGACACCGACCCGCTGCAGACCGAAATCTTCTGGCGGCTGTGTGGGGAGCCGCCCGCCGAGGGCGCGACCGCCGATTGGACGGAGTTCCAGATCCGTCCCGGCGCGCTGTTCCTGGTCGGCGACCCGAAGCAGGCGATCTACCGCTTCCGCGGCGCCGACGTCAGCGCCTATGTCCGGGCGCGCGACGCCTTCATCGCCCAGGACGCCGAGAGCGTCCTGTCCATCTCCACCAATTTCCGCTCCTGCGCGCCGATCCTCACCTATGTGAACGACCGCTTCGAGACGCTGCTGTCGAGCGACGGTCAGCCGGGCTTCACCGCGCTCGATCCGTTCCATGCCGACCGGGGCGAGGCCCCCTGCGTCGCCGCGCTGGACGTCGCCGTCGCCGACGAGAACGGCAAGGCGAGCGCCGAGCAGCAGCGCGACGCAGAAGCCGAAGCCGTCGCCGAGCTGTGCGCCCGCCTGATCGGCAGCGAAATGATCCTCGATCGTCGCTCCGGCGCCAGCCGGGTCTGCCGGCCCGGCGACATCGCCCTGCTCGCGCCGACCGGAAGCGACCTGTGGCGCTACGAAGAGGCCCTTGAGCGGCACGGCATCCCGGTCGCGACCCAAGCCGGCAAGGGCCTGTTCCGGCGGCAGGAGATCCAGGATCTCATCGCGCTGACCCGCGTCCTCGCCGATCGCCGCGATACGCTGGCCCTGGGCGCGCTCCTGCGCGGTCCCCTCGTCGGCCTGACCGAGGAAGAGTTGCTCGACATCATCTGGGCGCTGCCCCGGTCCGAGGAATATCCCGACGCCCTGCCGCGCCTCGACCTCGGCGTGGAGGCCAGTACGATCTCCCACCCGCTGGCGCGCTTGGTGATCGAAAGGCTGCAAGCCCTCAATCGCCGGACCAACAGCACCACGCCGCACGACCTGCTGTCGCAAGCGGTCGACGTGATGCGGGTGCGGCCGATCCTGCTCGCCCGCCATCGCGGCCAGGCCGAGCGGGCGCTCGCCAATGTCGATCTCTATCTCAGCCTGACCTCCGCTTTCGCGGTTCGCGGACTGCGCGCCTTCGCCGAGACGATGACCGCGGCGTGGACCGACGAAGCCCGCGCCGTCGAGGGGCGGCCCGACGCGCAGGAAGAAGCCGTCGCGCTCTACACCATGCACGCTGCCAAGGGCCTCGAGTGGCCGATCGTCGTGCCAGTCAACACGATGACCGGCATCATGCCGGCCGAGAACGCGGTGACGGATCGCGACAGCGACACCTTCTATTGCCCGGTCTTCGGGGTGAAGCCGGCCGGCTATGACGAAGTGCGCGACGCGGAAAAGGCGGAACTCGATCGCGAGCGCGTCCGCCTCTGGTACGTCGCCGCCACCCGGGCGCGCGAGCTGCTGGTCCTGCCCCGCCTCGACGCCGCGCCGTCGAAGTCGGCCTGGATCTCGCTGCTCGACCTGTCGCTCGCCAACCTCCCGGCGCTCGATGTGGCTCATCTCCCGCTGGAGATGGGTGCAGCGGCGGCTGGCGAAGGCAACCAGCAGACCCGCGAAAGCTTCGTGGCGGAAGCCGCCGCCATCGCCGAGCGCCACCGCCGCCTGACCTGGCTGGCGCCCAGCCGTGACGAAAGCAGCGCCGGCCCGGTGCTCACCCCGGAGGCGGTGGAGATCTGGGCGGCGCGCGACGAGCGCCAGCCCGATGACGAGGCCGAACGCCCCAACATCCAGGGCGGACGCGAGCGCGGCCTGATCCTGCACAAGCTTCTCGAAGAAGTGCTGACCGGCGAGACCGCGCAAGACAGCGCCGCGCTGACCGATCGGGCGCGCTCGCTCGTCGCGGCGCTCGGCCGGCCGGCGGTCGAAGACCCGTCGCAGGGCCTTTCGCCCGGTGAAATTGCCGGGTGCGTGACCCGCACGCTCGCCTTGCCCGAGATCGCCGAGCTTCGTCCGGTCCTGACCCCCGAGCTCCCGGTCTATGCCTCGGCGCTCCTCGATGAGGTTGAGCAGGCGACCGCCGGCGTCGCCGACGCCATCGCCCGGGGACCCGACGGGACGCCGCAGGTGGTCATCGACTGGAAGAGCGACGTCCTGCCCACCCCTGAGACGATCGATCACTACCGCGCTCAGGTGCGGGCCTATCTCGACATGACCGGCGCCGCGCGCGGACTGATCGTGCTGGTGACGACCGGCGAGATCATCGCCGTCACGCCGTCGCCGCTCGCGGCGGTCGCAGCCTAGTCGCCGGCGGCAGGGGGGAACCATGCTGACCCGCGCGAACGCCACCGCCGCCAGCCAGGACGACCTCTTCAGCGAAGAGGTGTCGCTGCGGCTCCCTGCCCGGCTGGCGGTCGACGGCAAGGTTCTGGGCAGCTCGACGCGTCAGCAGGCCGTGCCGGCCACCGAGGCCGTTTGCCGGCTCAAGCCCTTTACGGTTCGGCGCGTCGGCGGTTTTGAGACGATCCTGAAAACCGGCGAAACGCTGAAGATCCTCAGCGCCAAGACGGCGACCCAGCTCGAGGCCGACCTTGTGCTGCTTGTTCCTGACGCCCTGCATCCCAAGGACATCAGCGCGGCGCTGGAGCGAGGCGAGGGCCGCTGGATCCGGCCGACGCCTCTCAATCCCGCATCGTTGAGCGGTCCCGAAATGGCGAGCCGCCTCGAACGCGTGACCGCGTCCTGGGAAGACGCCTTCCACCTGCGCGAGGCGCGCGCGGCCACCGACGTCAAACCCGCCGCGCCGGGGCTCAGGCGGCCGCAGATCGGCGCGCTCCACGCCGCCCTCGCTCACGCCACGCGCTCGACCGAGCCGGCGACCATCGTCATGCCGACCGGGACCGGCAAGACCGAAACGATGCTGGCCCTGAACGCCCGCCAGCGCTTCGACCGGTTGCTGGTTGTGGTCCCGACCGACGCCCTTCGCGACCAGATCGCCGGCAAGTTCGAGACCTTCGGCGTCCTCAAGGGTCAGGCCTGTCTCGACGCTGCGGCGGAATATCCCGTGGTGACCCGCCTGTCGCACATCCCCTCGAGCGTGGCCGAGGTCGACCAGCTCTTCGACAGCGCCAACGTCATCGTCACAACCATGCATATCGCCGGCCGCGCCGATCCGCAGGTTCAAGAGCAAATGGCCGCCCGGGCCGCGGCCCTGTTCATCGACGAGGCCCATCACATCGGCGCGCGGACCTGGACCGAGTTTCGCGGGCTGTTCGTCGATCGCACGCCGCCGATCCCGATCGTCCAATTCACCGCCACGCCCTTTCGCGAGGACGGCCGGCGGGTGGATGGCGAGTTCATCTACACCTATCCGCTCAAGAAGGCGCAGGAAGAGGGCTATTTCAAACCGATCCGCTTCGAGGCGGTGTTCGGCCTGGACCGCCCCGACGCCGACATGGCGATCATCGAAAAGCTGGGCGAGGTCCTCGCCGCGGACCTCGGCGCCGGCCTCAACCATCTCGCCATGGCGCGGTGCAGCACCATCGAGCGCGCCAAGCACCTCCATCAGCTCTACACCGCGATCCACCCGGAATATCGCCCGGTCATCGTCCACAGCCAGCAGCCGCTGCGGGAACGGCGCGAAAACCTCGCGGCGCTGCGCCGGTTCGAGAGCCGGATCATCGTCTGCGTCGACATGCTGGGCGAGGGGTTCGACCTCCCCGAGCTGAAGATCGCCGCCCTGCACGACCACCACAAGAGCATTGCGGTGACGATCCAGTTCGTCGGCCGCTTCACCCGGCAGGACCCGACCCTGGGCGACGCGACGGTCATCGCCAACACCGGCGTCGACGACGTCGACCGCTCGCTGGCCAAGCTCTATGCCGAGGACGCGGACTGGAACGCGCTGGTCGAGGCCCTGAGCTCTGCCAAGATCGAACGCCAGATCCGCCGCGCCGAGATGTTCAAGGGTTTCACCGGCGACCTCAACGACATCCCCTTGCAGACCCTCGAACCGAAGATGAACGCGGTCGCCTACCGGACCTCGTGCGACAGCTGGGATCCGTTCCAGGCCGAGGAGCTCTACGATCCCGGCTCCTATCTCGGCATGAAGATCAATCCGCACCAGCGCGTGGCGATCTTCGTCACCCGCGCGGAGGAACAGGCCCGCTGGACGACGGCGCAGCACGCCATCAACGTCACCTGGGATCTGCACATGCTGCATTGGGACCAGGCCAGCGGCCTGCTCTACATCAGCAGCTCGGCAAAAGGCCCGTTCGATCGCCTGGCCAAGGCGGTGTGCGGCGATACCGCGCGCCGGATCGAAGGCGAGGATGTCTTCCGCAGCCTGCACGGCTTCAAGCGCCTGATCCTGCGCAACCTCGGCCTGACCCACCACCAGGGACGAGGGGTGCGCTACTCCATGTATATGGGCGTCGACGTCGCCGACGGCCTGGACAGCGCCAAGTCGCAGTCGCGGATCAAGAACAACGTCTTCGCCACCGGCTTTCTCGACGGCGCGCCGGCGTCGCGGGGCTGCTCGGCCAAGGGCAAGTTCTGGTCGATGTCGCCGGTGCGCGACCTCACCGACTGGGTCGACTGGTGTCAGGATATCGGCCGCGCGGTCAACGACCCCGGCATCACCACGGACGGGGTGTTCAAGAGCGCGATGCGGCCGCGCCAGATCAGCGACCGCCCCGCCGTCCGGCCGGTGGCGATCCACTGGCCGGAATCGCTCCTGATGCAGATCGAGGAGCGCGTCGAGATCACCTTTGGCGAGCACGCCGTGCCGTTCGCCGAATGCGACTTCGAGCTACTCGACAATGCGCGCACCGGTCCTTTGCGCTTCGCCGTGGTGAGCGACGACCACTCGGCCGAGTTCGAGATCGTCTTTGCCGATGGCGGCGCGCGCTATCCGCAGCGGGCTGGGCCCAAGGCCACGATCAAGATCGGCGGCAAGGTGCAGACGCTCTCGGAGTGCTTCGCCGACGACTCGCCGCAGATCGATTTCGGCGACGGTTCGCTGCTGATCTACAGCCACCTCTATGCGCTGCCCGACGGCGAGACGGTCCCGCCCTACCCGCCGGAGAAGCTCGAGGTCTGGGACTGGTCCAAGACCAACATCCGCGCCGAAGCGCAAGGCGTCGAGAAGCGGGCCGATTCGGTCCAGCGGCTGGTGATCGAAACCTTGCTCGCGGACCCCGAGCCCTATGACGTGATCTTCGACGACGATGGCAAGGGCGAGATCGCCGACGTGGTGGCGCTCCGCATCACCGACAGCGTCGTGTCGGTGACCCTGTTTCACTGCAAATATTCAGGCGCCGACACGCCCGGCGCTCGGCTCGGCGACCTCTACGAGGTGTGCGGCCAGGCTCAGAAATCGGCCCGCTGGCGCGATCGGCCGAACCGGATGCTGCAGCACATGCTGAAGCGCGAGCAGATCCGGCGCGACAAGGGCCTCAGCTCCCGCGTCGAGCGCGGGTCGGCCGCCATGATCAAGAAGCTCAAGGCCGGCTGGCAGGATCATCGTTTCGAATATGACGTGCGGATTGTGCAGCCGGGGCTTTCCCGCCAAGCCTTTGGCGAGGAGGGGCTTCACCTGATCGCAGGGGTCGAGACCTATCTGCTGGAGACCCGCGCCATGCGCCTGCGGGTCATCGGCAGCGGGTGAGGCGCGCCTTGGTTCAACATCGGCGCGGGGCGCCCGAAGAGAGAATCGCGGGGGCCGATGTCGTCACTTGCCTGGATTGATTTCGACGAGGCCGAGCGCCAGCGCGCGCAGCGGATCATGTCGCTGTTTCAGGAACGGGAGAGCCGGGACGAACTCGGCCTGGGCGGCATCCGCGATTCCATCGCCGACCACCTGTTCCCGGGGACCAGCACGATCCAGACGCGCCTGCGCTACATGCTCTTCATCCCCTGGCTGTTCCAGATGCTGGAAGGGTCGGCGGCCGGGGCGGACCAGCTCAACGCCGAGGCGCGCGCGCTCGAGAACCGGCTCGCCAATGCGCTCAAGGCCGGCGGAGAATCGAACGGCATCATCGGCCGCGACGCCGGCGCGGCGGTCCAGCGACTGCCCAGCTCGGTCTATTGGGCCGGGCTCTCGACATGGGGCATTCGCCTCTTTCCGGGCTCGATCGACAGCCTCTTCTCCTCGCTGCGCCACTTTCAGCGCAGCCGGCCGCGGGTCCGCGAAAGCGAGGACGCCGCGTCGGAAGCCCAGGCCTTCCAAATCTGGACGCCGTCGCTGCCGGCCCGACCGGCAGACCTCTTGGAGGCGGTGAGCTTTCGCCTCGCGCCCGAGGAAGCCCAGTTCATCATCGACCAGCTGGTGGCGAAACGGCCCCGCAGCCTTTTGACGTTCCTCGCCCGCACCGGCGGCGGCGCGGCCGATTGCCACTACATCTGGGAGCACCCGCAGCTCGCGGATTTCCCCGACGATACGCGGGCATTGGTCGCTCATGGCGAACTGTTTTCGAGCGTGATGCACGGCGCCTCGCTCCTCTACAATCTGCTGCTGAGCGAGCTGCGGGCCAACCCCGATTGGGTCGAGTTCTATCAATCGCGCCTACAGGACTGGCACGCGAGCCTGGACATGCCCGCAATCCGCGCCTGGTCACTCGACGCCTTCTGGCAGGTCATCGATCACCCGGCCCACCGCATCCGTCCGGCGGCCAAGCGCTTTGTCAGCCAATGGCTCGAGCTGGTCCGATCCGGCGAGATCGACGGCGGCCGCCTGACTCCCGCAGCCCGCGTCGTCGAGGAGCGTGAGCGACGGCTGAAGACCAGCCAGTCGCGCTTCGCCAACCGGACCGTGCGCGACCGCTGGACGGGCGCGTCTGGCGTCGACCGGCTTTCGTTCCGATGGGCGCAGGCCCGGTCGCACCTGCGGGATCTCGCTGATGCTGAATAGGACCACCCTCGATCCCGAAACGCGTGTGCTCTACGGCGACAGCCTGCAGCCGCCGCCCGGCTATGTCTTCGACGCTGCTGTGGCGACGACCTTCTCGCTCGATTTCGAAACGGCGCTGGCGGCGCCCGTCAGCCTGGCCTTGTTCGCCGCCGAGAACCGCGACGACATCCTCTCGCATCCCTTGGCGCTGCTCGAGGGCGCCGAACGGATCGCCGGCCGGCTGGTGGTCTTTGCCGACGCCGGACATCTCCACGCCCAGGGCCGGCCCCATTCGCGGCTTTGCTCGCTGCTCGAACGGATCATCGTCGAGGTGGCCGCGCCGCGCGGCGGCGCTTTTCACCCGAAGATGTGGGCCCTGCGATATCGGCCGACCCGGGCCGGCGATCCGACCTTACTGCGGCTTCTCGTCCTCTCGCGGAACCTCACGCGGGACCGTTGCTGGGACATCTCGCTGCGCCTTGACGGCGAGCTGACGCGCCGCCCCGACGCCGGCAACCGACCGTTGTTCGACCTGCTCAGCCGCCTGCCCGACCTCGCCGTGAGCGGCATTACCGATGAGGCGCGGGCGCTGACCAACGAGATCGCACACGACGTTCGCCGCGCCCGGTGGACGGCGCCCGAGCGCTTCGACGAGGTCTCCTTCGCGCTCAACGGCTTTGGCGGGAGCATCTGGCAGCCGCCCCGCTGCGCCCGGCTCGGCGTCATCTCGCCGTTCTGCGATACCGACGCACTCGACCTCCTGGCGGATCTGCCAACCGCGGAAAAGCCGATCCTCATCAGCCGGCCCGATCAACTGGTTTGCGTCGACGCCGAGACGCTCGGCGCCTTCGAGCGCGTCTCCGTTCTCGACGAGATGGCCGCCAGCGAAGACGGCGAGGACGTCTCCGCCACCGCGTTGCAGGGGCTCCATGCCAAGGCCTTCATCGCCGAGATCGGCTGGGATACCGTCCTGACCATCGGCTCGGGCAACGCGACCCGGCCCGCCTTGCTCTCCGGCAACAATGTCGAGCTGTTTGCGTCGCTCAAAGGCAAGCGCTCGCGGGTCGGCACCGTCGAGCAGATCATGGGCGAGAAAGGGTTCGGGCGCCTGACCCGGACCTTCGTCCCCAGCGAGCTGGAGCCGGTCGATCCGGCGGTGATCTCCGCCGAGAAGCGGCTCGATGAGGCCCGCCGCGCCCTGTGCCGCGGTGCGCTGCGGCTGCGCTGTGAGCGGGTCGCGGACGAGGACGCTGCGGAGCACCCGTGGCGCGTCTGGCTGACGACATCGGAGCCGCTACCGCTTGAAGGCGTTGGCGCGCTGACCGTCTGGCCGATCACCCGCGGCGATGGTCATGCCTGCGACGTCCTTTCGGCGCTGCGCTCCGGCGAGCCCGTCGATCTGGGCGCGATGCCGATGGTGGACCTGACCCGCTTCCTCGCCTTTCGCCTGGGCGAAGAGACCGAGAAGGCGTCCGCGCTGTTCAGCACCGGCCTCATCATGGATGGGCTTCCTGCCGAGCGCCACGCCGCGATCCTGCGCTGGGCGATCGACAGCCGCGACGCCTTCTTCCGCTATTTGCGGCTCCTGCTCTCCGAGCTCGGCGAACCCTTCAGCGCGGCGCTGGCTGCGCAGGAAGGCGCGGGGGCCGGCTCCTGGGCGACAGCGGCCGACGACGCGCCGCTGCTCGAAGACATGGTCCGCGCCTTGTGCCGCGGCGGCGAACGGCTCCGCGCGATCGAACGGCTGATGACCCGCCTGGAAGCTGGCAACGACACCGGCGCCGATCCCATCCCCGACGATTTCCGCACCTTGTGGGATGCCTTCCGCATCGCGCTCCAGGACCAGGACGCCGCTCATGGCGGATAGCCGTTTCGAGGCCGCTGCGGCCCTCGCGCCGCTCAAGGCGTTCCAGCGTCGCACTGTCGACTATGTGTTTGATCGGCTTTACGCCGATCAGGATCCGGTGCGGCAGTTCCTGGTCGCCGATGAGGTCGGCCTTGGGAAAACCATGGTCGCGCGCGGCGTGATCGCGCGGACGATCGAGAAGCTCTGGGACACGAGCGAGCGGATCGACATCCTCTACATCTGCTCCAATCAGGCGATCGCCGCGCAGAACCTGAACCGCCTGAACGTCCTCAATCGGCGCGAGTTGGCGCTGCCGACGCGCATGACGCTGATCCCGCTTCAGGTCCGCGGCGACCAGGGCCTCGACGCCAACAAGGTGAACTTCATCAGCCTGACGCCGGGCACCACCTTCGACCTGCGGTCCACGACCGGCGTCACCCGCGAGCGCGCGCTGCTCCTGCGGCTGCTGGAAGACCGGGTCTCGCGGCCGCGCGGGCTGCACAACCTGCTCCAGGTCAGCGCCGGGGTCGACGGCTGGAACTATGCGGTTCGCGACCTGACGCTGGACGGCGTCGACCAGCGGATCATCGACCGTTTCCGCCGCGACGTCGAAGCCGACGCCGCGCTGTTCGAAGAACTCGAAGCAGTCTGCGACCTCTTTCCGCGCCGGCGGGACTCCTACCCTTACGAACTGGGTCACCGCCGGAACGCGCTTGTCGGCCGGTTGCGGGCCAAGCTCTCGCACGCCTGCATCGATGCGCTGAAACCCGACCTCATCATCATGGACGAGTTTCAGCGCTTCCGCGATCTTCTCCACGGCGAGACGCCGGCGGCCGATCTCGCGCGCGAACTGTTCGACTACACCGACGGTAACGGCCATGCGGCCCGCACGCTGCTGCTGTCGGCCACACCCTACCGGATGCTGACCCTGTCAGGCGACGAGCCGGACGACGGCGAACACTATCGCGACTTTCTGGAGACCCTGTCCTTCCTTTACGGCCGCAACAACGGCCCCCAGGTCGCCGCCACGCTCGAAGGCGAGATGCGGCGGTTCCGGGCCTTTCTCCACGCGCTTCCGGGATCCAGACCAGAGGCGATCGAGGCGCGGCGCGGCATCGAATACCATTTGCGCAAGGTCATGTCGCGCACCGAGCGCGTGGCCAGCACGATTGAGCGCGACTCGATGGTCGGCGAGCCGCCGATGGCGATCTCGATTCAGCCCGCTGATCTGCGCCAGGCGGCCGCCGTCTCAGAGGTCGCCCGGGCGCTCGAAGCGCCCGAGATCACCGAATACTGGAAGTCAGCGCCCTATCTGCTCAACTTCATGCGGGACTACGCCCTCAAGCGCCTCTTGCGGGACAATCTCGACCGCCCGCCCGCGCATCTGCGCGAAGCGCTCGCGCGCGCCCGTCCGGCGATGCTCGATCACGACCGCCTTGACGCCTATGAGCCGCTCGAACCGGCCAACGGCCGGATGCGGGGCGTGATGGACGACCTATTCCGTGATGGACTGGACCAGCATCTCTGGATCCCGCCGTCGCTGCCCTATTACGGTCCCGAGCGGCAAGGCCCGCCGCTGACCAAGGCGCTGATCTTCTCCTCCTGGTCGATGGTCCCTGACGCGATCGCGGCGATCCTCTCCTACGAAGCCGAGCGTCGCATGGGAGTCGGGGCGGCCGGCCAGCGCTATTTCGGCCATGTCCGACCGCGCCCCATCCAGTTCCGCCAGAACCAGGGCCGACTGGTCGGCCTGCGCGCCATGCACCTGGTCTATCCGTCGCCGACGCTGGCGCGGCTTGCCGATCCGCTGGCGATCTTCGCGGCGCACCCCGAGCCGCTCTCCGCCGACGCAATGCGAAAAGCCGTCGCCGAGCGCCTGCGGGCCAGCGTCGAGGCGCTTTCGCAGCGATCCGGAGATGCGGCCGACGGCCGCGAGTGGGAATGGGCGGCTCCGGCCGCCATCGACGCGATGGCGGGCGCGCGATCCGTCGCCTGGGTGGACTCGCCCTACGGCTTCGCCCTGCTCGGCGACGAGGAGGGCTTCAAGGAGCATGTCGCCGAGCTGCGCACGGCCGCGACCGAGCGCCAGTTCGGTCCGGTCAGCGAGACGCTGGTGGACCTGCTGGTCGACATATCGCTTGGCAGCCCGGCGGTGTGCGCGCTGCGCGCGCTGCACCGCGTCGCACCCGATCTCGACCGGGATGATCCGCGGCTCTTGAAGGCGGCCAACCAGGTCGCCTGGGGATTTCGGACCCTGTTCAACCAGCATGACGCCGTCGCGCTGCTGCGCAAGGACGACGACGATCGCTATTGGCACCGGGTGCTCACCTATGGCGTCGAGCACAACCTTCAGGCCGTCCTCGACGAATATGTCCACTATCTGGTCGACGCCGAAGGCCTCGGGGCGCGGCCGTCGGCCGATCGCGTCGCCGGCGTCAGCAAGGCCATCTTCGACGCCCTGTCCATCCGACCCTCGCAGATCGATGTCGACGACCCGATCGTCGAAGGCAAGAAGCTGGTCATCAACAAGTTCCAGATGCGTGGCCGCTTCGCCATGCGGCTGGCCGACTATAAGGACGAGGAAGGCGGGGCGGCGCGCCTCGGCAGCGTCCGCGAAGCCTTCAACTCACCGTTCCGGCCTTTCGCGCTGGCGACGACGTCGGTCGGCCAGGAGGGGCTCGATTTTCACCCCTATTGCTACCGCATCTACCACTGGAATCTGCCCGGCAACCCGGTCGATCTGGAGCAGCGCGAGGGGCGCGTTCATCGCTTCAAGGGCCACGCCATTCGCCTGAACCTGGCGCATCGGCAGGGCCGCGTGCTCCAGGGGGCCGACGCGATCCCCGATGATCCGTGGCAGGCGATGTTCGACGCCGCGAGGGCGGAAACCGAGATCGATTCCGACCTCATCCCCTATTGGATTTACGAGGGTCCGGTCAAAGTCGAGCGCCGCGTTCCCTCGCTGCCGTTCAGCCGGGAGGTCCGCCGGCTCGAATGGCTCAAGCGCAGCCTGACCGTCTATCGGCTGGCCTTCGGTCAGCCTCGCCAGGAGGACCTGCTGGAGTATCTGCACAGCCTGCTCGGAACGGACATGGCAGCTGAGGATCTCGCCGAGTTGCAAATCCGACTGCAGCCCTAAGCCTCCGCTTCCGACAAGCCTTCATCCGGTTGGTACCATTGGATACGCTACCATCTGGTACCATGTGGTACATTGTCCTCAGCTCCGGGGGGCAAAGTTGTAGGGTCGAGAGGACGGCTAGACCTGAACTGACCCGTGCTATCGTCCGAGTTGCAACGCCCGCTTCGCCTCTTCGGTGATCGTGTAGACAGCCTGGCGCTGCGCGCCGCGGTTGTGGTGGTCGACCCTGTAGCCCTGATAGTGCCGACGCACGAAACCGGCACGAACGAGCTCCGAGACGGCTCGGCTGACGTTCGTCCGGCCGGACTGGCGGACTCGCTTGCGCACTTGCGCGTCCACTATTCTCTCGGCCGCTTCCGGATCGAGCGGAAGCACTCGCTTGGCCTCAAGCTCCTGACGGACCTTGTCCGTAAGCGCGCGGCGACGCGGATCGCGCTGAGCGACGGGCACCAACGCGTCGCATAGCCAATCGCGAACCGGGATGCGCCGACTACCGTCGCGGATGTACGGCCCGGCCGATCCGGTTTGAGCGCTCGCCTGTGCGATCAGGTTCAGCACCATGAAGCTATAGCGTGGCCGCTCGCAGACGATGGTTAGCCGTTCGAGGATCGCCGGCAGGTCGAGTTGCCGTTCCGGCTCCTCCGCCTTGACCGGCCGAGCGCGCTCCTTGGGGGAGAAGAGGTCGGGCTGAAACATGGAACATTACAAGCACAGAGTGCCCGCGAAGTGAATCCCGCATGGAGCGGGAGAGTAAGTTTGACCGCTCGCGGCACTTCACCGGGAAGGTAAAGTGCCGCGAGCGGATATCGCGAAATGCTCTGCCGAGAAGCGGCATCTTGTTTCCGCAGAAAGCTCCTTCCGCCCGTCAGAAAAGAGTGATCTCTTCGTATCGACCAGCGCGCCGCAGTTGGCGCACGATCCCGTTGAATGCGGCCGTCACACCTTGAGAGCGTCCGATGTCGTTGGTCTGCTGAGCCGCGTCCCAGAAGCTCTCTAAGGGCCAGCGCTCCGGGCAATGCTGCAAGAGGCATCGCAGGGCGAGACGAACCTCGACCACGTCGACCCGCGCACTCGACGATCGAGCAGCAGCGGAGCGGAGGATGTGGACCGAGAGGGCGATGACGACGCGCTGATGACGCGGAAGACCTTCCATGGTTCAGCGGAAGTCGTGGGATTTGAACCGCACGACCGCTTCCGGGTCCATGCCCTCTGCGTGCGGCGGCCAATAGGAGTTTCGCGGCTCGGGCCGCCACCCCTTGTCGCCGCGGTCCGGCGCGCCAGCATGTCGGGCACCGTCCCCACGCCCGGTTCGATGCGGGAAAGAGAGTTCGCCGACCCTGTGAAGCAGGTCCCCATGATCGATGATCCGGTCACAGATGACGTGGATCACTTCGCCTTCCTTCTGGACCCTTCCTTTCATGCCGATCATTGAGGCCGACATCACGGTTCTGCGCTGAGCTTCGAAACGGTCTGGCCATAAGATGCCGTTGGCGATGCCTGTCTCGTCCTCGATGGTGATGAACAGCACGCCTTTGGCGCTGCCTGGCTTTTGCCGGACGAGGATGATGCCGGCGACTTCGACGTGTCGGCCGTCGCGAATGCTCGCGAGATCCGCGCAGCGCGTCACGCCGCGTCGGGCCAGCTCGTCTCGCAGGAAGGTGAGCGGGTGGGCGCGAAGCGATAGCTGGAGCGAACGATAGTCCTCGATAACCTCCCGGCCATCGGTGAGCGGTCGCAAGCTCACCGCCGGCTCGACGCCTTCGGGGCTGACTGTCCGCGCCGTGCGATCCGCCGCAGCGAAGAGCGGCAATGGTGCCTCTCCCAGGCCCCTCACCTTCCATAAGCCTTGCCGACGATCGGCGCCGAGCGTGTGGAACGCATCTGCGTCAGCCAGCTTCTCGATGGCGGCTCGCTGTACGCCCGACCGCCGCCAGACGTCCTCGACCGAATCGAACAAAGCGGTGGAACGCGCGCCGACGACCGCGGCGCCGTCGGCGTTCGAAAGGCCACGCACCTGACGCAAGCCGAGCCGGACGGCGAGGTACTGTCCGCCCGTCGGCTCGAGCGTGCAGTCCCACCGGCTTGCGTTGATGCAGGGTGGCCGGACCTCGACACCGTGGTCGCGCGCGTCTCGGACAATCTGCGCGGGCGCATAGAAGCCCATTGGCTGAGCGTTCATCAGGCTGGCGCAGAAGACGTCCGGGTGATGATGTTTCATCCAGGCCGACGCGTAGGCGATCTTGGCGAAGCTCGCCGCGTGGCTTTCAGGAAAGCCATAGGAGCCGAAGCCCTCTAGCTGCCGGAACGTGCGCTCGGCGAAATCACGCGGGTAGCCCCGAGCGACCATTCCCTCGATCAGCTTCTCCGAAAAATGCGAGACGCCGCCGGTGAACTTAAACGTCGCCATCGCGCGTCTGAGCGCATCGGCCTCGGCAGCCGAGAACCCCGCACCGACGATCGCGACCTTCATCGCCTGCTCCTGGAAGAGCGGCACACCGAGCGTCTTCTCCAGCACCGCACGAAGTTCCGGCCGAGGGTAATCCGGCTTTTCCAAGCCTTCGCGTCGGCGCAGGTAGGGATGGACCATGTCCCCCTGGATGGGGCCGGGACGCACAATCGCGACCTGGATGACGAGGTCGTAAAACCGCTGCGGCTTCATGCGCGGCAGCATGGACATCTGCGCGCGGCTTTCGATCTGGAACGTCCCGAGAGTATCGGCTTTCTGGATCATGGCGAACACGGCAGGGTCGTCGTCCTGCAGGTCGGAAAGGCCGATCCGGATTCCTTTCGCCTCCTCCAGGAGGTTGAATGCTCGGTTCATGCAGCCGAGCATGCCAAGCCCGAGAACGTCGACCTTCATGAACTTCAGAGCGTCGATGTCATCCTTGTCCCATTCGATGATCTGGCGGTCTTCCATGGCGGCAGGCTCGATCGGCACCAGATCGTCCAGGCGGTCGTGAGTGAGCACAAATCCCCCAGGATGCTGCGACATGTGCCGCGGGGTACCGATGAGCTTGCGCGCTAGGTCGAGCGTCAACCGCAGCCGTCGGTCCGCTAGGTCGAGGTTCAGCTCCTCAACCTGCTTCTCGCCGACGCCCTCTGCTGACCATCCCCACACCAGGCCGGCAAGCGAGGCGGTGAGGTCTTCGGGCAGTCCCATCGCCTTGCCGACGTCTCGAACCGCGCCTCGTGCCCGGTACCGAGTGACGACAGCCGTCAGAGCGGCACGATCGCGCCCATAAGTCTCGTAAATCCACTGGATGATCTCCTCGCGGCGCTCGTGCTCGAAATCGACGTCGATATCGGGCGGCTCGCGGCGTTCACCGGACACAAACCGTTCAAAGAGCAGCTCATGCTTGATGGGATCAATCGACGTGATGCCGAGCACGAAGCACACGCAGCTGTTTGCGGCCGACCCGCGGCCCTGACACAGGATCCCGCGTCGCCGCGCCTCGCGTACGATCGAGTGAACCGTCAGGAAGTATGGCGCGTAGCCCAGGTCCGCTATCAACCGCAGCTCGTGGTCGATCTGATCACGATAGGCTTGCGGCACCGGGCCGTCGAACATCCGCGCGACCGCGTCGTTCGCCAGTTCCACGAGCGCCTGTTGCGCCGTCAGACCTTCGATCACGCGCTCGTGGGGATATTGATATGCAAGCTCCCCAAGGTCGAACGTGCAGGCCCCTGCGATATCAACGCTCGCCCGCAACGCGTCGGGATAAGCCCGGAAGCGCCGGACCATCTCTTCGGGCGATTTGAGCGCTCGATCTGCATTGACCTCACGGCGAAAGCCGAGTTCGTCGACGGTACATTTCTCGCGAACGGCGGTGACGACGTCCTGCAGGAGGCGAGCGTCAGGCGTGTGGTAGAGAACGTCGCCCGTCGCGACCGCGCGAACACCGACCCCGCCGGCCTGTCGTGCCAACGCATCGATCCGCACTGCGTCGTTCGGCCGTCGCCGCTGGAACAGTGCCATGTAACCTCGGCGACCGTAGACGGCCTTCAAGTCGGCGAGCGCCGCCAGATTCTCCGCGTCAGCCTCATGGGGGAGGAGGATGGCGATGACGCCTTCTGACCAAGGCTGCAGGTCGTGCCAGTGCAGCAGGCACCCGCCCTTTCCCGCCCGCCTTTTTCCAACGGTCAGGAGCCTGGTGATCCGTGACCATGCTGATCGATCCGTCGGGTAGAGGATCAGACGACGCCCGCAGGAGAGATCAACACGCGTGCCGGCGATCGACCGAACTCCCGTCGCCTTTTGCGCCTCCCAGGCGCGCACGACCCCTCCTACGGTCCCCATGTCGGCTATTCCCAACGACGGATAGCCAAGCAGAGCCGCCGCCGAGAACAGTTCCTCGGGGCTCGACGCGCCGCGCAGCAGCGAAAAGTGCGTCAGCACCTGCAGCTCGACATAGGCGGTCATGCGAAAACACCATGGATCCACCAGCTAAGATCGCCGGTGTCGTCGTCCATTCCGTCGCCGCGCCGGAACAGCCAATACCGGCCGCCATCCCCGTCCTCGACCCGGAAATAGTCCCGCACAGCCCAGACTTCGGCATCGCGCCGCCACCACTCGCCGTGGATGCGTTCCGGCCCATCGCCAGCAACGACACGGTGAGGCTTACCCCGCCACTCGAAACGGCGGGGCGGTTGGTCTGGCAGGAGCGCGATGACGCCCCAGAGCGGCTCCGGGCGAACCAGTAGCCTGACCGGACGTTGCCATGCCGGCCAATCCCCCGGGAGGTCGATCGGACTGCTGCGCGTCACCGCCCGCTCTGGTACGTGGCTCTCAACCGGGGCAATCCGGTAGACGGCTCCGCTGCCGATCCGTCCCGCAACCACGTCGACGAGGCGGGCTGGGTCTCGCGTGACTGTATCGCCGGCAAGGACGGCGCCCAGATCGACTGCATCCATCGGTTCTGTGTGAGGCGCTGCCAGCCGGAATTGTTCGACACCCACGCCCGGGTCGATGCGCTCGATCCGGAGCTTCAGCAGGCGCAGAAGGTGGGGTACATCGCGGGTAGGCCGGGAAGTGCCGATGCCCACGATCTGCTCACTGCCGTCGATACGCAGACCGGCAAGCCGGAGCGATCGAACGCCAAGCCCTCTTGTCTGCAACACCTGGGCAAGATCGCCAAGGAGATCGACCATCACTTGCTCGATCGCGTCCGCGGTGCCGATCGGCTCGAGCAGCCGGCGCTCGACCATCGGGGTACTGGGGTCCACACGCGGGGTGATCGGCTCTGCAACGCTTCCGAGCGCTTGATCGAGGCGGGTGATGGCGGGTAGGCCGAGCCGTCGCGCCAGCGGTCCCCGCGCGACCGGGAGGAGATCGGCCACCGTATCGAAGCCGAACCGCCGTGCCGCACTCAGCGCTGTCGAAGTCAGTCGAAGGGACGCGATCGGAAGCGGGGAGAGCGCGGCGGTGATCGAGCCGGGCGCCACGCAAGCGAGGTCTGCACCACCGAACCGAGCCAGCGCATGGGCAGCGCCAGGAGTCTCGGCGACCGCGATGCGCGCCGTAAATCCTGCGCGTCTGCAGAAGGCGAGCAGCCTCTGACAGAAGCGGCGCTCGCCGCCATGGAGGTGTGCGCAGCCGGTCAGGTCGATCCACAGCCCATCGGGATCAGACACGGCTGCGGTCGGAGACCAGCGCCGGACCGCAAGTAGGGCCAAACGATCGAGCAGCGCCGCATCCGCTTCGGGTTCGGCGGGGCGCAGGTCGAGGTCCGAGACGAGCGCACGCGCATGTGTAGCCGCCATGCCAACATGGATGCCCAGCGTCTGCGCTCCCGGGCAGGCGGCGACGATCTCTTCTCGGCGCCCTACCTTGCCGAACAGAGCGAGTGGGGCATCCGCAGCCATGGCGGCTGCGTTGCCTTGCAAGGGTACTGTCGCCGGCTTTGCTTTGAACGGATGCTGCGCCGCCTCCGAACGTCGGCCGAGTTCGCGTGCCGGTGGTTGCGAGTGCTTTGGCAGGCTTGCGATCTGCGCCTCAACTTCGGCGCGCGACGGCAAGCCTTCGCGGGCCCAGCGCGCGCCCGGTCGCCAACCGCCGCCGCGCGGAACCGAGCAAGCACCGGGATCATCGTCGACGGGGAATTGAAGCGCCGGCCGGCTAGGCGGCGGCGTGGCGGACCGTTCCTGCCGTCTCAGCCGCTCGATGGCCAAGTGCGGCAGGAACGCGGAGACGACCCGTCTCATCGCTGCCCTCCACGATCAGGGAGAAAGACACGCCACTACGTTGGCGGGCCAGTTCGACCGTCCAGCGCGGCCGTCCCACGCCGCTGACCTCGAGCCGCTCGGACGGTGCGCTGGCGATCCGCCAACGTGTCCAGGCAGCGGACGGTTCGGCCAGTGGATCCTGACCGAGACGACGCCTTCGCCGCAGGAGCAGGACGGGAAGGTCCGCATCCGCCGCGGCAAGCTGCAGACGACGTGACGCCACCATCGAGATCCTTTCGGCCTCTGCCACGATCACGGCCGGCGTCCCGTCGCGGATCGCGTCCTCAACAACGGCGAGGAGCTCGGTGTCGTCGCGTGGTTGGGCGTGGATGACCGCAGCCGAGGCAAGGCCCGCTTGCGCCAGCGCGGGTGCGTACAGGTCGCTGCGGCAGCTGACCCACAGGACGGGACCATTGCTGCTCGCCGCCTCCCGTGCGGCAATACCACAGAGGAAAAGCGTCGTGGCTGCATCGTCGACAAGCGAGCAGGTCTGCGCTGTCGCCTCGTGCAGTGCTCCGGCCCTCAGACCGCCGCTCGCGAGCCGTTGGTCGAGCTCCGGCACGCCGAATGGCATCGTTCGATACTCTGCGAGCGGGGTCGCGATCGAGCGAAGGCGGGCTATGTGGGCGGGGCGAGAATCGACGGCAGGCATGATCAACTAGACTCGGAGTGTTCCCTCTATGTTCCGCCAAGAGGCGTCACGGGTCAAGCCGTTCAATTCCGATGGATCCTCTTTAGGTTCGCTTACGGGTCAACCGTCAGCAGCTCTTCTACGCTGCGGGCGAGCAACCGATGTGAGCAAGTTGGTGGCAGTCAGGCGTCGATCTCGATGAGGTCGTCGGCCGGGGTCTCGACCTGGCGGATCATCTCGCCGGCGTAAGGCTGGACGAGCGCCAGAGCGTCGGCCGCACTGCCGTCGAGCCATTGCAGCAGGTCGCAGGGTCGCAGGATCACCGGCATAGCCTTTGGATGCCACGGCTTCACGAACTCGTTAGGGTTCGTCGTGGCGAAGGCATAGGCCTCGCCCCGCTCGGTCGGGCGCCACAGGCCGGCGAAGAAGCCGATCGGCTGATCCGGAAGGGCAAACCACATCTGCCGCGGCTTGCCATCGTCGCCGGTGCCACCTTCAGGATGCGGCTCGGCGAACCAGGTGAACGGCACGATGCAGCGGCGCTCAGCGCTCGCGATGGATGGCTTCCACATGGACGAGGCGAGGTTCCGCGCGTTCGTGACGTATTTGTCGAGCTTGATTTCCGGGTTGCGCTTGCTCGGCACCTTGGTCGGAAAGCCCCATTCGAGCAGCACCATCTCCAGGGGCCGGTTGCCGGCCGCGCTCCGGCGCACGATCGGGCCATGTCTGGCCGTCTTCTTGCCGGTCGGGAAGATCTCGCGCGCTGGCGGGAACACCTCGTCGGGCGCATAGGGCGGCTCGAACCCGCACGCGCGCATGACGGCGGCCTGTTTCGCGGAGATGCGGTAGCGGTTACACATGCGCGCGGTTCTGCCACGTTCAGGCGGGACTGTCAGGCGATCGGCGGTAGGGAGAACGATGAAGCTGACCAGTGACGCCGTCGAGGTGGTGAACCGCAACGCGCTCGTCACCGTGGCGCTCAATCAAGGCTACAACGTGTATCTGCCGGTGTACGACAACGGCATCGATCTTATCCTCCTCAACGAGGCGACCGGCGACACCAGGCTCGTGCAGCTCAAGGGGCGGTGGACCATCGACAGGAAGTATATCGGGAGAAATATCTGGGTGGCGTTTCCGGATCGTGGTGTCTGGTATGTCGCTCCGCATGACGAGATGCTCCGCTTGGGCGAGCGGCACACCGGCACCGATAGCTGGGCCAGAGGCACCTACAGCAAGAGTCCTCTGAGCAAGACCGACCGAGAGGAATTGGCGGCCTATCGGTTTGGCGAGCCGGACAGCGTTATGGAGGATGCGGCGAAGCTCGGCGGATGAGGGTGAACGTCAGCCTCTTGGCATCCTTAGAGAGCGAGCCCGATACATAGCAGGATGATGGCGGCCGAGCCGGCGACGAGTTTGCCTCCAGCGAGAACGCGCGCTGGTCGACCGGAACGTAACCGCTTGCCTGTCCTGTCCAGGCCCGTCCGGAGCCCGAGCACGCCATCGGCCGCGAGCACACTGCCGATGATGAACAGCAGAACCGAGAATCCCTTGGCGAAGGCGTGCGGCGTCAGGCCGGTGATGATGAAGGCGGCGACCAGCGCTATCGTGAGGAGCCCGTAGAGGGCGAAACCCACGTCCAGCAGGCCGCGTAGCCGCTTCGGGCCGTTCCAGTCTGTCGGCCAGCGCAGAAGGATCATGGGGCGGAGACAGAGCCGGCAGCTCTGGACGTGAGCCTCTTTGGGCCAGTGGTCGATCGTGTGTCCGCAGTAGGGGCACCCTGGCCGACGGTACGGGAACGCGGTCGCCGGGCTCAGCATGGTGGTGTCTCCGTTCGCGGGGCGAGGTAATAGGCCGCAATCGCCGCGCCGCTGATCGTCCCCTCGACCGTCACCTGGCTCCCGATCAGGTGGCCCAATGGCACGTCGCCTGTGAGGCGCCAGCGCATCCCGTCAGGCTCGAGGAGCATCGGCCCGCGCGGTGTCATCTCGACGACGCCGGCGAGCCGTGTTGAACCGGGTGTGGTCATTCCGCCGCTTCCGCGAGGTTGTCTATCTCTTCGGCCGCCGCGCCATTGAAGCACGCGATAGGGCAGTGAAGCAGGAGCCGCCCGTGTGAGCGCAGCTTCTTGCCGCCGAGCCTGATCGGATCGCGCGCGAGCCGCTGGCAGGGCTTGTTCGAACGATTGCGGAACGCGCAGGGTGCGGCGAGTGGAGGCAGGGGCAGCTCGACCACCGGCTTTGGTTCGGGAGCGGGCAGCGGTTCGCCGAAGAGATCGCACTGGTCCATGACGTGCTCCGATCAGCCACCAAGCGGGGCCGCGTTGCCGAAGCGGTTGGCTCGGCGGGCGCCAGGCTCGATGCAGAGCCATAGCTGGGTGAAGACCGAGACCGCAGCCGTACCCATCAGGAGCGGAGCGCTCGTGTCGAGCGGGTCGCCGAGAAGGGCCAGGAGCGCGATCCAGATCGTGTTGAGGCCTGACCATCCGACGTCGTGGAGCCGCTTCACCATCACCGCGGACGCGATCCAGGCGGCCATCCCAATGGAACCGAGCAGCGCGGGTTGAGACAGCCCGGCGAGGAAGTGGACGAAGCGGATGTCGTACCGGCTCGCGAACAGCAGCACCCAGCTGGCGGCGATCGTCGCGACGAACGGCAACCGCCCCACCCTGCCCCTATAGGCGAACAAGACCTCGCCAACATCCACCCCCCTCTCCTTTACCTGGGCGTCCCTGACGCGAGCGGCGGGCTGGCGGCCGGAGGAGTCGCGTCGACAGGCGGAGAGATCCTTGTCTGCGCGTCCACGGTGAGCTTCCTGAAGCTGTCGAGCAGGGCAAGCGAGGTGATGTTACCGATGTCCGTCGACGTGTAGGCACCCCCGAGAGCCCCGACCCCGAGGCTCAGGAGAAGGCCGCCGCCTACCACCGTGACGTCGCGCTTGCGCGCTGCGCCCGTGGCTACGGCCGTCTGGACGCCCGTTTTCACGTTGACCAGCGTGAGCATGGTCTGGCTCTCGAGCGTCTTGGTCTTGAGCCCGACGGCCGATCCAAACGTGCCGCCCACCCCGCCGCCCCCGCCGCGGGCATTGCTGTCGGAGTAGAGGACCTGGGCGGTAAGGAGGTAATCGGCCGCGCGTAGCGTGGCCTGGTTGAGGGCGGCACCATTGGCAACCGAACCGCCGGCGGCGAGCTGGCGTTCACGCTGCAGGGCGTCGAACGCGCCACCACGCTCGACCACCTCGAAACAGCCCGAACGGGCCGTCAGGAGCTTCAGGAGGGGCAAGGGATCAACCTTGGCGGTGGACCCGCCGTTCTGCCGTTCGGCGAGTTGCACGAGCGCGCGCATGCCCGGAGGAAGCTGATCCTCGACGTCGGCGACGCTGCTGCGATCCTCGACCAGCGCGATCGTGCCGAGCGGCTGAGAGCAGCGCGGCAGTTCGGACGTCTCGTCGACGCCGGTGCCGCCCTTCCCCAGCTTTTGCGCGAAGGCGGTTGAGGGTGTGACGGCCGCGAGAGCGGCCGTCACGGCGAGGAGAATAGCCCGGTTAGGCACGCTTCTTGGCCGCATGCTTGGCCGGGTCGCAGATGCCGGCACGCTCCTCCGCCTCGGCGACCTTCTTCGCCTCGTCGCAGTCCTTGCAATCGGCGCAGTCGGCACATTCGGGGCAATCCTTGCAGTCGCCCTTCGCATGGGCGCCGGCGTGCTCCTTCCAGTGCGCCTTCTTGAGGCTGACCTTCGCGGCGGCATCCTCCCCGGCCTTCTCGCCGGCGAAGCTCGCCATCGCGAGGAGAACGGGGCTGGCCGGCGTTGCGCTCGCGGCTGCGGGCATGCCTACGGCGAGAGCGATTGCCCCCCACGCGGCGAAACGTAGTAGCATCATGGTGTTTGATCCTTTCTAGCATCGTGAAGGCGGCTGCGACGTCGCAGCGCCGTTGGTGGCAAGGCCACCACTCCCGGCGGCCGGAAGGCCGGCGAGGTCTTCGCCGCCGCGTAGATGAGCGGGACGATCGTTTGGGGGGAAAACTCCATCCCGGAATGCTGCAGGATAAGTGGACCCGGGGTCATCGCAGTGGCTCTGGCCGGGTGACGTTGAGGCGCGTGTGTAGGTTGCCGTCGGGCCGACGTCGTAAATCGATGATATGTGTTGCCGTCCGCTCGAACGTCATAGGCTTGACGACGGTCTCATAAGACGTGTTCGGGCCGAAAAACCGTATCGGGCCGTGCCACTTCTGCCCTCCAATGAGGCGCATCTGATAAGTGCCGCGGGGTACGGGCACGCGGACTCGATCGTCGCCGGCAACGTAGATCGAGAGGACGTGCTCTCGTGTGACCGGGTCGATGAGCTGAACGACTGCGTTAGCGTTGCTCGTCTGCACCTCGAGCCAGCTCGTAAGCCGCTTAGTGCTGAGCGATGTCGCGACCGTGACGCTACCGGACTCCGGGAAAGACTGCGCGGCCGCAAGGTCCGGGATCCAGCCACTTTGCTTGGCAGCGCCATACATCGGGATCAGCGTCAGCAGAGCTGAAAGGCCGAGGATCCAACCCTGCAGCGGGTGGGCCTTGAACCTGGGCGACGGTCTATATCGACCCTTCTGGTAGTCGTGGCCCCGGTTCTTGGTGCTGAACCATGGCTCTGTGAACTCAACCCGCGACTTGGCGTCGATCCACGATGCGCTGCCGAGCGGCACCGATTTGGCATCGCGGACCTTCGCAGCCCGCGCATCGCGCGCGGCCTTGCCGAATCCCCAGCGAACCTTTCCGTCGTCGAGTCCCTGCCGCTTTCGATACCGCTCGCGCATGTAGTCGCGATCATCGAGGCCCATGTGTTCCCCCCTGAGTTGGCTGGCTTGCTGCAGACGTGAGGAATGTGCCGCCGCCTGTTTGGAGGCTTCCCATGCGGTCGTAGAGCCCCTGATCGCGGTGCATCGCGATCTTCAGGAACACGAGCGTTTCGACCAGGACGGCCATCCACACGGCGCACTCGCGCCATCCGATTGCCGACGGCGTGTCCGTGAGCGCGACCCACGCGAGCCCGGCGAGTCCTATTGCCGTGGCGATCCTGACGCTCGATCGGAGGCCTGCGGGAAGCGGTGGCGCGCCCGAGCGCCGCATCCAGCCCGGACCGGCGAGATTACCGGCCAGGTAGAGCAGCACGGTTGCGTAGATCGCCGAGAGCAGCTGGGCCTCAAGCATGGCTGGCCTGCCGTTCGGCTATGGCGACCGCGCCAGGCGATCCCTCAGGGTGGAGCAGCGGAGCGAGCGCCTGCCGGACGTTCGACAGGGTGGGCTTGGTCCGGCCGGAGATGCGGATCGTGGTGTAGCCCGCCCGAGCGGTCATCGCGTCGCGCTTCGCGTCGCGGACCGCGTTGTGCGAATAGTCGTCCACCTCGATCAGGGCGACGATCGCGCCGCTCGTCCGGTCCTGCACGACGAAGTCGACGATCTTCTGCGAGAAGCTGTTGCGGTCGGCGTGCGAGACCTTGCGGCCTAAGCGACGTGGAACCTGCAGGAGCGCGCCCATCGCGACCTGGGCATGGACCCGGTGCGCGGGCAGGATGCGCTCGATCGCGACCAGCATCGCCAGTTCGCGGTCGGTGAGGAACCGCTTCGCGACCGGCGCGGGCGGTCCACCGAGCCCGAGCGTGTTCTTCAATAAGCCTAGCAGCGCGAGCGCGCAGACGATGAAAACGAGCAGCGCCACGGGGGAGCCGGTGATCTGGCTCATGGGTTGCGATCTCCGCTGGCCGCGGCCGGCGAGGAAGTGTCGGCAGGCGTCGACACCGCCATCCACTCGCGCTGCGGGATCATGTCCGCGGTGGTGATCGGATGATCGCGGCGGTACGAATCTGGGCCGAGAAGGGTCGTGAAGGCGACAAAGGCAGCGAGGCCGATCGCGCCGAGACCCAGCGTCCTCCAGAAGCGCCGCTCTCCCTGGCGGCGGCGCGCGCGGTCCTGCTCATACTCGCGGTCCCGGGCCGCGCGCTCGGTCGCCTCTCCCATGGCGAGAAGCTCGGTCGCCGCGGCCTCACGCCGGTTGCAGAGGTCGCGCAGAGCCAGCGACACCCGATAAACGGGATCCTCTGCTCGGTAGCGGCCCTGCTCGGCGAGCGCGATCGCCAGCCCGCCGAGATCTTCGGCTTGAAGGCGCAGCATGGCGGCGCGCTGCCGCCAGTCGATTGAGCTCTCCGTGTGCATGCTCATGTCCCCCGATCGGACGGCGCGGCCGGCGGACCCGAACCGCGCCGGCCTGCCCGTCACCAACCGTCCCGACGGCCCTCGCCGCTGTCCTTCAGCCCGCAGCGGTCCAGGTTGGAGCGCCGGATCTCCAGCTCGATCCCGTCCCCCTTGTCGCGCGTGCGGATGTCCCTCGGGTCCACACCGTTGCGCTTGGCGAAGTCCTCGGCGGCTTTCTCGCTTCCGAACTTGCCGACGTCGTCGAAATCCCATCCACTCATGTCGTCGTCTCCATCATCCGGCGGTCCGGCCGGTCGGTCGTCACAGGTCGAGCCCCAGGCTGCGTTCCGGCAGCGGCGGCAGGATGTCGCCGCGCTCGGGCTTGAGGTCGGGCGGTGATTTCAGGTCATCGACCTTGGGCAGCGGCGGCTTGCCGTTGCCGTCCGCGGGCGCCGGTGGGTCGCCGGGCAGCGGCGGCAGGTCCTTGAGGTCGATCGGGCCGGGGTCGAACTTCTCGCGCGGGCCGGGGCCGGGGGTGCGCTCGCGATCGACGTCGAGGCGGCCGATCGTCTCCAGCGCGGAGGTCTTGTTGCCGGCGTTGTGGTCGAGCTGGCGCTCCAGCTTCTCCTTGTCGTCGACCACCATCGTCAGCTCGTCGCGGACGCGGGTGACGCCGACGTTGAACAGGCGCTGGTTGGAGAGGTTGCGCTCCTGGCTCGACATGACGGTGATCGCCTTGTCGGTCGTGATGCCCTGCGCCATGTGCATGTTGAGCGAGTAGGCAAGGTCGAGGCGCGACAGCATCGGGTCGCCGAGATCGAGCGTCAGGCGCTCCTTGCCCGCCGTCTCGACGGTGACGCCGTTCGCATCGATCGTGAGCACGCACGCGAGCGCCGAACGGTGGAGGCCGCGGTCCTTGTCGGTGGCGGTCCAGCGGATGCGGTCGCCCTCGCGAAGGTGGAGATCCTTCTTCTCGCTGAGCTGCAGGCGGTCTCGCTTCTCGGTCGGCGACAGCTTCTGCGGGTCGAACCGGATACGTTTGTTGCCGAGTTTGAGGTCGACCTTGCCATTGGGGTGGACCTTGTCGACGTCGTAGCGACCGGCGACGAGGCCGACGTCCTGCCCGCCTCCCCTGCCCACCTCGAGCGTCTGCCCGGGCTGGTAGGTCGAGGCGTAGCGCAGCTCCTCGCGCGTCGTGTTGACGCGCTCATAGACGGTGAGGTGGATGCCTTCGCCGCGCACGCTGCCCTCGCCGGCGAGACCGTCCTGGATCGCCAAGTTGATGATCGCGCGCGACGCCCGCCCCGAAGCGAACACGGCGGTCGCCTCCCGTTCTTCCGGCGAGAGCCCCAGCCACATATCGGCCGCGTGGTGGGCCGGGCTCTGGTGTTCGACCACGTTGTCGCCCAGCACCTTCATCGCCTTGCCGGCCTCCCCGACGTTGGCGAGCGCGGCGACGGTGCGCAGCTGGTCGGTGCGCTGGCGGATGTTCTCGTCCATCCGCGCCATCGTCCCGCCACCCGCCTGAATGAGGGCGAAGGACTTGCCGGCGTCGATCGAGGAGAGCTGCTGCCGGTCGCCCACGAGGACGAGCTTCTCGACGCCGAGCGCGGCCGAGATCTGGTGCAGCTTCAGCATGTCGTCGCTCGACACCATCGAGGTCTCGTCGACGATGAGCATTTGGCCCGCGAAGGTGGCGCGCGCCTGGTCGTAGGCGTCAGTGTCGCGATTGGAAACGTGGCGCTCGTTGGCCATGATGAAGGAGGCGATCGTTTGCGACTTGATCCCCGCCCCCTCGGCCAGGTCCGCGACCATCTTGTTCTGGAAGGCTAGTCCGGTGACGGTGCGCCCCTCGGCTTCCGCGACGCGCGCGACGGCCTGCAGCATGGTCGATTTGCCGGCGCCGGCGATGCCCTGCACTACGACGGTCCGGTCCTCGGACGACACGATCAGCGTCGCGGCCGCGAGCTGGCCGGCGTTGAGCTCGCGATCCGCGGCGGCCTGTAGCCGCTCGGGAGCCTCGCTGGCGGCGATCATGGGGGTGGACTGGCCCTTCCCCTGCTCGACTGCCTTGAGGATGCTCTCCTCGGTCCTGAGCGCCTCCTGCGTCGTGACCATGCGCGGACGGGTATCGGTCTCCCGCGCCTCTCCGGCGATCAGCCGCCCGCGCTCGACCAGTTGCTCTATGCGACGCTCGACATGGTCGATCGTCACGCCCTTGAGCCCAAGGTCGAGCGCCGTCTTGCCGAGCATGGTGGTGCTGAACGCCGCCTCCCGCTCCGACAGCATCCGGACGGCCGAGGCGACCGCCAGTTGCGCGCGCGCCTCCGCGGGCGAGTGGGTGATGCGGCCAAGGCCACGGTCGACCAGCGGGTCGCGCGGCCTGAGCACGCTGCCCAGCTTCTCCCATGCGCTCGTCACTGCGTCGGTGACGGCGCGATAGCCCCGCTCGACGGCCCTGGCGGGCGTGCGCTGATCAGAGCGGGACTGTGCGGCTTCGAGCAGCGCCTTTCCGTCGAAGCCAAGCGCCGCGGCCTTCTCGATCCAGTCGCGTTGCAGGCCTTCGCGGTCTTCGACGTTCAGCTTCGGATCGCGGGTATTGGTCGTAACCCCATCGCGACCCTTCGGGGAGGTGATCCCAAGTTCGGCCGCCTTCGCTAGGATGGCCTCGCGTCGCTGGCTGAACGCCTCGAGCACCGCTTTGGGAACGCCGGCGATTTCGAAGGTGCCGTGCTTGCCCTTGAGCTCCACCTGATAGCCGAGCTTCTCCATCTCCTCGCGCAGGAAGGCGTGGTAGACCGAGCCGATCGCCGTGTTGTTGCTCCAGATCTTCGAGGCATGGAGCGCCTGCCATTTCCCGTCAGGCAACTTGGTCATGTTGGCGATGACCGCGTGTATGTGGGCCTGCGGATCGAGCGCCCTGCTCGTGTCGTGCTGGAACAGCGCATAGACGAGTTTGCCGGTATGGACGGGAAGGACTCGCCCGTCCGAGTCGATCTTCCGGCCCTCGGCGAACTTCGCCTCGACCCACTTCATCGTGCGTGTGACCGCATTTGAATTGGCGCCTCCCTCCCCCAGGATGCGCTTGTCGCCAGTGACGTAGGCGAGGACCGAAACCGACTTCGGTGCCGAGAAGGTCAAATCCATCCCAGGTCGGCGGTTCTCGACCTCCTCGCCGTTCGGTAGATTACCTTGGAGGACGCTCTCGAAGGCATCCTTGTCGACCTCGCCGACGAGGCCAAGCTCAGCCGCGCCCTCGCCGCCCCAGACGCTCAGTTCGGAGCTGCCCTCGGCGGTGTAGTAGTCGTCCTTGGCAAAATAGTTCGCGGCGCCAGAGGCCGAACCGACGGAGGCGACGGAGAGCATCAGTCGACCCCTCGCGAGAACGACAGGCGCTGCGACGATCGGTCGGTATCGCCGGCCCGCTCCTCGTCACCACGGGCGGCGCGCGCGGCGAGCATCGTCGCCCACATCCGGCCGAGCCGGAGCCGCTCGAAGTGGCTGGCGATCCGGACGAGGCAGGCGGTCGCGACATAGGCACCGCACGATGCCGACCAGGCGGCGACCAGCTTGAGCGCGAAGGCCAAGGGTACGATCGGCGCCGCCCGGCCCAATGCCATGGTCCAGATGACCACGGCGACGATCGCCGGCACGATCAGAGGCCCGAACATCACTGCCGGCCGGACCCACGGCGCGCGCTGGGTGATCCGCATGAAGGCGAAGAAGCCGACGGCGGCACCGTGCGAGCCGGCGATCATGGCGGCGACCCCGAGATGGCTCGCGTCAGCGATCATCGGACCGCCCTCCCCGCGCGCTGATGGGGCGTTGCAGCCCGGCCGGATGGGTGCGGCCCGAAGCGGAAACGGGAGCGGGGCCGATGCGACGGATCGAGGGAACGAGCAGCACCGGCCTAGATCCCCATTCCCATGTCGCCGTCGTCGCGGCCGATGGAGAAATCCTGCCGCAGCTCGACGATGGTCTGATCCTCGACCTGGGCCGTGGTCTGGTGACTGCGGCCGTCGCGCCGATCGTCACGATCGCGGGATTGAGCGGTCTCCTGTTCGGGACCGGACCGGGCAGCCTGCGCCTTGTCGGCGGCATGCTCGCGCGGGGTGTCGCCCTCGTTGCGATCGCTGTTGTTGTCGCGGGTACGGGCGACCGTGCCTTCCTTCTCTTCCTCGACGTCCGAGGTCAGGATGCGGGCGGCCATGTCCTTCGCGATGTTGGGATCGGCGGCCTCCTCGATCACTTGGCTAGCGCCATCCCGCCCGCCGGCTTCTTGCCCCTCCTCCTCGTCGAACACCCCTTCTCCGCGCTTAGACCGAACCGGGGCCATGTCGGGCCGCGCGAGGAAGCCCTCGGCGATCTGAGGATAGTCTTTCCAGACGAGCTTGATGCGGGTAGCGGGGAAGCCGTCGGGGAACTTCACGAAGCCGTTCATCGACGGGAGGTTCGTGATGTCGTCGGCGATCACGAGCGGTTCGACCTGCTTGCGTGGGGTCAGCGTCGAGGCGTCGCGGGTGTTGTTGTAGCCGTAGCTGTAGGCCTCATCCATCTGTCGCACTTCGCGGTTTCCGATGTAGCGGGCGCACTGCTCGGCGGTGTCGAGATCGGCGGTGGCGAGGATGAGCTTGGAGCGGGCGAGCGAGGCGAGATTGCGGGCGCCCTGCTCGCCGTAAACCTCGACCAGCTTCTCGAAGCTATGGATGCCGAGGATCATCGCGCCGCCGAAGGCGCGGGCGGTCTGAAGGCCGTTCTCGATCGCGGGCAGGCGGTGCAACGCGCCGAGCTCGTCGAACATGAACCAGGTCCGCAGTGAGCGGGTGCGGGGCATGGTCATCAGCCGGTTGATGGCGAGGTCCATCCAGAGCGTCAGGAGCGCTCGGTTCATCGGCAGGTCGACGTAATTTGACGTGATGAACAGGATCGAACCGGGCTTCTTTTCGCCGGTGATCCATTCACGGATGGAGAAGCGGGGACCCTCGTCGGGAAGGAAGCGGAGGACCTGTGCGTTGGTGTTGAAGACGGCTCGGATCGACTCCGCCATGCGGGCCGCTTCCGGAGCCGTCAGGGGGTCGGCGATGGTGTTCTGCAGGTAGCGGTGGACGCGCTTCAGATCGGCGGTCATCAGGTGTTCGGAGAGCGCGAGATTGGTGGTCTCGCCCTTCTCGATCAGCTTGACGCACATCTCGATGAAGAGGGTGCGGGCGGCTAGCGCCCAGAAGGGTTCGGAGGAGCCGCCGTCAGACGGGATCAGGGCAGCGGCGGCGGCGGTGAACTCGCTGTGGGTCTGGCAATCGGCGAAGATCGACCAGGCCGGGCAGCGGCGGTCCATCGGGTTCAGGATCGTATCGCGTTTCGGGTCGAAGAACGCCTCGACGTAGGCGCCGGTCAGGTCAAAGATCACGGCGCTGTCCTGGCGCTCGCGCATCTGCTTCACGAGCGCGCGCAGCTCGGTCGTCTTGCCCGAGCCGGTTGTGCCGATCAGCATCGTATGGGACTGCTCCATTCGATGCGGAAACGGGATGCCGGCCAGCGTGTAGGGATGGTGGATTCCGGCGGCCTTCCGCTCGGCGAACGGGAGCTGCAGCACCCGCTTGGGCGACACGTCGGGGAAGCACTCGCGGGCTTCCTTCTCGAACGCCGCGTAGTTGTGCTGGGACACCTCGGCGAGGAGCACGTCGCGCTCGACCAGCATGGCTCCGCGTTCGTGCCGCTCCTGCAGGATCGACTTGCCGCGGCGGCGTGAAATATCGACGAACCAGATCGTGAGCGGGATGGTCAGGAAGATGCTGACCAGGAAGGCTCCGAGGAGCCCGCGCATCGCCACGCTCCATGCTCGCTGGACGTCGGGAATCTCCTGCACGACCGCCATGATGGTGTGGCGGATCTCGCCGGTCGGTAGGGTGACGTTGACCTTCTTGGTCGGGTCGAAGCCGACCCAGTCCCAGAGCATCGCGTAGAGCTTCATGCAGATGAGCTGGAAGCCGTGTTCGTCCAGCTTCAGCGACATGATGATGAACCATGCTGCGGCGAAGGCGAAGAACCACAGGACGACGGGCATTTTCGCGCCCGAGAACCACATGAGAAGTTCGTGGGTGAGCAGCTGACTGCCGCGGGTGAAGTTGCCCGCGTTGCGGTGGACCTTGCCCCTGGCGGAATGGTGATGGAGGGGTATCGCCCGCCCGTCAGTGCGGATGTCGCTACGCGCCATGGTACTGCTCCAGGCGCTTGTCCGTGTTGGCGATGATCCGCTCGCGATATTCGGGATATTGCTCGCTGATCATCACGTCGACGGCGAGCTGTAGAAACTCGCTGATCCGGGCGAGCCGGCGGTGACTGGTGGCGTCGAGTGCGGAGTCCGCCACGTAGGCGACGACGGCCGCTCGGATCACGTCCGAGGGCTTGCAGTTCCGCTTGTCAGCGAGGGCTTCGATGCGGTCGAACAGGCCCTGCTCGAAGCGGACCATGAAACGACGTTTGGTGTCTGACAAACCAACCTCCTAGCAGGGAGGCTGGTGGGGACTTAAGAAAGCGACACGACGTATACCGGATCGCGTGGATTGTCGCAAAGGAAATCGCTACACGCCGGAAGCCGTCAGACGCTGTCAGACGCCTAAGCTGTTGTAACCAAACGGTTTTTGACCCGGCGCCAAGTCGTCAGACGTTGTCAGACGCCCCCCAGCCTTACTATCGTGCTGTAATCATTGGGGAAACTAGCACCGTCAGGTGCAAGGGTGTGCATTCTATCTAGGACTGATCAGTTGGTCCTGGGTCGTGTCGGTCGTCCATTCATGGGGGTCGTTTTGGAGTCCGGCTGGGCATCGTCCGCCCTGCGGGCGGAAGGGTCTCGGCCGTGATTCCGGCCGCGGCTACGGGGACGGAGTGATCCCGTCCGGCGCGCCTGGTCGACAGACCAAGCGCGCTCATCAAGCCCGGAGCCTAAGCGACGGGATCGGCACGGCAGGGATCGTTACCCGGAGGGCGAAGACGGCGCAAAGCGACGGCTTCGTGAGCGGGCCATAGGCCCGCGAGTAGAGCCCGGTCGGCGGACCCGGAGGGACCGCCGAGCCGCCCGCAATCGCCTTCTTCCGAACCTGCTCCCGAACCGCTACAACGGCATGGTTCGCAGCCCGATCAGCTATGAACAGCGAGGCCATCATGGCGCGTACAATTGAAGAGGAAATGGAGTCCCTCCGGGAGGAGGAGCGGCGTCTTGCAAGCAAGAAGGCGCAGCTCGTCAAACGGGCTCGGGACGAGGCGATCAAGTCGGTCGAGAAGACCGGGTTGTTGAAGCTGGAGAGCAGGCGTCTCGAGGCTCTGGCCGGGCGGATCAAGTCGCTCGGAATCGAGGAAGTCGAGAAGCGGCTCGCGGCGTGACGCCGGTCTGCCGCGACTTCAGTCGCGGCACGGGCATGGGGGGCTCGATGCCCCTCATGCCCGTGTGGCTCGACAGAAAAATAGGGAGAGGCGTTGCCGCCCCTCCCTGTCGTTCAGAACTCGTCGGACATGCCGCCCGGGACCGTGTGAACCACGCGGTCGATAACCCCCATCGGGAGGGCGTCGTAGTCCCCCTCGTCGATGGCGATGAACCCGTCGATGTCGTCTTCGATGACATGCTGGTCGAAGAAGCTGTGGAGGGCGCGGCGCTCCGCGCAGGCGACCGCGGCGAGATAGGCGGTCTGCTCGGTGGCGATGAAAGTCGAGATGATCTGCATGGGAGCCTCCTGCTGTCTTGAGTGACAGCGGAGCGGGCGTCGGGCGTCCGAGATCGGGTCAAGGACCGCCGGCATCGCCGGCGGCCGCGAAGCGGGCGACGGGGGTGCCGATTTTGTCGTGGTTGCCGTGGAGCGCAGCGGAGCGGCGGCCGCGGCAAAATTGGGGGGACCGTCGATCCTTGAGGCGGTCTCGGACGCCTGACAGAATTGGACGTCAGTGAGAGACATTTACCCTCCGGCCCGGCCGATGCGTAGCGCCGTGCGGCCCGGAGGGGCCGTGCGAAAGCGAGCGAGCCGGGCCGGACGGCAGCCTACGTTTCAAGGGCTGCTGTAATGGGAGCTGGCGGCGGGACTTTCCCCGTAGCGCCATCGCGCCAGCGTTCGTCTTGTTCCTGTTTTTGCCCACTGCGCGCGCCCCCGGCCGCCGACAGCGTCTTGGTGCCGTCTTAGGTCTGTGTTAGTCCGCGTGTTGCGCCGCGAAGGCTGTGGCGCCGGGACTGGTAATCCCGTCGAGAAAGGCACGTCGGTGTGGTTTCCACGCCGGGGTGCCTGCGCATATGTCCAGGTGCCCCGGCACTAAAAGCGTAGGCGCATGTCTCGACGTGTTACCAGCCCCGGCTCCCGCGCCTGGCGCGGGAGCTGATTGGCGAGAAGCGATCCAGGCGGCTTCCTCGGGGGGTGGCGCTTCGGATGAGCTTCATGACCGTGACCGGAGGGGATGCCGATACAACGCGGGTGCTCGCGTTGGCCTTGATGCGTCAGACGGAGGAGTATCTGACGACGGTTGGGGAGCAGGAAGCGCTGCTCCATCTCCAACGCTCGATCGAGGCATTGCTGAAGTCGCCTTTGCGGAACACGGCGCCTCACTAGAACTCAAGCCCTGCTGGCATGAAAAAGGGGCGCCACGCCGTCAGGCGTAGCGCCCCTCCGCGGGTGGAGTGAGGGAGGCTCAGGCCCACTCGAACCGCGAGCTGTCATCCGTCTCCGCGGTGGCGATCAGGTGCGCCAGGCGGTCGGCGTATTGGTCGACATTCTGCTCCCGCATCCGGCGTCGGACAGCGGGGTTTTCGAGCCGCTTGCGTAGCTCGTCCACGGGCATTTCGCCGACGCTATCGGGTCGCAGCCCGAGGCTCTCCAGCAGGGCGCAGGCGTTGCCGGTAGCGAGGTCCATTTCGACGCCGAGGTCGGACGTGATGGACGGTCGCATCGCGACCGGACCATCCGGCCGGCTGCGGTAGAAGGAGACGCGCCGGTTGCGGAACTGCGCCTCGTCGAGGACGGCGATCGCATCCGTCGCGAAGTCGAAGACGCGCGCCATGCTGGCGAGAGCCAGCGGGCAGACGCGGGCCTCGAAGCTGTAGGCGAGAGGCCGCTCCTCGTCATCGTCGGGATCGATCAGCGCGAGGCCGAGCCGGCTTCCCTCCGCGCGAAGCAAGGAGCGGAAGGCGGCGAGCTGGCGGGCATTGATGGTGGCGGTCGGACCGTCACGATCATCGGCGGCAGTGGCAATGCGAAACACGATGGACATCTCTTGCCTCCTTTGGTTCGACACATCCCTCGATCCCCCTCTCCTTTGCTGCCCGGGACGTCGCTCTGCGTGGGGGCCGGCGGGCGTGGAGGCGTCAGCCAAGCTGGCAACCCGAACGGGGTTGCCGCGACGCGAGCGAGCACGCACGTCGGCGGGTCAGCCTTGCTGGTTCGTCGGTGCGTCCGGGGCGTCGTCGCGTATCTCGATGATCTCGCTGTCGCCGTCGTCGCGGACGAGGGCGGGCTTGCCCGCACGAGCCGCATCGACGGCAGCGTCCTGCAGCCAGTCGCCATATTCGCGCAGCACCTTGATCATATGCGCTTCGGCGCTGAGGCGGTGCGGGTGACTGGTGATGATCGTGTCGAACGACAGCGACTGGTGGACGGTCTGGATCGTCATGACGGCGGATCTCCGTTCGGTGAGATGAGGGTCGCCGGCGAGGCGTAGCGAGCGACAGGCGAAGGCCTGTTGCGACGCGAGCGAGGCGGGCGATCTGGAATGCGAGCGGCAGCTCAGTCCCAAGCGGCGCGATGGGGCTCGATGCCCCGGAGCGCCGCATTGGCACGACAGAAGAGGAAGGAGAGACGCCGGCCGAAGCCGGCGCCTCTCCCGAAGCGCTCAGGCGCGCTTGGCGGTGGTCTGATGCGCGAGACGGACGACGTGCAGCGGCACCCCGGCCTGACGCAGCTTCTGTGCGAGGTTCGCCTGGATGCCCGTGCCCTCGCAGACGACGGCTTCAACCGGCTTCAGCCCGAGGATGCGCTCGTTGCGGATGAAGGCGGCCTTGTTCCCGGCGCTGCGGTCCAGCATGAACTTGATGACCTTCACGCCCCGCGATGCGGCCCAGGCGTGCGCGATGGCGTCGGCACCCTTGGACTGCGCGGTGGTCGCCAGGATCATCTCCGGGATGCGCGCCTTGATCTTGTCGAGACCCTTGTAGAGCAGGTCGGCGTCGTTCCAATCCTTCTGGCCTCCGGAGAAGGCAACCACCGGACCCTCGGGCGCGAACTGCTCCCGGCGTTCCCGGCTGCGTGCGGCGAGGTAATCCCGCGCGTCGATCATCGAGGCGGTCAGGCCGCTTGAGACCCGGCTGCCACGGACCGGAGAGAAGGGCTTGCCGGTTTCAACGCGGTACACCTCGGCGGCATGGTCGCGCATGCACTCCATCGCTTCCCGGCAACCCTGCAGCGTCTGGCAGAGCGTCTGGGTGTCCTCCAGCTCGGTTGCGTAGATCTCGCTGGGGTCGAAGGCGCGGGCGAGTTCCCGCAGCTTGTTCGCCGCGTCGTCCTCGCGTCCCTCTATGCGCTTCGCAACGACGTGGAAGCTGTTCGCGAAGCCCCACGCGAGGTCTGCCGCGAAGGGCTCCATCCGAGTGTCGCGCAGCACGTCGAACATCGTCGCCATCATCATTTCGACAGCGGCTCGCACCTGCTCCGGATCGGGCATGTCCAGCTGCTCCGGCGCGTCGACGACGCTGAGCTTGGCCATCTCGCTGTGTTCGATGAACGCACCCTCGTAGGTCTGCGTCAGGGTGTCGTTGCGGCGCTCGTCGGCAACGAAGCTGGCGAGGTCGGCGAAGTTCGTGAAAGTGGTCATTTGAGCCTCCAAGGTTGATGTTCTCATCGTCTTGATGAGGCTCCTCCCCCGGCATTCGGTGGTCAGGTCGGTCAGGGACGTTAACCGGGAAGCCGGCAAGCCTCGTGCTCGCCGGACCCCGGTTAACGCCGCGAAGCGGGGCGTGGGGGAGCCGATTTTCTCGTGGTCGGCCCGTAGGGTCGGCCGCGTGAAAATTGGGGGAACCGCGCATCCTTGACCGGCCTGAATCCCCGGATGCCAAACTAGGAGGTCAGAGAGAGAGTTATTGGTTTGAGGTGTAGTACGACGACTGCCCAGAGGACCCGGCCGCGCGAGCGGCCGGTGCCACGATGGCGTCGTCGGATGCGGTTGGCAGTGGACCGCGATGACCGATCGCCGCCAGACGGCGAGCGGGGTGTCAGTCGCTTGTCCCCCGCAAGGGGATCGTTACCCGAATGGGCGGAAACCCGCCTGCGGGGTTCCGGTCGGCGCAGCCGACTAGAGCCCCGGTCCCGGCTTGGCCGGGATGCGCCGCAACACCTTCTCTCCGGCCACTCTCTCCTCGACCTGGCAGCCTCGGAAGGCTCCGGTCCCCCTCTCCTTTCAACCCCGGGCCGATGCGTTGCATGGTTCGGTCGATCGAAGGTGGTGGAAAGTTCAGGCGCAGCTCGTCTGGAGTTGGTGTCCAAGGGCGCGAGCAAGCGAAAAGGGGCGGCTTGCGCCGCCCCGCTGGTCAGTAGAACTCGACCCGGTCCGCGATGATCTCGCAGCCGTAGCGGTCGACGCCGTTGTCCTGCCACTTCGTATAGTGGAGTCGCCCCTCGACGGCGACCAGGTCGCCCTTCTGGCGGTTGGCGGCGATCGCCTTGGCGAGGCCGTTGAAGGTCGTGACCTTGTGGAACTCCACCTCCTTCGCGGTGAAGCCGGTCTGCGGATCCTTGTAGGTCTTGCCCTCCTTGTCGAGCTTCGGGCGGTCCGTCGCGACGATGATGGTGGTGATGCTGGTGTTGCCCGCGGTGCGCGTCGTGGGGTCCTTGGCAATACGGCCGACCAGGTTCACGTTGTTCATGCAAGCCTCCTTGGGTGCCGGCGGCCTCCCCGCCGGTGCCACTGATGAGCGGCGGCCGGGATCGCGTCGCACCGCGCGGGCGCAGCCCGCGCGGAGAACCCCTGGAGCGAGCTGGCGCGGGCAGGCGCGCCGAAGGCGCGGCAACACGGGCTCGCGGAGGGGGTTGCGATGCGGTCCCGGTCGCCGCAGGTGGCACTGCGAGGCGGGGTGGCTTCGCCGGCACCTCAAAAGAGGCTGGAATGGGCATGTGGACCGACCAGGGCGGTTCTCTCGCCAAGAGTCCCCAGGACGATCAGCGCATCGTGGGCAGCGTCAGCATTGCCATCTGCGCGGCGGACCCCTGCGAGACAGGGCAAGGCCTACAGAGCCGCGATCGGCCGCGAGGGAGGTCGGGGGCCACTCGGGTCGCGGCGCGGCCCGCCGGCGAATGCCGGCAATCGTGAGGGGCGCTGTCGTCGAGGGCGGCGCTCGCGAAGTGGCGATGGCGGTGTCGGTCGCGTGCTGCGTGACGTGCGCTCGGGTCGGTCCTGACCGCGGGGTGGCAGAGCCGACCCGATCGCACTGGCGAGCGTCCCTTCCGCAAGGGGATCGTCACCCGCATGGGCGGAAACCCGCTTGCGGGGTTCCGGTCGGCAAGGCCGACTAGAGCCCCGGTCCCGTCCGCGCTGAGCATCGCGAAGCGCGGTGGGATGCGCCGGTCAATGCGGCGTGTAGTCCCGGAAAGGGCGGCTGATGCGCAGAAACTGTGCCGGCCCCGTGGCGGCAGGGCCTGCATCGGCGGACCAGCGGCTGAGTTGGTCGATGTAGAGCCAGAGGCTCGCCAGGTCGTCGTTGATGAGGTCGTCGGTCATCGCCGCCTCGCGCGCGAACTGTTCGTCGAGAGCGGTCCAGTCGAGGGCGTCGAGGAAGCGCTCGCGCCGATCCGCGAAGCGGGCGAGCGCGGCGTAATCCCGTTCGGCCGTGGCGAGGTGCTGATCGAGGGAGAGAGGCATGGCGGCGGCTCCTGTCGGTGAGCCCGTAAGGGCGAACAAAGACAGGGCCCGCCTCGCCGGGGTGAGCGAAGCGAGCCCTGCAGGTCCGCGCGCGGGGGCTTGGACGCGCGGTGGGCAGGAGAGAACCGGGATGGGAGGCACCCCGGCCGGTCGGTCAGACCGTCTCGGGCTCGGCCGGCTGCGCGGCGCGGCGGCGACCGCCCTTGGCGGGCGTCTCCGGCGTGTCGCCGAAGCCGGTGCCGGCGGTGGATTCGCCGAGGCCGTCGGTGGCGCCGGTGGTCTCGCCGGCGGGCGCGTCGTCGGTGGTGCCGGGGAACGGCGGCAGGCCGTCGTCACCCTTGGGCGCCATCGCGGCGGCGACGTCGCGGCGGCGCTGCGGGCGCTGCCAGACGAGGTTGTACGACCCGTCCTGCTGGCGGAAGGCCGAGACGTAGAGCGGCTGCGCGAGGCTCGGATCGTCGATGCGGCCGTTCAGGAACGCCTCGCCGGTCGCGCTGGCGGTCAGCTCGAAGAGCGCGCCGACCTGCACCCACTCGCGCGAGCCCGGGTTGACGGCGTGGATCTCGTACTTCGGCGCCTTGGGGTTGGCGCTGCGGACCTCGCGGAGCGCGATGGTCATCGCGACGGTGAGGGTCGACACGCGGCCGATGAAGATGCCGGCGTCGTTCTGCTTGATGGAACCGATGTTCATGGCGAAACCTCCTGATGCTCTCGAACCCCTTGTCCGAGACACCTCACTCTCACCCCCTCTCCTCCCCGGCCGTCGGCCGGGCAGGCGCGCAAGCGCCCTCATCGCAAGCGCTCTTCGCGCGGCGATGGTCGTCGCTCCAGAGGGTCAGGGGGTCGATTGGCCGGCCTTTGTAGTTGCACGGATGGACGTGCGCTGGCATATACATGGCATATCCAAGGAGATGGGCCATGGCTCAGGCAATGCCGGCGACCGGCGCGCGCGCAGCGAAGCTGTTCCGCAACAATCGTAGTCAGGCGGTGAGGATTCCGGCCGAGTTCGAATTGCCCGGAACCTCGGTCCTTATTCACAAAGTGGGCGATAAGCTCATCATCGAGCCCGAGCCCAAGGCCGATCTCGCCACGATCTTGCGATCTCTATCCCCGCTCGGGCCGGAGGATCAGTTTCCCGACGATATCGACAAAGGCCTGGGATCGCTCCGAAGCGTCGATCTGTGACCGCCAAACGATACATGCTCGACACGAACATCGTATCGGACATGGTGCGCGATCCTCAGGGACGCGTGTTCCGCAAAGTTGTCGAACTCGACGGTGCAGGGCTTTGCGTCAGCATCATCACCGCGGCGGAGCTGCGTTATGGCTGCGCGAAGAAGGGGTCGTCCAAGCTGCTCGCTCAGGTCGAGGCGATCCTCGAAGGGCTGGAGATAATCCCGCTCGAGGTGCCGGTCGACGCGGAATATGGCGGTCTAAGGGCTGAGCTGGAGGCAGAGGGCAAGACGATCGGTCCGAACGATCTGCTCATCGGCGCACATGCGGTCACGATCGGCGCGACGCTCGTGACCGCCAACGAGGGCGAGTTTCGACGCATCCGGGGCCTTGAGGTCGAGAACTGGCTAATCTGAACGTACCATCGTGGGAGATCGGAGACGGCACGGCAGTGTGTCATCTCCGACCAGTCTGGCTTGGAGCTACAGCTTGCCACTGGCGATGCCAATCTGACGGTGGTTGGAAGACCGCCCCTCGGTCGGTTTAGAGGTGCAGACCTAGAAACGAAGCTCCGGGGACTGGATTGAACGAAATGGGTTCAGCCGGAATGAAGCCGAGATCTGCATATAGCTGACGAGCGGCAAGGAACTTAGCCTGGACGTCGAGCCGCATCTCACGATAGCCAACGGCGCGAGCCTCTGCGATCAGTCGCTCCGCAAGCTCGCGGCCAAGGTGCTTACCACGAGCCTCGGGGCGGACGTACAACCGTTTCATTTCACAGATAGTCGGCGTGACTTGCCGCATGGCGACACACCCCTCGATCACGTCGTCTGTCTCTGCGAGTAGAACGCATCCCTTGGGAGCAGCATACTTTTCGGTGAAGGTTGCGAACTCCGCCTCATTGTTCTGATAGTCGAGATTCACTGGAGAGTTGTTGATGAAATCACGCCAGATGCCGAGAACCGCCGCATTGTCGGTGGGAAACCTTGCCCGCCTGATGGTCGTCATATCCAGGTCTCCTTTCCCGCTTCACACCTCCTTGGTTTAGTATATAGCCCGGTATATATCAAGCTATGGAGTTAAGCATGAGCGACGTGATCCGCGACATGGGCGCGGGCTTCTTGGGAAGTCGGCTCAAGCGATTGGGAGAGCGGATGCAAGCCGGCGCAGCGCGGGTCATCACTGCGGCCGGACTGGAAGTGCAGCCCGCCCACATGCCCCTGCTTGTTGCCTTGGACGACCGGCCCCAGACGATCGGCCAGCTTGTTCAAGCGGTAGGCATCAGCCAGCCGGGAGTAACTCGAGGTGTCGCCCAGCTGGCGGAGTTGGGCCTAGTGAGGGCTGAAACGGGCAGCGACCAGCGACATCGGACAATCTCGCTCACTGACGATGGTGCTGCCGCAATCGTCCGCGCCAAGCTGTTCGTCTGGCCTCAAGTCAGCGAGGCGGTCGACAAGCTGCTGGCAGGACGATCCGACGAACTTCTGACGATCATCGCCGACGTCGAAGACGCGCTAGCGGCAACCCCGCTTGATCAACTGGCGGCTCAGGCCCAGCCCGAGGTATTATCTATCCGCGAGTATTCGGACGATCTCGCTAGAGAGTTCTACGACATCAACGCCGAATGGATCTCTGATATGTTCCGCATGGAAGCGACGGATCGGCAGACGTTGGAGAATCCCCGCACCAGCATTATCGGCGCGGGGGGCGTTGTACTGTTTGTCGAAGCCGCAGGGATGGGAATCATTGGAACGTGCGCGCTTCAGAAGACTAGCGCGACCGGCTTCGAGTTGACCAAAATGGGTGTCCGCAAGGCCGCCCGAGGGGTTAAGGCTGGTGAGTTTCTGTTAAACGCCGTTATACACAGGGCGCTCGCGCTCGGGGCCGACCCTCTTTACCTATTGACGAACAGCCGCTGCGGGGCCGCGATCCACCTTTACGAGAAGCTGGGCTTCCAACACGATCAAGACATCATGGCAGACTATGGCGCACGCTACGCTAGGTGCGACGTTGCGATGCGCTATGGCCGGGGTAAGGGTGTCGTGGTCTGATCACTGCCGGTTCGGGATGCTCGCAGGGGAGCGGGTAAGCAACCGCCCTGCCGGTGCGAGAAATAAAGGGGGCCGCGGTCCCCTTGGATCAGCCGAGGCCGATCATCTTGAGCGCCAGCGGACCGACCGTCCCGCCGATCGCGGCGATTCCGAGAATTGCGGCCAGCTGGACCCGGCTGAGCGTGATGCGGTTCTCGAACTTGCCGTCGATGTTGTCGAGCTTGCCGTTCATCGTCTTGAGCTGCGCCACGAGGTCGCGGTTCGCGGTATCGACTGTCCTCACGATGAAGTCCTCCGTGACTTCGCTAAGGTGTTGTGCCTCGTCGGGAGTGATACCCGCCTTCAGCGCGGCGCGAAAGAAAGTGATTTGAAAGCCAGCCATGTGAACCTCCATTGTTTGATGGCGGTTCCGCCCGGGCATGTGCCGCAAGGCAGTCGGGGACGCCGTTCCCGGCGCCGCGGAGCGGGCGGTGGGGGAGCCGATTTCGTGATCGCGTTAGCGGCGCGAAATTGGGGGCACCGCCGATCCTTGACGGCCGCCAGGCGGCGCATGTCACGGTGGGCGGACCAGCGAGAACCATCCACCCGTCCCTGGTTAGGTGAATGGAAACCCGATTTCTGTTAACTGTCCGCTCCGGGCTCGAACCGATCCGTCCTTCACGGGTTTGTACGGCATGCCCTTCGATGGGGACCGGCGCTCCTGCCAGGGCGTCGGTCCTTTTCGCAAGTGGATCGTCACCCGTCAGGGCGGAGACCCGCTCGCGGGGCTCCGGTCGGCGAAGCCGAGTAGAGCCGCGGTCCCGTCCGGAGCTTCAGCGCAGGGCGGGATGCGCCGACACCATTTTTTGGCTCTACAGGTCGCCGATCTCGGCGATCAGCGTCTCGGCATGGACCGCGGGCACGATCCAGTTGCTGTATTTCGGCTTCCAGGCGGCTCGGCCGTCGATGATCTCGACGACGGCAGGACCGACGCGGGCGCGGTCGGGCCACCAGAGCGCGGCATCGCCATTGTCGAAGTGCGTCACCCAGACCTTGCCGAGGCTGGTGTCGATGACCGACTTCGTCGTCACGCGAACAGGCCCGCGATCAGGTGCCAGATCGCGGCGCCATTGGCGAACCAGCCATAGGCTGTGAGCAGGCCGATTGCCGCGATGAACGTGCGAGCGGAGGGCGAGAGCGGTCCGGCCGGGGCACGATCCTCGAAGTCGATCATCATGGTCAGGCAGCGTCCTCGCTGCCGATGCCGCGCCAGCGGTGGAGAAGATCCATCACGTCGCCTCGATAGCCGAGGCTGTCAGCGTAGATCGCCCCCGGGTGACGCCCGAGGTATCGAACGACGCTGGTGATGTCGTCGGCGACCGATCGGTCGAGTCCGAACAGGTCCGCGATCGGGAAATGGCCGAGATCGGTGCCGTTCCACCATGCGAGGAGGAAATTGGCCACGCGGGCGGACTGGCCGGTGTCCGACTTGGCGAGGGCGAAAAGCCGGTCGAGCGCCGCGACGGGTGGTTGCTTGGCGTGCGTCTTCGGATGCCGGCGGAAGCTCAGGAAATGATCGGCACACACGCGCAGCGTGGTGTCCGAATAGTCGGGGCCGACCAGGTCGCGGAGGAGTTCGCGGGCAGCATTCTCGGCTTCTGCGCGTTCCTCGGGATTGATCGCGGTCGGTTGTGGCATGTCGGTTCCCCTCGCCAGGAGTGTATCTGCGAAATCGGGGCGGCGCGACCCGCAACTGCGTCAGCAGAAGCGGGGGCGCTCCGCGGGATAGGAGGGCGGTGCCGTCGTGGTGAAGACCAGCGAGCGGTGGCGACCGGCGTCGTAGGCGACGGAGTCGACCGGGCGCTTGTTCCGCTGAAGACGGTCGAGCAGCCGGTTGGCCCGGGACGCGATAGCTACGGCGGCGTCGTTGGTGGGCGCGAGAGCGAGGGGCCGGCGCAGCTCGCCGGTGTCGTACCACCAGCCACCTTCTTCGGGACCGCCATAGGCACGGTCCACCTCGTATAGGGCGACGATGTAACGCATGGGATCGGTCCTCAGGTCAGGGGAGCGGGCATGGCGAGCCATTCGGGCTCGTCGTCGGCGATCGGCTTGTCGAAGGTCGCGGCCTCGGCTTCGGTGAAGACGGTGGCTTCGCGCAGCCGTCCGAAGCCGGTTTCGTTGTTCCAGAAGCTGAGCCCGTATTCGGGGTGGCGGGTCGTCAGCACGAAGCCGTCGGTGCCCTCCTCGGTGTCGCGCTCGAGCGCACGCTCGAGCTGGCGCGCCGAGTTGCCGAAGGTCACGCCGGCAGCGGTGATGGCGGCATAGCCGCCCCCGAACTCGCTTGGGCGCAGGCGATCGCAATCGAGCGCGTATTCAAAGCCGCAGGGCAGTGCGGATTTGCAGGTCGCGAAGATCAGGAGCGCGACGGCGTCGACGCCGACCTGGTCGCCGTGGAAGAACGCGGAGATGCCGCCTGCGTCGTTGGGCGTATCGTCGACGTCGATCCGGCAGTCGAAGACGGGGAAGTCGGCGTCGTCGAACAGCGCGAGGAAGCCGCCGAAGGGATCGTCGGCGGTGGGCGGGAAGGCCGCGGCGAAGGCGGGGCCAAGCTGGTCGAACGCCTCCTGGCGGCCGAGCGCGTCGTCATCGTGATTTTCGAGCATGTCGCTCGCATCCTTCGCGAGCTGGAGCAGCTCGGCCTCTTCGGGCCGTACCGAGAGGATGAAGCTGGCCTTGGCGTAGTTGTTGGACATGGGAGAGGCTTCTCAGTGCGAGGTTTCGAGGCCGGGTGAGCCGGTGGGGTTGCCGCGCAGCATCCAGGGCGCGGGCTGGATCTGGCGCGCCCAGTCGGCGAAGCTCGGGATGCGGCCGAGGTCCTCGGTGACGTGCTGTTCGCCGATCAGGCGAACCGGCACGTCCCGCCCATCGCTGTTGCGGATCGTGACGCCGAAGATCGTCTCCAGCATGAAGATGCCTTCGGCGTGGTGCCGCAGCGCACGGTGGCGCGGGTCGGCGATGATCTTCTTGGACTCGTCGAACCAGGTATGCAGCGGGAGGTAGTCCTCCGGCTTGCCGCCCCAGCGCTTCACCGAGCTGAGCGCGTGGTAGTAGCAGTGGGACATGGCTCAGAGCTCCGACACGGTCGTATCGAAGGTTTCGATGCGCCAGTTGTGGGTGAGCGTGACCGTTCGCGGTTCGGTCAGGATCTCCAGTTCGCCGCAGGAGCCGGCATTGTCCTCCCAGCCCATGTAGAGGGCGCAGAGGGCCTCCGTGGCGAAGCTGTCGAGCGCGGATGCGAGATCGGTGACGTCGCTGGCGATCGTGCCGTCGTAGCCGAGCTGGTGGCGATCGCAGTCGACCGTGGGCAGGTCGACCTGCTCGCCTGCGGCGTCGAACGCGAGGACGTCGCTGACCTGTCCCTCGTCGCCCTCGCCGTTGTAGTCGATGGTCACGCGGGCGATGCCGTGGGCGGCGAGGATCGGGAAGATGGCCTGCTTGCAGGCCTCGAAGGTGGTGGCCGCGGCGGGCGCGATAGTGGCGGTGTCGCTCATGCCGGCACCTGTTCGAGACGGGCCTTCGCCTCGGCCGCGATCTGCGGATAGGCGGCGGCAAGGTTGCCGTTGAGCAGAGCGAAATCGGCGAGCGGGAAGCTCCCATCCGGGGCGGGCCGGGTCGTCATCATCGCGCCGAGGATCACCTCGTCGAGGCTGCGCGGCGCGGTCGCGCTATGCCCGTCATCGTAGCGGACAGGGGCGGTGAAACCGGCCTCGATCCAGCTTCCCAGGCCGTCTTCCACCTCGGCGACATAGGCATCGACCGTGTCGTTGCGGGCGACGTCCCAGACCTTCAGGCCGAGCGTGTAGTAGGTGCCGAAGTCGTGTCGGTTGGTCAGGATGACCAGCGTGCAGCCCTCGGGCGGAGCCCCGAAGCGGGCGTTGATCGCGGCGCGGTAGCATTCGACCTCGAGCCGGTTGAGCCGGGAGAAGTCGTCCGTCTGGCCGAGCTGCGCACAAGGTTCGTTGGCGGGCGTTCCGCCCAGGTCGTAGGTGTCGTACATCGTCGGACTCCACTGGTTCGCGTGATCCGAGACCCCGATCCCCCTCCCCTTGCCGCTGGGTCGAAGGGGGCGGGCGAAACGAAGACAGGGCCCGCTTCGGGAGAAGCGAGCCCTGTCGGCGGGGGTCGGTGGTGGCGGATCAGCCGGCGAACGCGCCGGCGGTGGATTCGCCGAGGCCGTCGGTGGCGCCGGTGGTCTCGCCGGCGGGCGCGTCGTCGGTGGTGCCGGGGAACGGCGGCAGGCCGTCGTCACCCTTGGGGGCCATCGCGGCGGCGACGTCGCGGCGGCGCTGCGGGCGCTGCCAGACGAGGTTGTACGACCCGTCCTGCTGGCGGAAGGCCGAGACGTAGAGCGGCTGCGCGAGGCTGGGATCGTCGATGCGGCCGTTCAGGAACGCCTCGCCGGTCGCGCTGGCGGTCAGCTCGAAGAGCGCGCCGACCTGCACCCACTCGCGCGAGCCCGGGTTGACGGCGTGGATCTCGTACTTCGGCGCCTTGGGGTTGACGCTGCGGACCTCGCGGAGCGCGATGGTCATCGCGACGGTGAGGGTCGACACGCGGCCGATGAAGATGCCGGCGTCGTTCTGCTTGATGGAACCGATGTTCATGGCGAAACCTCCTGATGCTCTCGAACCCCTTGTCCGAGACACCTCACTCTCACCCCCTCTCCTCCCCGGCCGTCGGCCGGGCAGGCGCGCAAGCGCCCTCATCGCAAGCGCTCTTCGCGCGGCG
>NZ_JBXGSI010000012.1:0-160924 GCF_056790315.1 Sphingobium sp. VMM
GCCATTTTGGCTGATGAGACCTTTTCCTGACCCGGCAGTGAAAGCTGCCGGGTCATTTTTTTGTTGCAACGCTGTGGCGAAAAATCGTCATGGTGACGTCATGGCTCTTGCACGGTCGTTGGCCGCGCTCATAATGCCGCCACTGGGGTGAAACTATGGGGCCGCAACATTGGGATCTGCCGCTGAGCGCGGCGCGGGGGGTGGTGCCGGATAATCGCGGGCCATTGTCCTATTCGGTGGATGCCGAACAGGGCCCGGTCCGCTTGCGCTATTTCACCCCGCCGGAAAAGGTCCGGCCCTATTTCGGCTCGCTCTACATATTTTCCGTGGCGGCCGACCATTATGCCGACGTCACCCGCGCCGATGTCGCGCAGCTGCGGCTGATGCTGCGGGGCGATGGGCGCTATCATTTTCAGGACGGGTCGGTGCAGCGCCCCCCGGCTATCGGCCTGATCGGCCCCACGCAGGGCGCGACCCGCTTCGAACTGGATGCGCCGACCCGGCTGCTGGGCGTGTCGCTGCTGCCGGCCGGCTGGCTGGCGCTGCATGGCGGCGAGGCCGACAAGCTGGCTGATGGCCTGTGTGATCTGGCGGCGGAACGGGACGACGGCTTTCTCGATCTGCTCGCCCAGTTGCAGCGTATGGAGGATGGCGACGCCATGGCCGCGCTCACCTGGTCCTTCCTCGCCGAACGGATCAAGCCGCTGCCCGAAGCGACCTGGGCGATCCTGCGGGCGATCGACAGCTGGCTGATCGGCGAAGGCTCGCCCCGGATCGAGGTGCTGAGCGAGATGACCGAATTGTCGCCGCGCCAGCTCGCCCGCATCACCAACAAACTCTATGGCGCCCCGCCCAAGCTGCTCGCCCGCAAATATCGCGCCCTGCGCTGCAGCGCGCGGATCGCGCTCGACCATGAAAGCTGGCAGGCGCTGTGCGACGATGGCAGCTTCTACGACCAGTCGCATTTCATTCGCGAGATCAAGCATTTCATCGGCATGACCCCGCACCAGCTCCAGACCGAGCCGACCGCCGTGGTCCAGCTGACCCTGCTCCGTCGTACCCTGGGCGGCGACGTCGCGGTGCTCAACCGGCTGAGCTGATCGCCGTTTGGAATGCGCCTTTGGTGCATCCGCACCAGCCCACGCCCCCACCCGGCCGCCCATCAGGGTACCATGTCTGGGTGGCCGGGTGGGGGTGTGGGCTGGTGCGGCTCTGAAAATGCGCTCTTTCGCGCATTTTCCAAACAGACTCCCAAGGTAGGAAAAATGCCTTGATTCCGGGGGCGAGTGGGACCACATGCCCAATCGGATTGATTCGATCCGATTTGAGAATGGTTCGCAACACGCATGAAATTATCGAGCTTTGCCGATTATGCCGTCGTGCTGATGTCTGCCGCCGCCCGCCACTGCGGTGCGGCCAAGATGAACGCGACCACGCTCAGCGCCGAAACCGGCATCCCGCTGCCCACCGCGCAGAAGCTGGTGAGCCGGCTGTCGGCGGCGGGTCTGCTCGAATCGAGCCGGGGCACCGGTGGCGGCGTGCGCCTGTCGCGCCCGCCCGCGACGATCACCCTGGCGGACGTGGTGGAGGCGGTCGAAGGCCCCATCGCCATGACCGCATGCAGCGAACAGGGGGCGCATGACTGCAATCTGGAACAGGATTGCCGCATCCGTCCGCACATGAATCTGGCGAACAACGCGATCCGCGAAGCGCTCGCGAACGTGACCATCGCCAGCCTGACACGAGAAATGGCATGACTGAAGAAGTGAGCACCGTCCGTAATCAGGAAGCGCTGGAGGCCGCCGAGCGCGCCTCCACCTATGAGCATGGCTGGTCGTCGGCCATCGAGCAGGATTTCGCGCCCAAGGGCCTGAACGAGGATACGGTCCGCTTCATCTCGGCCAAGAAGAATGAGCCGCAATGGCTGCTTGACTGGCGCCTGAAGGCCTTCGCCATGTGGCAGAAGATGGAAGCGCCGGACTGGGCCAAGCTCAACGTCCCGCCGATCGACTATCAGGACGCCTATTATTACGCCGAGCCCAAGAAGAAGGTGGAGCTGGATTCGCTGGATCAGGTCGATCCCGAAATTCTCGCCACCTATCAGAAGCTCGGCATCCCCATCGCCGAGCAGGAAATGCTCGCCGGCGTGAAGGGCAGCCGCAAGATCGCGGTCGATGCCGTGTTCGACTCGGTCTCGGTCGCCACCACCTTCCGCAAGGAGCTGGAGGAAGCGGGCGTCATCTTCCGCTCGATCAGCGAAGCGGTGCGCGAATTTCCCGACCTGGTGAAGAAGTGGCTGGGCAAGGTCGTGCCGATGCACGACAATTATTTCGCCACCTTGAACTGCGCGGTCTTTTCCGACGGCACCTTCGTCTACATCCCCAAGGGCGTTCGCTGCCCGATGGAGCTGTCGACCTATTTCCGCATCAATGCGGAAAATACCGGCCAGTTCGAACGCACGCTGATCGTTGCGGACGATGGCGCCTATGTCTCCTATCTCGAAGGCTGCACCGCACCGATGCGCGACGAGAATCAGCTCCACGCCGCCGTCGTGGAACTGGTCGCGCTCGACGATGCCGAGATCAAATATTCGACCGTCCAGAACTGGTATCCCGGCGACGAGAATGGCAAGGGCGGCATCTATAATTTCGTGACCAAGCGCGCGCTCTGCCAGGGCCGCAATAGCAAGGTCAGCTGGACCCAGGTCGAAACCGGTTCCGCCATCACCTGGAAATATCCCAGCTGCGTGCTGAACGGCGAGAATAGCGTCGGCGAATTCTACTCGGTCGCGCTGACCAACAATCTGCAGCAGGCCGATACCGGCACCAAGATGATCCACAATGGCAAGGGCAGCCGCTCGACCATCGTGTCGAAGGGCATCTCGGCCGGCCGCAGCAACAACACCTATCGCGGCCTAGTCCGCGTGAGCCCAAGCGCCGAAGGCGTGCGCAACTTCACCCAGTGCGACAGCCTGCTGCTGGGCGACCAGTGTGGCGCCCACACCGTGCCCTATATCGAGGTGCGCAATCCCTCGGCCCAGATCGAGCATGAGGCGACCACCAGCAAGATCAGCGACGACCAGCTCTTCTACGCGATGCAGCGCGGCCTGGACCAGGAAAGCGCGGTCAGCCTGATCGTCAACGGCTTCGCCAAGGAAGTGCTGCAGCAACTGCCGATGGAATTCGCTGTCGAGGCGCAGAAGTTGCTGGGCATCAGCCTGGAAGGCAGCGTGGGGTGACAGGGGCGTCGGATGCAGTGGCTGCCCGGCTTGCTGAGCTAAAGCGACAGGGTGGAGCCGAGGTGGAGGCGCATGTTCATAGCGCTAATCATCGGCAGGAGCTGGAAGCCAGTAATGTGGCTGGTTGCTTTTACTGCTGCACCAATTTCCCTGCTGCCCGGATAGATGATTGGGTGGATGATGGCGGCACAGCCATGTGTCCGGAATGCGGTATTGATTCTGTGATCGGCGATGCCTCCGGTTTCCCCGTTTCGGATGAAGCATTTCTCAAGCGGATGCATAGCATCTGGTTTTGACGATCGATGAATTTGAGATTTTGAAGGACGGACAATTGAGCGACGAAGACGATATCCAGGATGCCCTCGCCGATTTCGCGGAGGATGTCGGCAATGGCCAGGCATGGACCGCCGCGATCCGCATCCTGACCGAGGATTATGAGCTGGAAGACGGCGAGTTGCAGACCCGCGCCGTCAAGGATTTCGGCGATCTCGACGCCTATCAGACCGAATGCCGCGATGCGCTGGAGAAGGGCGACGTCGCCATGACCGAGAAGCTGCGCACCGACAAGGCCTTCCACAAGGCGAAGGCACCCAACCTTGCCCGCATGGGCCCGGTCAGCGAATTCGTCGTCGCGCTGCTGGAAAAGGGCGCGCCCGAACCGGACGCCGACTGGTGGCCCTATATGCCGATCAAGCGCCATATCGACACGCTCTTCCCCGCGCCGGGCGACGTGCGCGACATGGCCTTCTGGACCGCGCGGACGCTCCAGCGCGCGCACAAGGACTAAAGACAAGATGCTGACGATCGACAATCTCACCAACGAAATCGACGGCAAGGCGATCCTCAAGGGCCTGTCGCTCCAGATCAATGCGGGCGAAATCCACGCGATCATGGGGCCGAACGGCGCCGGCAAGTCGACCCTCGCCTACACGCTGGGTGGCCGTCCGAACTATGACGTGACCGGCGGCACCGCGACCTTCGAGGGTGAAGACCTATTCGCCATGGACCCGCATGAGCGCGCCGCTGCCGGGCTCTTTCTGGGCTTCCAATATCCGGTCGAGATCCCCGGCGTCTCCAACCTGCAGTTCCTGCGCGAAAGCCTCAATTCGCAGCGCCGCGCGCGCGGCGAGAAGGAGCTGAACGGCGGCGAATTCATCAAGCTGGCCAAGGAAAAGGCCGGGCTGCTGGGCCTCGACATGGAAATGCTCAAGCGCCCGGTGAATGTCGGCTTTTCCGGCGGTGAGAAGAAGCGCGCCGAAATGGTGCAGATGGGGATCCTCGATCCCAAGCTCGCGATCCTCGACGAAACCGACTCGGGCCTCGACATCGACGCGCTCAAGACCGTCGGCGCGGGCATCAACGCGATCATGCGCAAGCCCGACAAGGCGGTGCTGCTGATCACCCATTATCAGCGCCTGCTCGACTATGTGAAGCCGGACTTCGTCCATGTTCTGGCCGCCGGCCGGATCGTCAAGTCGGGCGGCCCGGAACTGGCGCTGCAGCTCGAAAGCGAAGGCTATTCAGAAGTGCTTGGGGCCGAGGTGACCGCGGCGTGACCCTCCTCGCTCTCCCGACGCGCAAGGATGAAGCCTGGCGTTACAGCGATCTTGACGCACTCGCCGCCATCTGGCCGGTGCCGGCCGCGACCCGGATCACGGTGGCGGAGGGCGAAAGCGCGCATGACCATCTGCTGCAGGACGCGGCCGATGGCACGACCGCGGTGCATGACTATGTCATTGATATCGCGGACGGTGCCCGGTTCGATTTCCATCTGCTCAACATCGGCGGCAAGCTTGGACGTGTCACTTTCGCTGTCACGCTCGGCAAGGGCAGCCATTTCGAACTGAACGGCGCGATCATCGGCGGTGGCGAGCAGACGCTGGAGATCATCACCAGCGTCACCCATGCCCAGCCCGACGCGACCAGCGGCCAGACCGTTCGCTCGATCCTGGGCAGCCATGCGACCGGCAATTATCTCGGCAGCATCAATGTTGCCCGCGATGCCCAGCGCACCGACGCTTTCCAGTCGATCAAGGCGATGCTGCTCGACCGCACCGCCACGGCCAACGCCAAGCCGGAACTGGAAATCTATGCCGACGACGTGAAATGCGCCCATGGCGCCACGGTCGGCGAACTGGACAAGCAGGCGCTCTTCTACATGGCGTCGCGCGGCATGGACCCAGCCACCGCCAAGACGCTGCTGCTCAAGGCCTTCGTCGCCGGCGTGTTTGACGATGTCGCGCAGGACGATCTGCGCGAACGGTTCGAGGCAGCGGCGCTCGCCAAGCTGGGGACGCTGGTATGACCGATCTCGCCCAAGGCCTGCGCCTGCGGGACGATTTCCCCGGTGTCGGCGACTGGCATTATCTCGACAGCGCCGCCACCGCGCAGAAGCCGACCGCCGTGATCGACGCGATCGCCCGCGCCTATGGCCCGGACTATGCCACCGTGCATCGCGGCGTCTATGAACGCTCGGCCAATATGACGCTCGCCTACGAGGCCGCCCGGCGCAAGGTTGCCGGCTTCATCGGCGCCGCGTCGGACAGCGAGATCGTCTATGTCCGCGGCGCGACCGAGGGCATCAATCTGGTCGCCCAATGCTGGGCCGGCACGCAGCTCAAGGCCGGCGACCGCATCCTGCTGTCGACCCTCGAACATCACAGCAATATCGTCCCCTGGCAGATCGTCGCCGAAAAGGTCGGTGCCCAGATCGACGTCGTGCCGCTGACGCAGGATGGCCGGATCGATCTCGACGCGATGCGCGCGATGATTACGCCGCAGCACCGCATGGTGGCGCTCGCCCATGTGTCGAATGTGCTCGGCAGCGTGCTCGATTGCCGCCGCGCGGCCGACATCGCCCATATGGTCGGCGCCAAGATCCTGATCGACGGCTGCCAGGCAGTCCCCCGCCTCGCCGTCGATGTGCAGGCGCTGGACTGCGACTTCTATGTCTTCTCCGCACACAAGCTTTACGGCCCGACCGGCATCGGCGTGCTGTGGGGGCGCAAGGAACTGCTGGACGCCATGCCGCCCTATCAGGGGGGCGGATCGATGATCGACAAGGTGACGTTCGAAAAGACCACCTATGCCCCCGCGCCGACCCGGTTCGAGGCGGGGACGCCGCATATCGTCGGCGTCGTCGGCCTGTCGGCGGCGATCGACTATGTCCAGCGCATCGGGCTGGACGCCATCCACGCCCATGAATGCGCCATGGTGGCCAAGGCCCGCACCGCGATCGGCCAGATCAACAGCGTGCGCGTCTTTGGCCCCGAAGATTCGGCCGGCATCCTTTCTTTCGAGGTGGAGGGGGTGCATCCGCACGATGTCGGCACCATATTGGACGAAACGGGTGTCGCGATCCGCGCCGGCCATCATTGCGCCCAGCCGCTTATGCGGCATCTGGGCGTCGAGGCGACCGCACGGGCCAGTTTCGGCATCTACAGCGACGACAGCGACGTGGATGCGCTGGTCAAGGGCATTGAACGGGTAAGGAAGATCTTCGGATGACCGAGGAAAAGAAGTTCATGGTGGAAGAAGTCGACGCGGTGGAAACCCCGCCCAAGGCGCGCGTGGAAGAGGCGGAGGCGGCTCCGCGCCAGCGCGACTATCTCGACGGTTTCCTGGCGCAAAAGCCCAGCGAAGTCGCGGCCGGTGAGCCGGGCGGCGATCTCTATGACGGCATCATCGATGCGCTGAAGGAAATCTTCGACCCCGAAATCCCGGTCAACATCTATGATCTCGGCCTCATCTACGGCGTTGACGTCACCAGCGACGGCCATGCCGTCGTCACCATGACGCTGACCACGCCGCATTGCCCGGTCGCCGAATCCATGCCTGGCGAAGTCGAACTGCGCGTCGGCGCGGTGCCCGGCGTCGGCGATGTCGAGGTGAACCTGGTCTGGGATCCGCCATGGGATCCGGGCAAGATGTCGGACGAAGCCAAGCTCGAACTGGGAATGCTCTGATGACCGAGACGACCACCAAGACTCGCGCCCGCCCCGCGGCCGTCATGCTGACGCCCAGCGCGCAAGGCCGCATCGCCGAGCTGATGGCGCAGGCGCCCGAAGGCGCGATCGGGGTCAAGCTGTCGACCCCCAAGCGCGGCTGCTCGGGCCTTGCCTATTCGGTCGACTATGTCACCGAAGAAGCCAAGTTCGACGAGAAGATCGAGACCCCCGGTGGCGTCCTTTACATCGACGGTGCCTCGGTCCTCTATCTCATCGGTTCGACCATGAACTGGGTCGAGGATGATTTCACCGCCGGCTTCGTCTTCGCCAATCCCAATGCCAAGGGCAGCTGCGGCTGCGGCGAGAGCTTCACGGTCTGATACCGGCTTAAGGGGGAGGGCGCCGATGCTGCACATGCTGATCCTCGGCATGGGCTATAGCGCCTCCCGCCTCGCCGCCCGACTGCGGGCCGAGGGTTGGCAAGTCACCGGCGTCCGCCGCCGCGCCGATGCCCAGGCGATCGCCTTCGATGATGAACCGGCCGTCCGCGCCGCCATCGCCGGCGCCACCCATATCCTTTCCTCCGTCCCGCCCGAGGGCGAGGAGGATCCCGTCCTTACCCGCTATGGCGCCGCGATCGCCGCCGCGCCGGCGCTCTGGGTCGGCTATCTCTCCTCGACCGGCGTCTATGGCGATGCGGCCGGCGCCTGGGTCGATGAGGCGAGCCCTGTGGGGCAGGGGCGCCGCACCGCCCGCGCCCGCGCCGATCTCGCCTGGGGCGCCTTGCGGCCCGATGTCCGTCGCTTCCGCCTGCCCGGCATCTATGGTCCCGGCCGCTCCGCGCTCTATCGCGTCCGGGCCGGCAAGGCGCATCGCATCGCCCTGCCCGGACAGATATTCAGCCGGGTCCATGTCGACGATATCGTCGGCGGCATCATCGCCGCCTTTGACGGCCCGCCCGGTGCCTATAATCTGGCCGACGACCGGCCCTGCGCCCAGAATGATGTGATCGCCACCGCCTGCGAACTGCTGGGCCAGCCGCTACCGCCGCTGCTGTCGCTGGAACAGGCGGACCTCTCGCCCCAGGCGCTGGCCTTCTATGCCGAAAACCGCCGCGTCGCCAATGGCCGGGCACGACGGCTGCTCAGCTGGAAACCTCTTTACCCCACCCATGTCGAAGGTCTAAGGGCCTGTCTTGTGGAAGAAAATCAGCCTTGCTGATCGGTTCGTCGCATGGTTTACGCCCCGTTAACCAGCGTGCGCCGAAAGCGGGATTACCGCATCAACAAGGGTGTGTCATGACCAGCATCGACAAGACTGTTTCCACGCTCGGTGACCGCATCAACGCCATGTCCGTGCCCGATCGCGCGGCCCCCGCGCCGGAATCGCTCAGCAGCCTGATCGCCCGCCTCAACATGGCCAAGCTGCGCTACCAGCCCGGCGGCGTCAGGCTCTAGACCGCGTTCAGCTCCTGGTCTTGGCCCGCAGCGCGATCACCATGCCGGCGATCGCCAGCAGCGCGCCCGGCACGGCCAGCCCGCTCCAGCGATAGCCCTCCACCACCGTGGAGATCAGCATCGCGATCACCGGGATCAGCACACTGGTATAGGCGGCCCGACCCGCGCCCATGCGCTGGATCAGCCCGAAATAGAGCGGGAAGGTGACGACCGATCCCGCCAGCGCCAGCCAGCCTATGCCCAGCAGATAGCCGATCCGCGGCTCGATCACCGGCGGCCCGGTGGTGATCCAGGCAAAGGCCGCGTCGATCCCGGCGCCGATCAGCATCGCCCAGGCCAGCACCGCGATCATCGGCAGCCGGCGGGCGATGTCCATGCCCTGCATCACATTGGCGGTCGATGCGCTCATCAGCCCGGCACAGGCAAAGGCCGCGCCCAGCACCACCTTGTCCGGGTCGATCCCGGCAAAGCGATATTCATGCACCAGCATCATGGCGATGCCCGCCGTCGCGATCACCGACCCGCCGATGAAGGCCCGGCTGACCGGCTGGCGATGGAAGATCCAGGCCAGGATGCTGTTGGGGATCAGCAGCATCGCATAGACCACGGCCACCACGCCCGACGTCAGATAGACTTCGGCGCGATAGACGAAGTTGAAATTGAGCACGAACTGCGCCGTGCCCAGCAGCGCGGCAAAGACAAGCCCGCCCCGCCCGATATTGAGCGACACGCCCCGCATCCGTGCGAACGCGGCCATCGCCACACCCGCCAGCAGGAAGCGATAGCAGACCGACCAGCTGGCCGGCACGCTGCCCAGCTGGTCGCGGATGACGATCCAGGTCGAACTCCAGATCAGCGTGACGAGGATGAAGGGCAGGGCGATGCCGCCCCGCTCCATCCCGCCCCGCTCCATCCCGCGCCGTGCCCTGTCGTCAGGCGTCATGATGCCCCAATGCCCGGATCGCGGCGGCCAGCGGCGCGACGCTCTGCGCATCCTGGGACCAGTTGGTCACCAGCCGCGCTGCACCTTCGCCCCAGTCATAAAAGTCGAAGCCCTGCGCGCGCAGCGTCGCCGCTTCCGCCGGGGTCAGCCAGACGAACAGCTCATTGGCCTCCACCGGGTGCATCAGCCGCCCGGCCGCGGCCTGCGCCAGCGCCTGCGCTGCGCCATTGGCGGCGCGGGCATTGTCCAGCCACAGTCCGTCCTCGACCATCGCCAATATCTGCGCGGCCAGATAGCGCCCCTTGGAAAAGAGATGGCCCGCCCGCTTGCGCCAGCGCGCCGCTTCCGCTGCCCGCGCCTCGCGTTCGGGGCCGAAGAACAGAAGCGCCTCGCCCACCATGCCGCCATTCTTGACGCAGCCGAAGGAAAGGATGTCGATCCCCGCCCGCCAGGTGACATCGGCCGGCGCGCAGCCCAGATGCGCCACCGCATTGGCGAAGCGCGCGCCGTCCATGTGGAAGCCCAGCCCATGGGCCTTAGCGATCTCGCCCAGCGCCGCGACTTCGTCCGGCGTATAGACCATGCCATATTCGGTCGCATTGGTGATGCTGATCGCCCGCGCCGGCACCTGATGCACGTCGGGGCGGATCGCCTTCAGCCGCGCCGCCACGACATCGGGCAACAGCTTGGCGCCGACGCCCGGCAGCGCCATCAGGCTGGCGCCATGGGTGTAGAAGCCCGGCGCGCCGCATTCGTCGACGACGATATGCGCTTCCTCATGACAGATCACCCCGCCATAGGGCGGGCACAGGCAGGCGAGCGCGATGCTGTTCGCCGCGGTGCCGGTGGCGATCCATTGCGCCTTCACCGGTGTTTCGAACAGGTCGGAAAAGGCGCCGTCCAGTCGCGCGCTCCACGCGTCGCCGTCATAGCCATGGTCGGCATGGTCCGCGCCGGCGATGGCGGCCATCACCTGAGGGCAGATCGGGGTGGCATTGTCCGAAAAGAAGTGCATGGCGCATGCGATACAGGGCGCGCGCTGGGACGGGAAGAGGCCAGCGACAGCGCCTTGGCTCTTTATTCCAAAATTGGTCAGCATATATGACCAATTGTTTCGCGGGGCCGGATGTGACATAGGCGCCCCCGTCCAACGCATAAGGAGACTCACCATGGACGTCGAACAGAAGTCGCGCTTTACCGTTACCCCCAGCAGCAAGGCTGTGGCGGCGGACGCGCGCGCGGTACTTCTGGAGGATCCGGGCTTCGGCCGGCTCTTCACCGACCATATGGTCACCATCCGCTATACCGAGGGGCAGGGCTGGCACAGCCACGCCGTCGGTCCGCGCGAGCCGTTCCAGCTCGATCCGGCCTGCGCCGTGCTCCATTATGCCCAGGAAATCTTCGAAGGGATGAAGGCCTATCGCCTGGCCGACGGCAGCGTCGCCATGTTCCGGCCGGAGGAAAATGCCCGTCGCTTCGCCGAGTCCGCTGAACGCATGGCGATGCCGGCGATCCCGGAAGACCTGTTCCTCGAAGCGGTCGAGCAGCTGGTGAAGATCGACGCGGACTGGATCCCGTCGGGTGAGGGCAGCCTCTATCTGCGCCCCTTCCTGTTCGCCAGCGAAGCCTTCCTGGGTGTGCGCCCGTCGAACGAGTATATTTTCTGCGTCATCGCCTCGCCCGCCGGCGCCTATTTCAAGGGCGGCAAGAAGGCCGTGACCCTGTGGGTGTCGGAACATTATACCCGCGCCGCGCGCGGCGGCACGGGCGCTGCCAAGTGCGGCGGCAATTATGCTGCGTCGCTGGTCGCGCAGAAGGAAGCGATCAAGCATGGTTGCGACCAGGTCGTCTTCCTCGACGCCGCCGAGAATAAGTGGGTCGAGGAACTGGGCGGCATGAATGTCTTCTTCGTCATGGATGACGGCTCGATCGTCACCCCGCCGCTGACCGGCACCATCCTGCCCGGCATCACCCGCAACTCGATCATCAGCCTCGCCCGCGCCAAGGGGCATGAGGTGCGCGAGGAGCCATACAGCTTCGCCCAGTGGCGTGCCGACGCCGCCAGCGGCAAGCTGCGCGAGGCATTCGCCTGCGGCACCGCTGCCGTCGTCACGGCGATCGGCACGGTCAAGAGCACCGACGGCGATTTCACCGTCGGCAATGGCGACGGCGGCCTGGTCACCGAAAGCCTGCGCGCCGAACTGACCGGCATCCAGCGCGGCAGCGTGGCCGATCCGGCCGGCTGGGTCCGCACTCTTTGATCTAGTCCGCTCCGGCCCACGCCCCCACCCGGCCTCCCATCAGGATACCATGTCTGGGCGGCCGGGTGGGGGTGTGGGCCGGTGCCGATGCGCCGTAGGCGCAAAAGACGCTGAGACAATTTGTCGCCCCCGCTTTCACCCTGAAAGCGGGGGCGATGCTTTTCAAAGCGCTCTCAAGCGCCTAGACAGATGCCCATGCAACGCTTCGACGTCGTCATTCTTGGCGGGGGCCTGGTTGGCCTCACCCTGGGCATCGCTCTTTCGCGCCATGGCGTGCAATGCGCCGTGATCGATCCGGCCGACCCCGTGCAGGCCACGGCCGCCGGTTTCGACGGCCGCGTCTCGGCGATCAGCTCGACCAGCCATGCCATGCTTCAGGCGATCGGCGTCGGCGCGCATCTGGAAGGCAAGGGCTGCCCGATCGACCGCATCTGGGTCAGCGACGGGCTGGAGCCGGGGGCGCTCGACTTCGTGCCGGACGCGGATGATGGCGTGATGGGGACGATGTTCCCCAATCGCGACCTGCGCATCGCGCTGGCGCAGACCGCGGCCGAGGTCGAAAACCTCACCATCTTCCAGCCCGATCGTGCCGTCCATGTGGATCGCAATGCCGATGGCGTCACCCTGACGCTGCAGAACGGCGCGACGATCCACGGCGCATTGCTGGTCGCGGCGGAAGGGCGCAACAGCCCCACGCGCGAGGCGGCGGGCATCAACACCACCCGATGGCAATATAAGCACACCGCCATGGTCACCGCGATCGACCATGAGGTGCCGCACGCCAACACTGCCTATGAAATCTTCTATGTCGGCGGCCCGCTCGCGCTGCTGCCGATGCTGCCGGGCACACGCTCGGCCGTGGTGTGGACCGTGCCCACCGATCAGGCGCCGGCGATGCTCAAGCTGTCGGAACGCGCCTGGCTCGCCGAAATGCAGAAGCGCATCGGCGGCTTCCTGGGCGAGATCAGCCTGGCCGGCCCGCGCTCCTCCTATCCGCTCGGCTTCCACCATGCCGCGCGCATCACCGACACCCGCCTCGCGCTGGTCGGCGACAGCGCCCATGCCATCCACCCGATCGCGGGCCAGGGCCTCAATCTCGGCTTCCGCGACGTGGCGGCGCTGGTCGAAGTCTTGGTCGAAGGCATGCGCCTCGGCCTCGATCCGGGCGATGCGCAGCTGCTCGCCCGCTATCAGCGCTGGCGCGGCCTCGACACGATGATGACCAGCGTCGCGATGGACGGTCTGGTCCGCCTGTTCGACATTCCCGGCAAGCTGCCCTCGCTGGTCCGCCGCGCCGGCCTTGCCGCCGTGCAGCGCACCAGCCTGCTCAAGAACCGCTTCATGGCCGAAGCCCGCGGCCAGTCCGGCGCCCTCCCGCGCCTGCTCGCCGGCGAGATGGTTTAGGGGCAGGCGAGCTATAGTCGCTTAACCATCATCGTCACCCTGAACTTGTTTCAGGGTCCATTTCTCCCATCAGGCCAACCGCCTGTCGGGCCTGATGGATGCTGAAACAAGTTCAGCATGACGTTAGAGGGAGATCACAGCATCCGCCGCAAAACCCCGTCCTTCAGCATGAAATGATGGCGCAGCGCCGCCAATATGTGGACGATGATGAGTGCACTCCACAGCCAGGGGATCAGCTCGTGCGCCTCGTGCGATATGCCGACGATCGCATCGCCCTTGGCCACGCCGAATTTCGGCACGTCGAACAGGAAGAACCAGTTCAAGGGCCGCTCGCCCGCCGACGACATGATCCAGCCGGACAGCGGCACGATCAGCATGAAGGCGTAGAAGGCGATATGGGTGAGGTTGGCGGCCAGCTTCTCCCAGCCCGGCATCGCGGCCGGTAGCGCCGGCGGCTTGTGGGCCAGCCGCCAGCCGAGCCGGACCAGCGTCAATGCCAATACGGTCAGGCCGATCGACTTGTGGACCGGCATCACCTTCCATTCCTTGGGCAGGCTGTCATGGGCAAAGCCCAGCCACAGATTGACCAGGATCAGGATCGCGATGATCCAGTGCAACAGGCGGGCGACGGACGTGTAACGGGCCATGGGCTGCTCCTTTTACGGAAGTCTCGCCTGGGCCCTGCGCGCGCTACCCCGCCCGCACGGCCCAGCTATGTCGAAAGGATACGCACGGGCACGATAAGTTCCTTATCCGGCGTGTCTTTTATCCCTGACGATTGGCGACCAGATTATCCACAACCGACGGATCGGCAAGTGTACTAACGTCCCCCAGCGCCTGCGCGGACACTTCGCCTTCGGCGATCTTGCGCAATATGCGGCGCATGATCTTGCCCGAACGCGTCTTGGGCAGGCCGGGCGCGAACTGGATCGCGTCGGGCGTGGCGATCGGGCCGATCTCGGTCCGCACCCATTTCACCAGATCCTTGCGCAGGTCGTCGCTCGGCTCCTCATTCGCGTTCAGCGTGACATAGGCATAGATGCCCTGGCCCTTGATGTCGTGCGGGAAGCCGACCACGGCCGCCTCGGCGACGCTTTCATGCAGCACCAGCGCGCTCTCGACCTCGGCCGTGCCCATGCGATGGCCCGACACGTTGATGACGTCGTCGACCCGGCCGGTGATCCAGTAATAGCCGTCGGCGTCGCGCCGCGCGCCGTCGCCAGTGGTATATTTGCCGGGGAAGGTGGTGAAATAGGTCTGGAAGAAGCGGTCATGGTCGCCCCACACCGTGCGCATCTGGCCGGGCCAGCTGCCCGCGATCACCAGATTGCCTTCGGTCGCGCCCTCCTGCACTGCGCCGTCGCCGTCCAATATCTGGGGAATGACGCCGGGCATCGGCAGGGTGGCGCTGCCGGGCTTCAGGTCGGTGGCGCCCGGCATCGGCGCGATCATCGCGCCGCCGGTCTCGGTCTGCCACCAGGTGTCGATGATCGGACAGCGGCCTTCGCCGATCACGCTATGATACCAGCGCCAGGCTTCGGGATTGATCGGTTCGCCGACCGTGCCCAGCACGCGCAGCGACGCGCGGCTGGTCGAATGGACATAATCGTCGCCCTCCTTCATCAGCGCGCGCAGCGCCGTGGGGGCGGTGAAGATGGTGTGGACCTGATGCTTGTCGACCACTTCCCAGATGCGCGCCGGGGTCGGCCAGTTGGGCACGCCCTCATACATCAGGGTCGTCGCGCCGTTCGCCAGCGGGCCGTAGACGATATAGCTGTGGCCCGTGACCCAGCCGATGTCGGCGGCGCACCACCATATGTCGCCGGGCCGATAGTCGAAGCACAGTTCATGCGTCAGGCTGGCCCACAGCAGATAGCCGCCGCTCGTATGCAGCACGCCCTTGGGCTTGCCGGTCGAGCCTGAGGTGTAGAGGATGAACAGCGGGTCTTCCGCATTCATCGGTTCGGGCGGGCAGTCGGCCGATACCTGCGCCGCGGCTTCATGCAGCCAGATGTCGCGCCCCTCCTGCATCTGCACCGCGCCGCCGGTCGCCTGCACGACGACCACCTTGTTGACGCAGGGTGCCTCGGCCAGCGCAGCATCGACATTGGCCTTCAGCGGCACGGTCTTGCCCGCGCGGCGCCCTTCGTCGGCGGTGATGACGATGGTCGAATCGCAATCGACCAGACGCCCGGCCAGCGCCTCGGGCGAAAAGCCGCCGAACACCACGCTGTGGATCGCGCCGATCCGCGCGCAGGCGAGCAGGGCGAAGGCCGCCTCGGGGATCATCGGCATATAGACGGTGATCCGGTCGCCCTTTCGCGCGCCCGCTTCCTTCAACACATTGGCGAGGCGGCAGACCTCTTCATGCACCTGCTTGTAGGTGTAGCGGCGCACATCGGCGTCCGGGCTGTCGGGTTCCCAGATGATCGCGACCTGGTCGCCGCGCTCGGCCAGATGCCGGTCGATGCAGTTGGCGCTGACGTTCAGTTCACCGTCGGCGAACCATTTGACGCCGAAATCCGCCTCATCGAAGCTGCTTTCGTCGGCCTTGGTCGGCGGCGTGATCCAGTCCAGCCGCTGCGCCCGCTCCAGCCAATAGGCGTCGGCGTCCTCGATCGAGCGTGCATAATCGGCCGCGCGGCCTTCCCGGTCCAACAGGGCCTGGGCGGCCCATTGGGAGGGAACCGGGAAGAAATCGTCAGACATCCAGCTATCCTTTCCTGTGCGCTAAATTCCATGCGCTTGCAGCAGGTTGTAGGAGGCGCGCAGCACGACTTAAAGGGGCGATGCGCGTTTCGCCGCGTTTCTGTGTTTTTGCGCCTTTCCCGGCGCGCGGCCCCGGCCTAACAGAAGATCATATGTGGCAACTTTTCCAATTCCCGCTCTGTCCCTTCTCCCGCAAGGTCCGTCTGCTGCTTGGCGAGAAAGGCATCGGCTATGATCTGGTGCGCGAATCTCCCTGGGAAATGCGCGACGAGTTTCTGGATCTCAATCCGGCCGGCACCACCCCGGTGGTCGTCGATCAGGAAAAGGGCGTCACGCTGATCGACAGCCAGGCGATCTGCGAATATTTCGAGGAAACGGTCGAAAAATTCCCGCTCATTTCCGGCACGGCGGCGGGCCGGGCGGAAGTGCGGCGCCTGACCGCCTTCTTCGACCAGAATTTCTACGGCGATGTCGTTGGCCCGCTGCTGCATGAACGGATGAAGAAGCGGCTGATCGAGCGCGTCTCGCCCGATGCCCGCGTCCTGCGCGAAGCGATGCGTCGCGCGAACGTCCATATGGACTATATGGATTATCTGCTCGACCATCGCAGCTGGATGGCCGGCGGTACGCTCAGCCTTGCCGATATCGCGGCGGCAGCGCATCTTTCGGTGGCGGATTATCTGGGCGGCATCGACTGGGCCGGGCATGAGCCGGTCAAGCGCTGGTATGCCGGCTTCAAGTCACGCCCCTCCTTCCGTCCGCTCCTGTCCGAACGGATGGAAGTCATCACCCCGCCGACCCATTATGAAAAGCCCGATTTCTAAAGGGCACGGGCACGAAGCGGCCTAGTCCGCTTCGGCCGCCAGATAGACGCGGTTGCGGCCATGTTCCTTGGCCAGGTAGAGCGCCCGGTCGGCGGCCTTCAGCGCGGCGCGCGGGTCTTCATAGGCCAGGACATTGGCGACGCCGGCGGAAAAGCTCACCCGCTCCATTCGCTCGCCATTGGTGCGGTTGACCAGGCTGCGATTGGCCAGATCCTCGCGCACTGCGTCGACCGCCTCGCAGGTCTCGGCCGCCGTCTTGCCGCGAAACAGCATGACGAACTCCTCGCCGCCATGGCGGGCGACATGGCAGCGGTCATCGGACGCCTTGGCCAGCAGCCCCGCGACGAATTTCAGCACCCGGTCGCCGGTCTCATGGCCATGGGTATCGTTGACCAGCTTGAAATGGTCGATGTCGCAGAAGGCGACCGACAATTGCTCGTCGCCTTCCTTCGCCAGCTTCAACTCCTCGCGCAGCACGCCCTCGAAGGCACGGCGATTGGGCAGGCCGGTCAGATGGTCATGCTCGGCGGCGCGACGCGCGGTCTCCAGGCTCGATTTCAGCGCCTGGGTCTGCTTCTGGTTCTCGCGCAGCTGGGTTTCGACCTGGCGGGTCTTTTCCACCATCGACCGGGTCAGGCTGACCAGCCGTGCCAGGATCGGCTCATTGTCGGCACCGGCGGCCAGGCCCTTGGCCTGTTCCTGCAATGCGGCGCCATAATCCTTGGCCGAATTGCGGGATTCGGTCATCAGCCCGGTGAATTCGTCCAGATTTTCCTCGACCTTGTCGAGCATGGAGGCGAGCGCGTCGGGCGTCACCTCATCCGCGCGCTGGCTGGCGGCCAGCGATTCCATCCAGGCGTTGCTGATCTTGCCGCGCTCCATCAGCACTGCCTGCACCGCCTTTTCCACGCCGATGCTAGCCCCGGTCAGATAGTCGAGCGCAACGCCGAAATTGAGCGGCGTCAGGTCCAGATCATGGGCGAACAGAAATTCGCCGATTTCCTCATAGAGGCGCCGACGGCGATTGATTTCGCGACTGGCGGCACTGCCGGCGCGCGCGCGTGGCTCACTTTCCACCTGCGGTTCGTCCGGCTTGCCGGACAGGCCACGGGCCCAGCGGGAAAGGCGGTCGGTCAGCCCATGGTGCGAGCCGGCGGTGGATGTGGATGCCCCAGTCATGCCGCTTATAACGGAGGCGCCCGATCAAGGTTAAGGGGGCGCTCGGCAAAAGTCGCAGGAACTTCAATCCGCCACGAATTTTCTACGTGGATTCAGATATTTGCTGCCACCAGCCAGTCGCGGAAGATGCGCACCGACCGGGTCTGCAACGCGCGCGGGCGACAGACGAAATAATAGCGATAGGGGCTGTCGCAGCGGATATTGGGGAACAGCCGGATCAGCCGGGGATCGCCTGACTGTTCGAAATGGCTGGCATGCATGACCGCCACGCCCAGTCCCTGGGCGGCGGCTTCCAGCATCAGCTGGCCGGAATCATAATTGTCGATCGCCAGCGGCTGCAGGTCGGGAATGCCCGCCACGTCCTTCCACGCATCGAAGGAAAGGGCCATGTCGCGATGCAGCAGGATCGTCTGTTGCGCCAGTTCGCTGGGCGACGCCAGCGCATTGGGGCCTTCCACCATCTCGCGCCGGCCGATCAGATAGACCTGCTCATGGTCCAGCTCATAGGCATAGAGCGCCGGGTCGATATCCTTGCTGGCCAGCACGATCGCCGCGTCCAGCCCTTCGCCCAGCCGCGCCACGGCATGGGGCGTCGTTTCGATGTCGATATGCAACTGCGGGTGCTGCTGGCGCAGCCGGCCCAGATGCGGGAAAAGGCGCTGCGTCGCGAACAGCGGCATCACCGCCAGGCGCAGGCGCAACTGGTTGCCGCCGCTCTGGATATTCTCCAGGGCCTGGCTGAGCGAATCCAGCGCCGGGGCGATGTCGTCAAGCAGCCGCTGGCCTTCGGAATTGATCTCCAGCGCCTGATGCTTGCGGTCGAACAGCGGGCGTCCGATGAACCGCTCCAGCGCCTGGACGCGGCGGCTGAGTGCCGGCGTCGACAGGGCGAGTTCTTCGGCAGCCGCCTTGACCGAGCCAAGACGGGCAACCTGAACAAAGGCCTCCAGGGCCGTAAGAGGCGGCAATCTGCGCATAATCGTCAAATTCTATAAGCCGGTCCGCTGCGTCGCATCATCTGTCATTATCGAACGGCGCGCTTCCCCGGTTCAAGCATCCTGACCTGCAATGAGCAGGAAAACGCGGCAAATGGCAAGATGCAAAAATTGCAACCGGCCGATTCTTTTCGCACTTGCAAAATTACCTGCTGCAGCGCACATAGGAAAGGCCTTTCAGGCATCCTCTCCTATAAACTTTCCGGGCTGGCGCTTGCGCCGGCCCTTTTTTTGTTCCGGGCATAACGAAGCACGGCCCCTTTCCCTCACCCCCGGCGTTACCTATCTTCGTTTCGCAACCAAAAGGACGGGGATGACCATGGCCGATCAGGACAGCAGCGGACGCAGGATTCAGGTCGCCAATGCGCGGCCGGAGGATGCCGGGCGCGGTTTGGCGCGGCTTCCGCTGACGGTAATGGCCGAATTGCAACTGGCCGAAGGCGATGTTGTCGAGATTGTCGGCAAGCGATCGACTCCGGCGCGGGTGGTGCGCCCCTACAAGGAAGATGAAGGTCTGGACGTCCTGCGCCTCGATGGTTTGCAGCGCGCCAATGCCGGCGTCGGCTCGGGCGACTTTGTTCAATTGCGCAAGATCGATCCGCGTCCGGCCCAGCGCGTCGTGTTCGCGCCTGCACAAAATAATCTCCGTCTCCAGGGTAATCCCGATGCGCTGAAGCGGGTTTTCTTTCAACGCCCCCTCGTCGCGGGCGATGTCGTCGCCACCGCCGGCCAGCAACAGGTGCCGCCCGGCGACATGCCACCCCATCTGCGCCAGATGCTGGCGGCGCCGGCCTATGCACTCCAGGAAATCCGCCTGATCGTGGTGTCGACCGTGCCCAAGGGCATCGTCCATATCGATGCCGAGACCGAGGTGGAGCTGCGCGCGGAATATGAGGAGCCGCGCGAATCCCGCCGTGCCGATGTCACCTATGATGATGTCGGTGGCATGGCCGAAACGATCGACCAGCTGCGCGAGATGGTCGAGCTGCCGCTGCGCTATCCCGAATTGTTCGAGCGACTGGGCGTCGATCCGCCCAAGGGGGTGATGCTCCATGGCCCGCCGGGCACCGGCAAGACCCGGCTGGCCCGCGCCGTCGCCAATGAATCGGAAGCCGAATTCTTCCTCATCAACGGACCCGAGATCATGGGTTCGGCCTATGGCGAGTCGGAAAAGAAGCTGCGCGACATTTTCGAGGAAGCGGCCAAGGCGGCACCCTCCATCCTCTTCATCGATGAGATCGACTCGATCGCGCCCAAGCGCGGCCAGGTGACCGGGGAGACGGAAAAGCGCCTCGTCGCCCAGCTTCTCACCCTGATGGACGGGCTGGAGCCGCGCACCAATCTGGTCGTCATCGCCGCCACCAACCGGCCCGAGGCGATCGACGAGGCGCTGCGCCGTCCCGGCCGCTTCGACCGCGAAATCGTCGTCGGCGTCCCCGACGAACGCGGCCGGCGCGAGATATTGGGCATCCACACCCGCGGCATGCCGCTGGGCGACCGTGTCGATCTCGCCGAATTGGCGCGCATGACCTATGGCTTTGTCGGTGCCGATCTCGCCGCGCTGACCCGCGAGGCCGCGATCGAGACGGTGCGCCGGCTGATGCCCCGCCTCAATCTGGAGGAAGGCACGATCCCGCCCGACGTGCTGGAGGATCTGTCCGTCACGCGGGAGGATTTCCTTTCGGCGATCAAGCGGGTCCAGCCCTCGGCCATGCGCGAGGTGATGGTGCAGGCGCCCAATATCGGCTGGGCCGACATTGGCGGCCTCGACGATGCGCAGATGCGGCTCAAGGAAGGGGTCGAACTGCCGCTCAAGGATCCCGACGCCTTCCGGCGCCTGGGCATCCGCCCGGCCAAGGGCTTCCTCCTCTATGGCCCGCCGGGCACCGGCAAGACCTTGCTGGCCAAGGCGGTCGCGCGCGAGGCGCAGGCCAATTTCATCGCCACCAAGTCGAGCGACCTCCTGTCCAAATGGTATGGCGAGAGCGAGCAGCAGATTGCCCGCCTGTTCGCCCGCGCGCGTCAGGTGGCGCCGACCGTCATCTTCATCGACGAACTGGACAGCCTGGTCCCCGCCCGTGGCGGTGGCCTTGGCGAGCCGGCCGTGACGGAGCGGGTGGTCAACACCATCCTCGCCGAAATGGACGGGCTGGAGGAATTGCAGTCGGTGGTCGTCATCGGCGCCACCAATCGGCCCACCCTGGTCGATCCGGCGCTGCTGCGCCCCGGCCGCTTCGACGAACTCATCTATGTGCCGGTGCCCGACCAGGCCGGACGCAAGCGCATCCTGGCGATCCATACCAAGAAGATGCCGCTGGCGTCCGACGTCGATCTGGATCAGCTGGCGGCCCGGACGGAGCGGTTCACCGGCGCGGACCTGGAGGATCTGTCCCGCCGGGCCGGCCTGATCGCGCTGCGCCAGTCGCTGCGGGTCGAAGCCGTCACCATGGCCCATTTCGAGGCGGCGCTGGAGGAAACCCGCGCCTCTGTGACGCCGGAAATGGAGCGGGAATATGAGCAGATCCAGGCGACCTTGAAACAGAGCGCGATGCAGGTCGATCCGATCGGCTTCATCGCGCCCGGCATGCTGCGCGCCCGCGAACGCTGATGGACTTGGGATAAGCGCGCGGCCGACGGTGGGTGAACCCATCGCCTGGCCGCGCGTTCTATCCCGTGGCGCGCAAAGCCGCTTGCCAGCGGACATCAATTTTGCGAGGCCGATTCTGTTAGTCAGTCAGGCGGATTTTGATGGCCTCCCTACCGTTCAAAGACAAGAAGACCAGGATTTCGACGCGCGGTGGCAGCCGCTCCTTCCGCAGCCAGTGGGCCATGTTCTTCCGCCAGTTCATGAAGCATCCTGGCATGATCGGTTCGGTCATCCCCTCCTCGTCGCAACTGGTCGCGCGCTCGCTGGACGGCGTCGACTGGGCACGGACCCGCCTGTTCGTCGAATATGGTCCGGGTGTCGGCACCTTCACCCAGGCCATTCTCGATCGCATGCACCCCGACGCGATCCTGCTGGCGATCGACCTCAATCTCGATTTCGTCGCCTATCTGGAGGATGCGATCGACGATCCGCGCCTGCGCGTCGTCCATGGTTCGGCCGCCGACGTGCGCCGCTTCGTCAAGGAAGCGGGCTATCAGAAGGCGGATTACGTCCTTTCGGGCCTGCCTTTCTCCACCCTGCCGGCGGGCGTGGGTGAAACCATTTGCGAAGAGACGCGCGCCGTGCTGCGGCCGGGCGGCAGCTTCATCATCTACCAATATTCGCGCTATGTCCGCCGCCTGATCGACCCGCTGTTTGGCCAGGTCAGCGACGAACTGGAATGGCGCAACATTCCGCCCTGCCGCCTGTTCCGCGCGGCCAAGGACGAGGCGCTGGCCCAGGCGGCCTGATCTTTCCTGATCTGTATCAATATCTGGCAGAAATTACGTAATTCGGCCTGCTGCGCGTTTGACTCCGCGATCGACTTGGGCAACCAATTGCCTGGGGACAAGGGGGTTATATGGCGTCTTATTACGCCGAAGGCAGCGACCCGTGGGCCGACCTCTTTCTGTCGGCTGCGCTGGAGCCGCATCTGTGGGATCAGGCGATCCGTGCGATGGCGCAGGCGACGGGGTCGCGCCATGGTCAGTTGATCGGCTTTGGCCATGGAGCTGCCGGCTTCAACTGGATCAGTGATGTAGAGCCGGATATTGTCGACAAGTCGGCAACCATCGATGGGGCCGCGCCCGATCTCAATTTCCGCGTCGCGGCCGATCAATTGTCCGGGCGCCCCGACATCGTCCACGAAGCCCATTATGACATCGCCCGGCAGAGCCTGCGTTCTGCCGACTATCTCGATCTGTGCAGCGATTATGATATTTTCGATGGCTGCCAGACCCGGCTTTTCGCTGGTCCCGACATGATGATCGGCCTGGCCCTCTTGCGTGGTCGCAAGGATGGCCGGACCGATCAGGACCAGCGCGACCTGTTCGCCCATGTCGCCGGCCATGCCCGCAACGCCGTGCGGTTGCAGCGCGCGATCGAGCATCAGGGGTTCGCGCTGCTGGCCGGCACGTTCGAAACCATGGACCGCGCCTGCTGGCTGCTCGACGCGACGGGGCGGGTCGGGGGCATGACGCCGCGCGCCGAAGCCCTGCTCTCCACCAGCCGGCTGCGGGTCGGTGATGGCTGGTTGCAGAGCGAACGGAGCGATGAGACGCGCGCCATCCTGCGTTCGGTCCGGGCCGTGGTCGACGCGCCCGCGCGGGAGGCCGATCCGGTGGCGCTGGCCGATGCCGATGGGGGGGTGGGCATCATGCTGGAATTTTTCCCGCTGCCGTCCCGGCCCTGGTCGCTACCCTTCGCGCCGCATGCAATCATCGTCGCGCGCGTGGGCGCGCCGACCGAGCGCCATGTCCGCCTGCTGATGCGGACCTTCCGCCTGACCCCGGCCGAAGCGGATATCGCCATTCATCTGGCCGCTGGCATGACCCGTGCCGATATTGCCGCGCGGCGCGGTGTTTCGGCCGAGACGCTCAAGGCCCAGTTGCGCTCCATCTATGACAAGACGGGCTGCAACCGGGAATCGCAGCTGGTGCGCATCGTCGGGATGATGAGCAGCTGACATCCGGATTTTTATTGCGTGAATTGCGCAATTTACCCCGATCGGGGTATGCGCCGGCTTCGTGGAACGGCTAGATGACTCGACGGGGCAGGAGCATCTTGCCTGCTGACGGCCGATCCATATGCGACCCATGGGTCGGCCGCCGGCAATCGCTCCCTGCCATCTTCCCGCTTCGTCAGGGTTCCGTCCCGCGACATTTTCGTGCTAAGCCGCTGCCGGATTTGAAGCGAGATTACCAATGAACGACCTGACGCAGACCCCCGAAATGCTGATCGCGCAGATGGGCGCGCGTGCGCGCCGCGCCGCCGCCCTGCTCGCGCCAGCCGGGGACGCGCAGAAGGTCGACGCGCTGCGCCGCGCCGCCCAGGCCCTGCGCGATCAGGCGCCCGCCATCCTCGCCGCCAATGCGCGCGACATGGACAATGGCATCGACAATGGCCTGTCCGCCGCGATGCTCGACCGGCTGCGGCTGGACGAGGATCGGATTGCCGCCATGGCCGCCGGCGTGGATCAGGTGGCGACCCTCGACAATCCGCTCGGCAGCGTGATCGACGCCAGCGTGCGCCCCAATGGGCTGGAACTCAGCCGCGTGCGCGTGCCGCTGGGCGTCATCGGCATCATCTACGAAAGCCGCCCCAACGTCACCGCCGATGCCGCTGCCCTCTGCCTGCGCGCCGGCAATGCCGTGATCCTGCGCGGTGGCAGCGAGGCGAAGGAAAGCAACCGCGCGATCCACGCCGCCATGGCAGAGGGGATCGCCGCCGCCGGCCTGCCCGCCGATGCGGTGCAGCTCGTTCCCACCACCGATCGCGCGGTGGTCGGCGCGTTGCTGCGCGCATCGGATTTCGTCGACCTCATCGTGCCGCGCGGCGGCAAGAGCCTGGTGGCGCGGGTGCAGGAAGAGGCGCGGGTGCCCGTGCTCGCCCATCTCGACGGCATCAACCACAGCTATGTCGATGGCGCGGCCGATCCGGCCATGGCGGAAAGCCTGGTCTTGAATGCCAAGCTGCGCCGCACCGGCGTCTGCGGTTCGACCGAAACGGTGCTGATCGACCGCGCCTATGGTCATGCCCCCGCGCTGGTGAAGGCGCTGCTCGACGCCAAGTGCGAAGTGCGCGGCGACGATGCGGTGCAGGCGATGGACGATCGCGTGATTGCCGCGTCGGATGAGGATTGGGACACCGAATATCTCGACGCCATCGTCTCGATCCGGCTGGTCGACGGCGTGGAAGAGGCGATCGCCCATATCGCCGTCCATGCCAGCCACCATACCGACGCCATCATCACCGAGGATGCGGCGGTCGCCGAGCGCTTCCTCAACGCCGTCGACAGCGCGATCGTGATGTGGAACGCCTCGACCCAGTTCGCCGATGGTGGCGAGTTCGGCCTGGGCGCGGAAATCGGCATCTCGACCGGCCGCCTCCACGCCCGCGGCCCGGTCGCGCTCGGAGGGCTCACCACCTATAAATGGATCGTGCGCGGTCGCGGCCAGGCCCGCCCCTAGGGCATTTTGCGGGGTGAAGGGGGAGACTTACCCCTTCACCACCGTATCGATCGCCTTCAACTGCTTCAGCATCGGCCCGACCCAGTCGAGCTTCAGCATCACCGGCCCGTCCGACGGGGCATTGTCGGGGTCTTCATGCGCCTCGGCGAAGATCGCCGCCACGCCCGCGGCCACCGCGCTGCGCGCCAGCAGCGGCGCATAGTCGCGCTGTCCGCCCGAGGCCGACCCCAGTCCACCGGGCTGCTGCACCGAATGGGTGGCGTCGAACACGACCGGATAGCCGGTTTCCGCCATCACCGGCAGCGCGCGCATGTCGCTGACCAGCGTATTATAGCCGAAACTCGCGCCGCGCTCGGTCAGCAGGATGCGTTCATTGCCGGTCGATGCGACCTTCTGTGCCACCGCCGCCATGTCCCAGGGGGCCAGGAACTGCCCCTTCTTGACGTTGATCACCGCGCCGGTCTTCCCCGCCGCGATCAGCAGGTCGGTCTGGCGACAGAGAAAGGCCGGGATCTGCAGGATGTCCACCGCCTGCGCTGCCGCCTCCACCTGTTCGGGGCCATGAATATCGGTCAGCACCGGGCAGCCCAGCGTCGCCTTCACCTCGGCCAGGATCGCCAGCCCCGCATCGATGCCGACGCCGCGCTTGCCCGATACCGACGTGCGGTTGGCCTTGTCGAAACTGCTCTTGAAGATGAAGGGCACGCCCGCATCCGCCGCGGCCTTGGCCAGCGCATCGGCCATGAACAATGCATGGTCGCGGCTTTCGATCTGGCAGGGGCCGGAAATCAGGACGAAGGGCAGGTCGTTGCCGAAGGTGACCGGGCCGACCTTCACATGCTTGGGATCGCTCATGCCGCTCACTTGGGCGCCTTTGCGAAGCGGCGCAACAATTGTCCGCGCCACAGCCCCTTGCCGGGATGATAATTCCAGCAGAACCAGCCAAAGGTCAGGCAGGCGAGCAGCGAGGGCAGCGCCATCGGATCGCCATTGGCCTTCATATGGCGATAGAATGTCATGTCGGCATGCCACCGGTCGCGCTCGCTGCCGCCGCCATTGATGCCGTACATATTGTCATGCTTCCTGCAACCGACATTCCGGTTGTATTTGCGATGGTCTATGAAATAGCAGTAGTCGCGTTCGGGCGTGGTCATGTCCCGATTAGGACCGGGGCAGTGCAGAAATTCAAGCGTAAAGTCTTTTACCTAGGTGGTTTTGATCCGCGCGGCGTCCGTTTCTATCACCAGCTCTATCGCGATCAGGCGGCCCGCTACACCGCGCTGACCGGCGAGGCGGTGGAGGTCAGCGCGCGCCGCGCCGGCCCCGCCAACAGCGCGATCTGGACCGTCACCAACGCCAGCGCCGGGGTCGAGACCGACTATGAATATCTCCGCTGGGAAGATCTGATCGGCAAGGTCTGGATCCGCCATCCCTTCACCCTCGCCTGGCGCGCTGCCCGCGCCTATGCCGGCCATGCCCGGCTGATGCAGTTCGGTCGGATGCGCAAATTGCGCAGCGGCCCGGTCATCACCATCCTCTATCCGCCGATCCTGGCCGTGCTGATCCCGCTGCTGCTGGCGCTGGTCCCGGCGCTGCTGCTGTCGCTGCTGCTGCCCTTCTGGATCGCCGCGCTGGTCGGCATCGGCATCAGCGCCTTCTTCTCTGGCCGCATCCTCGACAAGCTGGTCGTGCCCTGGCTGCTGCGCTTCATGACCTATCATGGCGCGCTCGCCGCCGACGGGCCGGGCGACGAGCTTAATGCCCGGCTCGACCAGTTCGCCGCCCGCATCGCGGCGGAGCTGGACGGCGACTGGGACGAGGTCCAGCTCGTCACCCACAGCGCCGGCACGATCCTGGGCATGAGCCTGCTGCGCCGCATCCTCGCGCTGCGGGGTGACGCGCTGCCCGACCATTTCGTCATGGTCGGCATGGGGCAGGTGGTGCCGGTCATCGGCCTGCGCCGCGATGCCGGCTGGTATCATGCGGACCTGAAGGCCCTCGCCGACCAGCATTTCCGCTATGTCGACATCAGCTCGCCGCCCGACGGCGCAGCCTATTACAACGTCAATCCGCTGCGCCTTGTCGCCGATCAATTTGCCGCGCGGGTGGACATGCTATCGCCGCGTTTCCATCTCTTCTACGAGCCGGAAAATTATCACGGGGGCTGGTCCAACAAATATGAGGCGCATTTCGATTATCTCAGGGTCGGTGACCGCCTGTCGCCGCTGGATTTCGTGAGCCTGACCGCTGGCCGCCGCACCGTGGACGAAGCCGTCGCCGCCTTCCGGACGATCCCGTGAGCGCGTCCTTCACGCCCCCCTATCCCGAACCGCCCAAGTCGAAGCGCGGCCTTATCAAGCGCTTCCTGCGCGGCTGGCACAGCTGGATCCATGTGCTGTTCGACAAAAGCTACACGATGAAGATGGGCGAGATCCGCATGCCGGGTCAGACCATGTATATCGCCAACGAACTGCCGCTGGTGGACAAGATCCTCAAGGGCGGCACCGCCTTCCCTAAGCATAGCGAACTGGTCCGCAATCTCGATCCGCTGATCGGCAATTCGGTCTTCTCCGCCAATGGCGAGGATTGGGAGAGTCAGCGGGCGATGGTCAATCCGGCCTTCGCCCATACTGCGCTCAATCGCTCAATGCCGCTGATGGTCGCCGCCGCCGACGATCTGCTCACCCGGCTCGATGCCGCCGATCGGACAAAGCCGGTCGATATCGACCCGATGATGACCCATGTCGCGGCCGACATCATCTTCCGCACCCTCTTCTCGCAGACGCTGGACGAGGAACGCTCCAACATCATCCACACCGCCTTTGGCCGGTTCCAGCGGCTCGCCCATTCGGCCTCGATGCTGCGCCTCTACGGCATCCCCGCCGGCTGGTTCGAAAAGCGCTCGAAAGGGCCGGCCCGCGCCATCCATGACGTGTTCCGCCCGATCGTCGAGGCCCGCTATGAAGGCTATCATGGCCGGGGCGAGGCGCCCCATCGCGACATTCTCCAGTCGCTGATCGAGGTGCAGGATGCGCAGACCGGCGCTCACTTCACCTGCGAACAGGTGATGGAACAGGTCTCGACCATCTTCCTTGCCGGTCATGAAACCTCGGCCAGCACCATGACCTGGGCGCTCTACATGCTCGCCGAATGCGCCCATATCCAGGATCGGGTCCGCGTCGAAGTGGCCGGCATCGCCGGAGCCGAAGCGCTGACCGCGCCAATGCTCAAGGATATGGGCCATGTCCGCAACATCTTCCGCGAAACGCTGCGCCTCTATCCGCCGGTCGCCTTCTTCCCGCGCGAAGTCACCTGCCCGATGGAGATGCGCGACAAGAGCCTTGAAGAAGGATCGATGCTGGTCGTCGCGCCCTGGCTGACCCAGCGCAACAAGGATAATTGGGCCTGCCCGCACGCCTTCGACCCCGACCGGTTCGATGATCCGGCCAATGCCGACATGGTGAAACAGGCCTGGTTCCCCTTCGGCCGCGGCCCCCGCGTCTGCGTCGGCGCCGGCTTCGCCCAGCAGGAAGTGATGACCGTGATCGCCTCGGTCATCCGCCGCTACAAGCTGACGATGCCCGCCGGCTTCAAACCCGAACCCATCAGCCGCCTCACCATCCGCCCCAGGACCGGCATGAAGCTGCTGTTCGAGCGGGTGGGGTAACCCGACACTCGCAGATCCTCCCCTGCAAGGGGAGGGGGACCATTTGCATCGCAAATGGTGGAGGGGTGTCACGCTCTCGATAGGGGGATACCCCTCCGTCAGCGCTGCGCGCTGCCACCTCCCCTTACAGGGGAGGATAGATTTGAGCTGTGCCCTATCGGCCCTGCGCCGCCGGCAGTTCCACCTGCACCTGCGTCGGGATCGGCGCCGCCATGATCGCGATTCCCGCGACGATCCCCAGCACGCCCCACACCCAGCGCTTCGCGCGCAAATCCATGACGCCGCGCGCCAGGCAGTAAAGGCCGGCCAGGACCAGGATGATGGCGGCGATCATGCGACTTCCTCTTTTGCCTGTTCGTCTTCGGGCACGACATCGACGGCAACGCTGATGCTCTGGCCCGATCCGCCGACGAACAGCCCGTCCATCGGCGCGACGTCGGCATAGTCGCGGCCCATGGCGATGAACAGATGATCCTCGCCGGTGATGACGCCATTGGTGGGATCGAAGCCGATCCATCCGCGCGTCGGCCCACACCACAGCATCACCCAGGCATGCATGGCGTCGGCGCCGACCAGCCGGGGCATGCCCGGCGGCGGATAGGTGCGGAGGTATCCGCTGACATAGGCGGCGGGCAGGCCGGCGAGGCGCAGCGCCACCACCATCACATGGGCAAAGTCCTGACACACGCCATGGCGCGCGGCAAAGGCGTCGGCCACCGGCGTGCCGGCATCGGTGGCGCTCGGGTCATAGGCAAATTCCGCCTTGATCCGCTGCGCCAGTTCCCATGCCGCCGCGACGATCGGTCGATCGGGCGCCAGCATCGCGCCCGCCCAGCTGCCGATCGCGTCCAGCATCGGCGCGCGGGGCGAGGCATAGAGGAATTGTGCCGCTGCCGACGCGCTGATGTCGCGATCGGCCAGCGCCGCGCGCGCGACCATGGCGATGCTGGGATCGTCGGCCTGCGGCAGGATCGGCGCGCCGCCCGCGACCCCGGCGCGAAAGCGGCTCTCGATCGTCAATTGCCGCAATGGCTGGTCGATCACCAGCCGCTCGACATGCACCGGCCAGGCGCCCGGCCGCGCCTCGATCGACAGCGGCGCGGGATCGACGCTCAAGGCATAGTCGGCGGTCCATTGCCCGGCCCAGGCCATCGGCCGCAGCCGCACATTGAAGCGGGCGACCCGCACCGGCGCGCCATAGCGCAATATGCTTCTGTGCCGGACATGGTAGATCATGACAGCAGCTCTGCGCCTTCGACCTTTTCCGTCTTGCGGACCTGCAGGAAATAGCGCTGGCCGATCGCGTCGGACAAGGCGAGCAGCCGACTTTCGATATCGGTCAGCGCCGCCATGGTCAGCATGTCGCCGGTCAGCGGCGCCAGCGTCGCCGCCAGCGCGCCGGCCAGCCGTTGCGGCTCCTCCGGCATGCCGTCGCCGCGCAGCGTGGGCAAAGCGGCGACATGTTCGCCGATGCGCTGCGTCTGATAGGCGATCGAGCGCGGATTCTGCGGCTCCAGCGCCACCAGATCGCGCACCGGCGGCAGCGACGGGCCGGTCAGATAGCGGTTGCGATAGCTGATCTGGCTGTCATGCAGGTCGAGCAGCACGGTCAGGTCGTCGGCCGACGCCCAGTCGCTGCCCAGCAGCAAGGTCAGCCGGCATCCGGTAATCGCCCGCTCGATCCGCCTCCCCATGTCATGGAAGCGCCACCCCTCGGTGCGCGCCATATTCTCCGCCGCCAGCCCCGACAGCGCCGAAATCCGCTCGATCATGCGCGATGCCGCATCCAGCAGCGTCTCGGTCACCGCCCCGTCGAACGCGGGCAGGGGCAAGCGCACCAGTCGCCAGAAATCGGTTGCCAGCCGGTCGCGCAGCCCCTCGCCGATATTGGCGACCACGCCCATCAACGCGCGCACGCTGCCCGGCTGGCGCGCATCGCCCAGCGCCTGCGCGCACAGCGCGCCGACCGGCTGCGCCGCGTTGCTGGTGGCCCCCCATAAAGCAAGCTGCCCCGCCAGCCGCGCCATGGTCGGCGAATCCGACGACGGCCCCATGTCGACCTCGATCGATTCGCCGATGACCGCGCGGATCACCCGCAGCGTCATTTCGGTCCGCTCGATATAGCGGCCCAGCCAATAGAGATTGTCCGCCGCCTTGGTCGGCAACAGCCCGCCGATCCGCCGGATCGCCGGCGCCCCGCCATCGCCGAGCAGCGTATCGGGCGGCACCGGCTGGCTGTCGATCACGCACATGTCGGCCGACATGTCGCCCTCGCCCATCAAGGCGGCACGGATATCGCCATGCGCGGCCAGCCGGGCAAAGGCGCCCGGCATGATCCGCCATTGCCCCAGGCCATCCCGCGCCACGAACACACGCAGGGTGAAGGGCAGGGGCGTCAGCCGCCCCCCGACGATCGCCGGGGTGGTGGACAATTTAACCACTTCCTGCCCGACATAGTCCATCGGCCGCCGCGCCATCGCCTCCAGCAAGGTCATGCGCTGGTCCGCGTCCAGCATCGATCCCTGCACCGATCGCGCCGGGCCAAGCCCCGCCGCATCCCGGTCGAACGCCGATGCCACCAGCAACTCGTCCAGATGGCCGGTCACATGGCCGCGCTCGCGCTCCTGCCCGCACCACCAGGTGGCGATATTGGGCAGCAGCAATTCGGTGCCCAGCAGGGCCTTGGCCAGTTGCGGCAGGAAGGCGGCAAAGGCGCGCGCCTCGATCACGCCCGCACCCGGCCAGTTGCTGACCATCAGCCCGCCGCGCGCGCAGGCATCATAGAGGTCGGGTACGCCGATCCGCGATTCCCCGTCGAATGCCAGCGGGTCGAGGAAGCGGCTGTCCATCCAGCGCCACAGCCCGTCGATCCGCTTCAGCCCCTCGATCGTGCGCACGAACAGGCGCCCGTCGCTGACGATCAGGTCATCGCCCTCGACCAGCATCAGGCCCAGATAACGGGCCAGATGCGCCTGTTCGGCATAGCTCTGGTTGAACCGGCCCGGCGTCAGCAGGCCGATGCGCGGATCGGCGCGCTGGCAATCGACCGCCAGGCCCCGGCGCAGATCGGCGAAGAAGGGCGCCAGCCGCCGCGTGTTCATTGCGCCCAGCAGATCGCCGGTCGCGCGCGACAGCGCCAGCCGGTTCTCCAGCGCATAGCCGACACCCACGGGCGTGCGCACCCGGTCGGCCAGCACGCGCCATTCGCCATCCGGTCCGCGCCCGAGGTCCGCAGCATAGAAATGGAGATAATGGCCGCGCGGTGGCGCGGCGCCGGTCATCACCCGCCAATAATGCGGGCTGCCGGTCACCACGGCGGCGGGCAGCTTGCCCTCGCGCACCAGGCTCTGGGTGCTGTAGATGTCGCTGATCACCCGCTCCAGCAGCTCGGCCCGCTGCATCAGCCCCTGCTCGATCCGGGTCCATTCGCCAGCGCCGATCAGCATCGGGATCGGGCTCAGCGGCCAGGGCCGCTCCTGCTCGTCGCCGGTCAGGCGGAACGCCAGGCCCAGATCCTGCGCCTGCCGCTCGACATTGCCGGCCAGCGTCGCCGGATCGCCCTGTCCCTGTTCCGACAATCGATCCAGCATCGCCCGCCAGCGTGGCGCCATCTCTGCCGGCGCCCCGGCGAACAGGTCGCCGCCCGACGCGCGCGCCAGATAGTCGCCGGCCCAGCCGGACGCTTCGAGACCCGGCAGGACAGGCGAGTCGGTCATCGTCTAATATTCGGGATGCCTGAACCGAAGGTCCAGCGTCATCGGAAATTCGCTCGGGGGTTCGGTCGGCGGCATGTCGACCGGGCCGGGCGTATGGCCATGATCCTGGAACCGCGCCTTGCGCCGCGCCTCCGCCTCATAGCTGTTGATCGGCACATCGTCATAATTGCGCCCGCCCGGATGGGCGACATGATAGACGCAGCCGCCCAGCGATCGCCCGCTCCAGCTGTCGAAGATATCGAAGGTCAGTGGCGCATTCGCAGGCAGATTGGGGTGCAGGCAATTGGCTGGCGCCCATGCCTTGTAGCGCACGCCGCCCACCGCCTCGCCTGGCACGCCGGTCGGCGTCATCGGCACTCGCCGCCCGTTACAGCTGACGATGTGGCGCCCGGCGACCAGGCCCGACACACGCACCTGCAACCGCTCGGTCGAACTGTCGACATAGCGCACCGTACCGCCGATCGCGCCGGTTTCGCCCAGCACGTTCCACGGCTCCAGCGCATGGCTGATCTCCAGCCCGACGCCGCCGGCCTCCACGCTGCCATGCACCGGGAAGCGGAACTGGCGCTGCGCCTCGAACCAGTTAGGATCGAAATCATAGCCCGCCTGGCGCAGGTCGTTCAGCACCTCCAGGAAATCGGCCCAGACGAAATGGCCCAGGAAGAAACGGTCGTGCAGCGCCGTGCCCCAGCGCACCAGATTGCCCTGCTGCGGCTCGCGCCAGAACCAGGCGGTCAGCGCGCGCAGCAGCAATTGCTGGGCCAGGCTCATCTGCGGGTCTGGCGGCATCTCGAACCCGCGAAACTCGACGAGGCCTAGGCGCCCGGTCGGCCCGTCGGGCGAGAACAGCTTGTCGATGCAGATTTCGGTGCGGTGGGTATTGCCGGTCACATCGACCAGCAGGTTGCGGAACAGCCGGTCGACCAGCCAGGGCGGCGGCAGCTTGTCCTCCCCGTCGCGCACCGGATTGGGCACCTGCGCCAGCGCGATCTCCAGCTCATAGAGGCTGTCGTGCCGCGCCTCGTCGATGCGCGGCGCCTGGCTGGTCGGGCCGATGAACAGGCCGGAAAACAGATAGGAGAGGGAGGGGTGCCGTTGCCAGTAGAGGACGAAGCTCTTGAGCAAGTCCGGCCGGCGGATGAACGGGCTGTCGTTCACGCTCGCCCCGCCCAGCACCAGATGATTGCCGCCACCGGTGCCGACCGACCGGCCATCGACCATGAACTTGTCGGCGGTCATCTTCACCTCGCGGGCATCCTCATAGACGCCCTGGGTAATCGCCACCGTCTCCGCCCAGCTTGTCGCCGGCTGGATATTCACTTCGACCACGCCGGGGTCGGGCGTCACCTTCAGCACGTTGACGCGCGGGTCGGACGGCGGGGCATAGCCCTCGATCCGCACCGGGATGCGCGTCGCCTCGGCCACCTTCTCGACCTGCGCAATCAACTCCAGATAATCGTCCAGCGTCTTCACCGGCGGGATGAAGACGGACAGGAAATTGCCGCGCGGCTCGACCGTGACGGCGGTGCGCACCGCGCCTTCGATGAAGACCTGTTCCTGCCGGTCCTGATGCTCGGCGGTGGCGACTTCGGACCGCTCGAACCGTTCCGCCGGTGCGCTGGTTTCGGCTTCCGCCTCGGCACGATAATCGGCCAGCGGTTCGCGCGGCTCGCTCGTATCCTGCGGGTGGATATAGGGGAAATCGGACGGCGGCACATAGGGTAGGGTGCCCAGCGGCAGGCGGTATCCCAGTGCCGAATCCCCCGGCACCGCGAACAGCGCCTTGCGCCGCACCTTCCACACCTCGCTCTGCCAGCGCGGCGCGCTCGCCTGCGTCTGCCAGCGCTGGATCGGCAGCACATAGCCGACCGTCTTGGAAAGGCCGCCCTCGAACGCGCGCACCATCCGGCTGCGTTCCTCGGGATTGTCGAACTTGGGGTCGCCCGGCTCGGTATTGGCGGGCAGTTCCGCCTCCTTCACCGACCAGGCCAGCGCATCTTCGAACACCGGCTGGACGAAATCGGTCTCGACCCCCAGCCCTTCCGCCATGGCGGTGAGGAAGCGGCCGGCATCCTCGGCGGTAATGGTCGTATCGCCCGCCTCCGGCTCGCCCGCGATCAGCCCGGCATCGCGCCAGATCGGCACGCCGTCCGCGCGCCAGTAGATCGAATAGCCCCAGCGCGGCAGGCTTTCGCCCGGATACCATTTGCCCTGGCCATGGTGCAGCAGCGCGCCCGGCGCAAAACGGTCGCGCAGCCGCCGGATCAGCCGGTCGGCATAGCCCGCCTTGGTCGGGCCGACGGCATCGCCATTCCATTCGCCCGCCTGTGGATCATCGACCGCGACGAAGGTCGGCTCGCCACCGGTGGTCAGCCGCACATCCTGCGCGATCAGGTCGGCGTCCACTTGCTCGCCCAGCGCCATCAGCGACGCCCAGCGTCCCTCGGTAAAGGGCTTGGTGATCCGCACCGCCTCGGCAATGCGGCTGACATTCATGGCGAAATTGAAATCGACCTCGGCCGGTTCGGCCATGCCGCTGATCGGGGCTGCGGACCGATAATGGGGTGTGGCGCAGAGCGGGATATGGCCCTCGCCCGCAAACATGCCGCTGGTCGCATCAAGCGCGATCCAGCCGGCGCCGGGCACATAGGCCTCGGCCCAGGCATGCAGGTCGACCACATCCTGGGTAACGCCTTTGGGCCCCTCGATCGGCTCGACATCGGCAACCAGCTGGATCGAATAGCCCGACACGAAACGCGCGGCAAAGCCCAGCCGGCGCAGCAGCTGCACCAGCAGCCAAGCGGAATCGCGGCACGATCCGGTGCCGATGTCCAGCGTCTCCTCGGGCGTCTGCACCCCGGTTTCCATGCGGATGACATAGCCGATGCGCTGCTGCAGCTTGCTGTTCACATCGACCAGGAAGTCGATCGTCCGCCCCTCGAACGTGGCATGCTGGGCCACCAGTTCCTCGAACAACGGCCCCTGCATCTCGACGTCATAATAAGCGGCCAGATCGGTCTCCAGCTGCTCGTCATAGCTGAAGGGGTAATTTTCCGCATAGGGTTCGACGAAGAAGTCGAACGGGTTGATGATATCCAGATCGGCCAGCAGATCGACCTCGATACTGAAATGATCGACCGGATCGGGAAAGACGATCCGCGCCAGCCAGTTGCCGTGCGGATCCTGCTGCCAGTTGAGGAAATGGTTCGCCGGCTCGATCTTCAGCGCATAATTGGGGATCTTGGTGCGACTATGCGGCGCGGGCCGCAATCTTATCACTTGCGGACCCAGACGGATCGGGCGGCTATAGCGATAGGCGGTCAGGTGGTGCAGCGCGGCCTTGAGCATGATGCGATCAGAAACCACGCTTTGCTGCAATGCAATGCGAAACTGTCGCTTCGCCAAAGATTCTCGCAATTTCCGTTCGCGTCAGCCCCGGCCATCCCCTCATTTAACCGACGTCATCCCGGCCCCTTCGACAGGCTCAGGGCATGCTTGATCCGGGATCCATTCAGCGCTTTCGCGCGGGTGTAACGTCGAATGGATCCTGACTTCCGTCAGGATGACGCAGGTCGTGATTGGCAGGAAGCGACCAAAAGCGGCTGTAAAATCCTCCCCTGCAAGGTTCGGCAGAGGCACGCGACTCTGCCGAAGGGGACCACGAAGTGGTGGAGGGGTGTCACGCTATCGAGAGGGGGATACCCCTTCGTCTGGCCTTCGGCCAGCCACCTCCCCTTGCAGGGGAGGATAGTCTGAAAACGACCAAATGCGGACGTTTCCTACTCCCCTCCCTTCCAGGGAGGGGCCGGGGGTGGGTGCGCCGCGTAGCGGCGGTCTACGGTCGATAGGGCAGAAGCTCGCTGCGCTCGCAACCCACCCCACCCCCTCCCTGGAAGGGAGGGGCTATGTCTTGTTCCCACCCATCCCGGCCATTCGGCGCGCGCTGAATTTGTCTACGCGGCCTGGCCTCTATTTTCCCTCCAGCCTTTGGCTGAAATAGACCATCTGCATCGCCTGCAACCGCGCGCCCTGTTCGATATCTGCATCGCCAGAATGACCGCCGGCGGTATCCTCGTAGAAGAGATAGGGCAGGCCATAGTCCTTCAGCCGCGCGGCGAACTTGCGCGCATGCTGCGGGCCGACCCGGTCGTCCTTGGTCGTGGTCCAGATATAGGGCGTGGGATAGGCGACCCCCTTGCGGATATTGGCATAGGGCGAGATTGTCTCGAGAAACGCCTTTTCCTCCGGCACCGACACGCTGCCATATTCATCGACCCAGGACGCGCCGGCCGCGATCTGCTCGTATCGGATCATGTCGAGCAGCGGCACCTGGATCACCACCCCGTTCCAGAGGTCAGGATGCTGGTTGAACTCCACCCCCATCAAAAGCCCGCCATTGGACCCGCCATAGATGCCGAACTTCCTGGGGCTGGACAGTTTGCGGGCAAAGATGTCCTGCGCCACCGCCGCGAAATCATCATAGATGATCTGGCGTTTGGTCTTGAGGCCCGCCTCATGCCAGGCCGGGCCGAACTCGCCGCCGCCGCGGATATTGGCCAGCACGAAACTATTGCCCCGCTCCAGCCACAGCTTGCCGGTGATCGCGGCATAGCTGGGCGTCATCGGCACCTCGAAGCCGCCATAGGCGGTCATGATCGCCGGCGTGCTGCCGTCGGGCGTCATCCCCTTCTTGTGGACGATGAAATAGGGGATTTTCGTCCCGTCGCTCGATGTGGCCTCAAACTGCTCGACCACCAGCCCCGCCGCGTCGAACCGCGCCGGCATCGCCTTGACCTGCACCGGCTTGGGCTCGGCCGCGTCCATCGCCCATAATGTCGTCGGCGCCAGGAATCCTGCCACCGCCAGATAGGTCTTGTCGCTCTTGTCGGACGCGGCGACCGTGCTGATCGTCGCATTGTCGGGCAGCTCGACCGGCTGCGCAGCCCATCCCTTGGCGCCGCGCGCATAGACCCGCACCCGCCCGCGCACATTGTCATTGAGGCTCAGCACGACCCGATTCTGCGTCGCCACCACCCCGTCGATCGACTGGCGCGGCGTCGGCGCGAACAATATCTCGGGCGTCAGCACGCCGCCATCCTGCAGGGCTTTGAGCGCCACGCTCGCCAGCGCCCCGGCCGGCACGGTCACGCCGCCGCTGGTCCATTCCTCGCTGGTCTGGATCAGCACCTGCCCGTCGACCATGCCCTGCAACTGGCTTTTGGCCGGCAGCGCCAGCCGCTTCGTCCCCTGCGCCGTCAGCAGCCAGGTCTCGTTGCCGAAGAAGGTGACGCCGCGAAACAGGAAGGCGGCCCGATTGCCCTGCCCGTCGCTCAGCAGGATCGGCATCGACATCAGCTGGTCGCTCGCCGCGCCGCGAAACACTTCCTGCGCGTCCTCCAGCCTCTGCCCGCGCTTCAGCGTCTTGATGACGAAGGGATAGCCCGACTTGGTCAGGCTGTCCGCCCCCCAGTCGCGCGACAGGAGGAGCGTATCCTTGTCCAGCCATTCGGCATTCTGCTTGGCGTTGGGAATGTCGAACCCACCCGGCACGAAACGGCCATCGACCAGGTCGAACTCGCGCAGCCGCACCGCATCCTCGCCGCCGTCCGACAGCGCCAGCAGCGCGATCCGTTCCTCGGGGTCGAGGATGGTCGCGCCCTTCCACACCCATTTCCTGCCCTCGGCCCTGGACAGCGCATCCAGATCCAGCACGGTCGTCCAGCTCGGCGACGCCGACGCATAATCGGCCTCGGACGTATAGCGCCACACGCCCTGCGGATGGTCGGCATCGCGCCAGAAATTATAGATGCGGCCATGGATCAGCATCGGCATCGCGATCCGGTCCTTGGCCGACGCGATCGCCAGCGCTTGCCTGTAATAGCCGGCATAGCGCGGATCGCCCTGCAGCGTGGCGACGGTCGCCTTGTTCTCCGCTTCCACCCACTGCATCGCGCGCGGCCCGGTCCAGTCTTCCAGCCAGACAAACGGATCGTCGGCAGGCGCGGGGGCGGGCGCGCCAGCGCCGGTAAGCAGGGCAGCAGAAACCATCGTCAAAAACCTCTTCATTGCGCCCCCCTTTGTTGTCCTCAATCCCGCGCGAGCTGGCCCTTCAGATAGCGCCGCCGTAGCACCGCGCCCGCCACCAGCAAGGGCAGCGACGCGGCGCAGGCGACCAGCCCCAGCAGCATCGGCGACCAGCCCATCAGGCTATGAACGCCAAAGGCCGACGGCAGGATCAGCAGCAGCGCACCCAGCGTCAGCAGCCACAGCCCCCAGCGCCGCGGCCGCACCGCCACCATCCGCATCTCGTGCCGCAACGCCTTGCGCCGGGCCTTCTCGGAATCGGGATGGGGTGGGGCGCTGTTCTGCACGATCGGCCTCTTGCTGGATCTCCTTCCAATTATGGTCTCCATCGCCCCGGCGCAAGGCGATCGGCTCGCGAAGGGCTTCCCCTGTCGCTGCGCTTGCGCTATCCATTGCCCATATCCCCGGGGGACCGTCCGCAGACGGTTGAGAGGCGGCTTTGTGGCCGCGACCCGCTGAACCTGATCCAGTTGACACTGGCGTAGGGAGGGAAGCGCGTCGTGCCACTCGTCCCGTGACACCGCCCGCACTCTCTTTCCGCCTGAAGGAGAGAGAAGTTATGGCAGACGTCCCCGCCCGCACCGAAATGCGCGTTACTACGGGAGCCATTCGCGGCTCGAAGAAGATCCATATCGGCCCGCGCAAGGTTGCCATGCGCGAGATTCATCTGGAGCCGGGGAGCGGCGAGCCGCCTGTCCGCGTCTATGACACGTCCGGCCCCTATACCGATCCCGACGCCCGCATCGACATCATGGCCGGCCTCCAGCAGCTGCGCCGTGACTGGATCCGCGATCGCGGCGATGTCGAGGAATATGATGCGCGCGAAATCCGACCGGAAGATAATGGCCTCAAAGGCCCCGATCGCTCGGGCGGCGTCCAGCCCTTCCCCAATGTCGTCAAGCGCCCGCTGCGCGCCAAGCCCGGCGCCAACGTCTCCCAGATGCACTATGCCCGTCGCGGCATCATCACCCCGGAAATGGAATATGTCGCCGAGCGCGAAAATCTCGGCCGCGCCCGCCTCGCCGAATATGTCCGCGACGGCGAAAGCTGGGGCGCCTCCATCCCCGACTATGTGACCCCGGAATTCGTCCGCGATGAAGTCGCCCGCGGTCGCGCCATCATCCCGTCGAACATCAACCACCCGGAATCCGAGCCGATGGCGATCGGCCGCAATTTCCTGGTGAAGATCAACGCCAATATCGGCAACTCGGCGGTCGCCTCCGACGTCGCCTCCGAAGTCGACAAGCTGGTCTGGTCGATCCGCTGGGGCGCCGACACGGTGATGGACCTGTCGACCGGCCGCAACATCCATGACACGCGCGAATGGATCATCCGCAACTCGCCCGTGCCGATCGGCACCGTCCCCATCTATCAGGCGCTCGAAAAGGTCGGCGGCATTGCCGAAGACCTCACTTGGGACATTTTCCGCGATACTCTCATCGAACAGGCCGAACAGGGCGTCGACTATTTCACCATCCATGCGGGCGTCCGCCTGGCCTATATCCCGATGGCGGCCAGGCGCGTCACCGGCATCGTCTCGCGCGGCGGCTCGATCATGGCGAAATGGTGCCTGGCGCACCACAAGGAGAGCTTCCTCTACGATCATTTCGACGAGATCACGGAGATCATGAAGGCCTATGACATCGCCTATTCGCTGGGCGACGGCCTGCGCCCCGGCTCGATCGCGGACGCCAATGACGAAGCGCAATTCTCCGAACTCTACACGCTGGGCGAACTGACCCACCGTGCCTGGAAACAGGATGTGCAGGTGATGATCGAAGGCCCCGGCCATGTGCCGATGCACAAGATCAAGGAGAATATGGAAAAGCAGCTGCAGGTCTGCGGCGAAGCGCCCTTCTATACGCTCGGGCCGCTCACCACCGACATCGCGCCGGGCTATGACCATATCACCAGCGGCATCGGCGCGGCGCAGATCGGCTGGTATGGCACGGCGATGCTCTGCTACGTCACGCCCAAGGAGCATCTGGGCCTGCCCGACCGCGACGATGTGAAGGTCGGCGTCGTCACTTACAAGCTCGCCGCCCACGCCGCCGACCTGGCCAAGGGCCACCCCGCCGCCAAGGTCCGCGACGACGCGCTCAGCCGCGCCCGCTTCGAGTTCCGCTGGCGCGACCAGTTCAACCTGAGCCTCGATCCCGACACGGCCGAACAATATCACGACCAGACCCTGCCGGCCGAAGGTGCCAAGAGCGCCCATTTCTGCTCCATGTGCGGCCCTAAATTCTGCTCGATGAAGATCACCCAGGAAGTGCGCGACTTCGCCGCCAGGAAGAACCAGCCCGCCGACGGTTTCCTAGAAGCCGGTCTCACCGGCGCGGAAGTCGCCGAAGCCAGCAAGGCCGCCGCGTTGAAAGGCATGGAAGAGATGAGCAAACTCTTCAAGGAAACCGGCAGCGAACTCTATATGGGCGCCGGCGGCAGGGAGCATGATTGAGGCTTTGGCACCCGGTAACTTTCTCGATTTTACCGGGTGATCCGCTCACCGCTTCATTATAGATGGTTCGGCATCCTATGGGGAACCGTGACCGATGCCGACCATCTTGCGCCTCGATGGCTATCGCTTCTATTTCTACAGCCACGAACCCAATGAACCGCCCCATGTCCATGTCGACAAGGGCGGCGCTTCGATCAAGGTCTGGCTAGACCCTATATCCCTCGCAAGGAACACCGGCTTTCGTCGCCAGGAGATAAATGGCATAATCACGATGGTGGAGGCCCATCGGGCGCGCCTGCTGGAGGCTTGGCATGAATATTTCGGCTAGGATCACCGACGAACGTGTTGCCGATGTTCGCTGCGATGCGGATAGCCTGATCGTCGACCTGATGGACGGTCGGACCATCTCTGTCCCCCTTGCCTGGTATCCACGCCTTGCCAGCGCGACACCCGATCAGCGTGCCGTTTGGGAAGTCGCCGGTGGTGGCTATGGCATTCATTGGCCGGATATTGACGAGGATCTCAGCACGGAAGGATTGCTCCGGGGAGCGCCTGCGCCGGTACACCATGCTCGGTAAGCCTTCAGACTATGCCGAGTTTGCGGCAGCAATGCTGCTGGCCGAGCGGATCATGTGTGAAGATCGCGTCATATTATGCGTGTGGGCGAACTAGCGCTTCGGTTCCGCCAATATCCCCTGTCCTACACGGCGATCCTCTGATCTACCCTGGGGAATGACACAGTCCATCCCCGCCCGCGCAGCCCGCGCGCATGGTCGGCATGTCGCCATCCAGCGCGCATCGTCTGCGCCGCCGCCTCGCCGGCACTGCCTTCGACCGGGACTGGAGCAACGCGCTGACGCTCCATGCCCAGGCGATGGCCGACCCGATCGCCACCCAGCTTCGCCCGCAGACCGCGACGCGGCGCTGAGGCATATCGGTGCAAAACAGGTGCAGACTAGTCGCGTCACCGGGGCATCATGGGCGCGTTATGCGTCGCCCCGGTGGCGCGTTCTGATGCAGAGCAGGCGCGTGGGTGACGCGCTGCCGGTGCAAAAGTGGCGCAAATGCCCCGGAAAGGTCGATAACGCTGTGAACTTCGGGTGTGACCCTGCGCCCTTCGTCCGTGCGGGCTTGCAGGATCGCCGAAAATATGAGAACAAATAACGAACATGATTCGTCCTCAGAGGAGGAAGTCCATGGTTCATCGTCTCGCTTCGTTATTGCCGCTGCTGCTCGCCGCGATCATCGTCGGCGCGCCCGATCCGGCAGCGGCCAAGCCCGATTTTTCTCATGTCACCTCGCGCGAACAGGCGGAGGCGCTGGTGGCGACCGGGGCGCTGGTGCGCATCTATCTCTTCCCGATCCGTCTGGGCGGGCCGAGGCGCAAGGCGAATATCAGCTATGTCCCACCCGAAGCGGGCGCCGCGCTCGACCAGATTAGCGGCACGCTACAGCGCTTCACCCGTGAGGGGCTGGTCGATCAGTTCAGGATCATACCCGAATATCGCGGCACCAGTTTCGTGCCGACGCGCATCAACATGCATGCCACCCATAGCGGGCAGGAGGGCGGCTTCCACCCGAGCATCGCGATATGGTGACGGTCGGCGCGCAGCAGGCGCCGCCGGTTCAGGCCTCCAGCATGCGCAGGGTGCGGCGCTTCTTCCAGTCGAGTACCACCTGGATGCGCATGCTCCAGCTGCCGTCCCAGTCGACTGCCAGGTCATGGGCGTCGAGCTGGGCGGCGATCCGCCGGCCGATGTCGAGCGCCGCCGCCTCGCCGGCTGCGCAGGCGCCGTAATTGAGGTAGAGCGCCTCGCCCTCCACCGCCGCCTCGGTGTCCTGCATGTGGAAAAAGGCATAGCCCTCGGCCGGGCGCCCTTCGCCGATCGCTTCCTCGATCTCGTCCCAGATCTCGATCGCGCCGCAACTGCCGCAGCAGGTGAAATTCTGCCGCGCGATCACGCCCTCGGCTTCCAGCGCGGCAAAGGCGGCGTCCAGTCGGTCGCAATCGGTCATGTCGGGCCAGGCCTTTTCGGCGGCATTATGCTCGGCCAGCGCCTGACGCAGCGCGGCCGATGCCTCGCGGCGCAGGGTCGGGCCGGGCAGTTCTTCGACGAACGTGTCGTGGGCGGCGGTCAGGATCGCATCATCGTCATGAAATCCCCCGGCGACGTCGCGCCACACCTGGTCGCGCAGCGCCGCGAGCGGATCATAGGGAGGAAGGGCGGGTTCTTGCTCGGGGGCGTTGGTCTTGCCGAAGATTCGTTTCCACAATGCGCCGAACATGCGTTTGCCTGCCTCCCGCGATGCACTTTACTCGGCTCCAACATGGCGTGGCTTCGGGCAAAGGAAAAGGGGGCATTTGACCCATGAATCGCGACAGCTTCACGGTCCGCCGCAGCGATGCCCCCAAATGGCCTGCCGATCCTTATGGCGCGGGTTCCAGCACCACGTCCCAATGATCTTCCGTCACCGCCATGCGCTTGGCCTCCTCGGCATCGAACGCCGCCTTGTCGGGGAACATCCGCGCCTTGGCCGCCGCCATCGCCGCCTTATATGCTTCGCCCGCGCCCACGCCGTCGGCGCCATGCTTGTAGACAATGGTGGTGCGCACGTCCCACCGCGTGCTGCCGCCCATATGGGTGAAGGGCATCTCGACCGTGACCTCGGTGATATAGCCTTGCCGCATCATCTCGCGCAGCAAGGCCTCATGCTGCTTGTGATAGGCGGTCAGGAACTGGCCCATCCCGCCCCATTTGACGCGGTAGTAATTTTCCACCTTCAACGGGCCGTCGGCGGGGGCCGCGGTCTGGGCGGTGGCGGGTGCGGCAGCCAGGCCGGCGAGCAGGATCAGGGCAGGGGGGAAACGCATCGGGCAAGGGGCCTTTCGCAATCGAAGATCATCTGCCCCTACAGACGGATCAGCCGCCAATTTCCGCGTCTTGGCTGCAATCACGCTTGCTCGCTGCCGCGTCCCGCCCCACCATGGGGTCATCCCTACCGCGCAAAGGACCGCCGATGACCCGCCACCGCCTCTGGACCGTCCTGACCCTGCCCGTCCTCCTGTCTGTCGCGCTGGCCGCCTGCAGCGGCGAGAAGAGCAGCCCGGCCGACGACGCCGCCGACAATGCGGTCAACGCGGTCGAAAATGCCATGGCCAACGCCGCCAACGCGACCAACGCCGCCGCGCCCAGCGCAGACGCCTTCAGCCAGTATGTCGGCAAATATCCCTTCGACAAGATCGGCGCCCATAGCTGGAATGCCGATCCGGCCGTGGTCGCGGCGGTGAAGGCGGCGGTCGCGGACAAGGTGGTGCGCAAATGGGTGCTGGAGGATGGCGGCCCCTCCTCGCCGATCGCGACCGTCGACGGCAAGGTTGCGGCCTGGTCGTGCGAAACCCATAATTGCGGCCCGCACCAATGGCTGACCCTGGTCGATCCGGCCAGCGGCACGGCCGAGGTCTGCTATTATGACGAGGCCGTCGATGCCCAGTCGACCCGCTGGTTCAAGGCCGGCAAGGAAGAAAAGCGTCCCGGCCAATGCCCTGACGTGTCGAACTGACGGGACAGGGGCGCCACATGATGCGGCGCCGCCTCTGCCGCTATTGGACGACGACCCGCACCCGGCCCAGATTCTGGATGCGGGCATAGGGGGTGGCGCCGTCGCCCTTGCGCTCCGACGCGATGCGCAGCGCGGGGAAATAGGTGCCTGGCGCGGCGAAGCTGTGGCGCGTGGTCAGGGTCAGGCTGCTGCCCGAACCGCCGGGCAGCTTCGCCTTCTCGGCAAAGGCGCCGCTGCCGTCGAAATCCCATTCCGCCGACACGATCCGGCCGGTGCCCGGCGGCACGCTGATGGTTGCGCGGAAGGTCACGGCCGCGCCGGGCTTCACGACGGCTTTGGCACTGCCATTGGCGGTGACGCTGGCGACCGGCTGGATCCCGCCGCGCGCCGTCGCATCGGCCGGCACGATCACCTGGCCATGATCGATGCGATAGGCGGTGTTGGCGGACGGGGCGACGCCCTTTTCCACCCAGGCGGAAAGGTCGCGCAGCGCTTGCTCCAGCACGCCCAGATAGCTGACCGTGCGGGTCGGGTCTTCCTGATGGCTGCTGTCGCCATGCAGCGCATGGTCGGTGAACCAGATGCGGAAATTCTGGTCTGCGCCCGCGCCCTGCGCGGCGATCACCCGCTGGCGATACCAGTCGCCCTGCCAAGGCATGGCTTCGCGATCCCAGAGATTTTCGACCAGGATCATCTTGCCCTGGAACTGCCCGGTCATCGGCGGCTGGCCCATCGGCTTGCCAGTGGTCGCGGCGGTGAAGAGCGGGCCGAGCAGGAAGGGGCGCTGCGGATAGAGCGGCTTGCCGTCGGCCCCGCGAAACTGGTCCCAGACCGGATAGCCGGCATCGGCCGGCGGCACCTGATGCCAATGATAGGTTTCGGCAGCGAGGAAATTGCTGTTGTCGACGCGCACCTTGTTGCCGGCCTTCAGCAGGTCGACCACGGCATCGTCCACCACGCCCAGGATCACGACATCGCCGGCGATCCGGTTGATCGTCAGCCGCTTGCCCTGCGCCGCGCCCGACCCGACGATCAGGTCGCCGCCGACGAAATAGGTGGCGGGTGGCGGGCTCGACAGGCGGAAGGCGACGATACGCTGTGCCGCCCGGCCCTGTAGCGCGGCAAAGGCATTGTCGACATTGGCCGCGCCGTCGGTGATGCGGGTGTCGAGCTTCAGGTCCGCCGCCTGCGCCGCGCTGATCGGTGCAGCGATGGTCGCATCATGCTGCAGCCGATAGCCCTCGAAACTCTTGGGATCATCATGGCCGAGATAGCCCGGCTTGGTCCAGAAATCGGTGAAATAGCCGGCATCGGCCATCACCATCCCGCCATAGAGGGCGGCAAAGCCGTGGATGCCCATCGTCTTCCAGCCGAACCAGCTGGGCGTCGGGAAACCCATCGCCGTCACCTCGCGCAACACCGACGCCTGCTGCGGCGTTAGCCCGGCATAAGGATCGCCCGAGCCGCCCGGCTCGACCGCGTCCAATATCTGCGGGAATTTGTCATTGAGCACCCGCATCGCGCGCATCCGCACGGAGAACATGTTGGGCGGCGCCATCGGCGATCCCAGCACATAGGGGACGACGCCGTCCCACACGCCGGTGGTATTCTCGATCGAGCCGACGGTGCGGAAGCCGCCGCCGCTGCCGCCAAAGGCATAGCCATAGGGGCGCTTGCCGCCGTACATCTGCTGCGCGACGACGCGCGAATAGCGGGCCGATGCAGCATTGGCGCGATAGGCGGCGATGGTGAAGTCATTGGGCTTGCCCGGCATGCCCACCTGGTCGCGGCCGCCGCCATTGGTCTCGACATAATAGCCGCCCGACGCGATCGAAAAGCCGATATAATTTTCCTCGCCATCGGTCAGCTTCTGCGCCAGATTCTCGTCATCGGGGACCGGCGTGATATGCTGGAAGAAGCGGCCCTGATAGTGCGCCTTGTCGGGGAAATAGAAGGAGAAACGGGTCTCCGTCCCCTTGAACCCGCCATGGACATAGCGGTGCCGCACCGGCGCATCGCGCCATTCGTCGATGTCGATATAGGGCTGGGTGAAGAGCGGGTCTTCGGCGGCGCTTGCAGGCCCGGCAGGTGCGCTGCCCTGCTGCGCCCCCGCCATGCCGGCCATCAGTAGCGCTGACAGGGCTGTCATGCCCATTGCAATCGATCGACGCATCGCTTCCTCTCCCTTTTTGCCGGTTCAGGCTGCAGCCTCCAGCGCCGCCCTGCCCATTTGTTCGTCCCAATGATCCGCATCGCCGCCGAGCGCGCCATTCAGCATCGCGCGCTTCAGGAACAGGTGACAGGGATGCTCCATGGTGAGGCCAATGCCGCCATGGAGCTGGATCGCCTCTTCCGCGACCAGCCGATAGACGGCGCAGGCCAGCGCCTTGAGCGCGCCCAGGGTGATGATATCGACGTCGGCCTGCTGCGCCCGGCTCCAGAACAGGGCATCGGCGGCGGTCAGTTGCGTGCGCATGTCGGCGACGCGATGCTTGAGCGCCTGGAACAGCGCCAGCGGCCGGTCGAACTGCTGCCGCGTTTCGAGATAGGCGACGGTCATCGCCAGCGCCGCCTCCGCGCCGCCCAGGCTGTCGCCCGCCAGGCAGAAGAGGCGCAGCGCCTCGATCCGATCGGCCAGCGCACGGGCGGCATTGCCCTCTGCAAGAGTAAGGCCCGGCCCTTCGAGCGTGACATCGAACAGGCGACGGCTCTTGTCCCATCCGGCACGATAGGTGACGGCAAACTGCTCGGCCGGCACCAGCGCCACCCGGTCGGCCGTGACGTGCAAAACATGGCTGGCGGTATCGGCATCGGGCACGCAGGTCAGCCGGTCGGCGCCATCCAGCCCGCCCGCCAGCGATGCGGTCATCACCTCGCCGGCCATGGCGTCGGCGATCAGCGCGTCGCGCTCGGGCAGGTCATCGGCCGCCGTCAGCGCCTCGATCGTCAGCATCTGCGCCAGCACGGAGCCGGGCACCAGCGCCTTGCCCACGCCCTGATGGATGACGCCCGCCGCCTCGCGGCCAAGGCCCAGGCCGCCCAGATCCTCCGGCACGCCCATCATCAGCCAGCCCATCTCGGCGATCAGCGCCCAGCTCTGCGCCGCATCCGGGGCCAGATCGCTCTGGCCGAACGCCTTGTCGGCCGCGTCCTGCACTTCCGCGCGGGTCATGGTCATGCCGCGCCCTCCTTCAAGGTCCAGCTCTTGGGTTCGCGCGGCATCCCGACCAGCCGTTCCGCGATGATGTTGCGTTGCACCTCGTCACTGCCGCCGGCGATGGTCCAGGCATAGCTGTTCATGAAATCGGCCATCCAGTTGCCGGTCTCCATGCCGCCGCCAAAGGTGATCGGGCTGTGATATTGCGCGTCGATGCCGCCCAGCCGAATCCCGAGCGATGTGAATTCCCGCAGCGTGCGGGAGTAGGACAGCTTGACGATCGACGCGTCGCCGACCCGCTCGATCCCGGCGATGCGGTTGGCGAGGAACTGGTCGGCGACGGCGCAGGTCGCATCCACCTTGGCGCTCAACCGGCCGAAGTCGCGGACTATGCCCTGATCGTCCTGCCGGCCCTGCGCGCGGATCAGGTCGCCGAGCCGCCACAAGGCGCCACGCAGCCGGGCGCTCAGTTCCAAGAGGGTCAGGCCGCGTTCGGACGAGAGGGTGGATTGCGCCACGGCCCAGCCCTGGCCTTCCGCGCCCAGCCGGTCCGCGACGGGAATCTCGACATTGTCGAGGAACAGCTCGGCAAATTCCTCGTCGCCATGTATCTGATGGATCGGCCGCGCGGTGACGCCCGGTGCCTTGAGGTCGAGCAGCAGATAGGTGAGGCCGGCCTGTTTCGGCCCGTCATTGCTGGTGCGCACCAGCAACAGGCATTTGTCAGCGAACTGGCCCATGGTCGACCAGAGCTTCTGCCCATTGACCACATAATGGTCGCCGACCCGCTCGGCGCGGGTGCGAACATTGGCCAGGTCGGACCCGGCATTGGGTTCGGAAAAGCCCTGGCACCAGATTTCGCCCGCCAGGATGCGCGGGATCAGCAGCGCCTGCTGCGCCTCGCTCGCCCATTCAAACAGGGTGCAGGCGGCATGATAGGTCGACATGAAGGACAGCAGCAGGCGCGGTGTATCGGCGCGCGCCAGTTCCTCATAGAGGATCTTCTGTTCGGCAAGCGAGCGGCCGCCGCCCGGCCATTGGGCCGGCCAGTGCGGCACGGCATAGCCGCCCTCGACCAGCTTGGCGAACCAGTCGCGCTGGATCTGCAGGAAGGCGGCCTCGCTGCTGCTGCGCTCGCGCCAGCCCTGCGGCGCATTGTCGGCCAGCCACTGGCGCACTTCCTGCCGCAGCCTGTCGAGCGCGTCGGTCAAAGCCTGCCCCTCCATCCCGTTCCGGTTCCTCTCATGCTCGACGCTAGGCCCAATTGCGCCGCCCCCCGCAAGATGGCGGCCGGCGATATCCCCAAGGCGATGGCTGGTAAGCCCTTCCTTCGATCGGACACGCAACGACGCAACCACCTCCTCCGTCATCCCGGACTTGATCCGGGATCCATTCAGCGCTCGCTCTCAACCGTAGTGCCAAATGGATCCTGACCTCCGTCAGGATGACGAAAAGGGAACAGGGCTAGATCGCCACCTCGATCATGTCGTCGACGATGCGGACCGGATAGGTGGCGATCGGTTCGCTCGCCGGGCCGGTCAGCGGCGCGCCGGTCTCCAGGTCGAACCGGGCGCCATGCGCCGGGCAGGCGATCCAGCCCAGGCGAATACGACCGCAGGCGAGCGGTTCGTCGGCATGGGAACAGAGCGCGGCGATGGCATGAATCTGCCCGTCGCTGTTGCACAACAGGATAGTCCGTCCGTCGATGGTCACGCTTTTGGTCTTGCCCAGCGGCACCGCATCCAGGGGGGCTGCCATTTTATAATCGCGCTCGCTCATGCCCGAAAGCTGCCCAACCCCGTGGAGCGCGGCAAGGCCCGGCCCACGCCCATCACCGGGGCGTTCTCTTGCCCGCCGCCCTGTCGCGCCGCGCCGCTCTTAAGTATCGCATCCCTGTTCGGCAGGGGATGCGTGGACCAATGAATTTTGAATGGACGCAGAATGAAGAGGCTTTTCGCCAGCGGTTGCGCGATTTTCTTGCCGCGACGCTGCCGCAGGACTGGGAGCGTTTCTCGCAGCATGGCCCGGCCTCGCCCGCGCTGACCGACTATGCCCGCAGCTTTTGCGGGCGCCTGGCCGATGAAGGCCTGCTGACCCCGCATTGGAGCAAGGAGATTGGCGGCCAGGGGCTCGATCCCTGGCACCAGACCATATTGGCCGAGGAAATGTGGATCGCGGGCGAACCGCGCGGCGGCCAATATATGAACGTCAACTGGGTCGGACCGACGCTGATCCGCTACGGATCGGAGGCGCAGAAGGCGCGCTATCTCCCCGCCATCACCGGCGGTCGCGCACTCTGGTGCCAGGGCTTTTCCGAACCCGGTTCCGGTTCCGACCTCGCCTCGCTACGCACCCGCGCGACCCGCGACGGCGATGTCTATCGCGTATCGGGGCAGAAAATCTGGACCAGCTATGCGGGGCTTGCCGACACCTGTTTCCTGGTCTGCCGCACCAGCGACGATCGCAAGCAGGGCATTTCCATCCTGCTGGTGCCGATGGACACGCCCGGCATCACCGTGCGGCAAATCCCCTCGCTGATCGGCGAGGGCGATATTCACGAAGTCTTCTTCGACGAAGTCGTTGTCCCGGTGGAGGCGCGGCTGGGCGAGGAAGGCCAGGCGTGGGAGATCATCGGCTATTCGCTCACCAATGAGCGGCTCGGCATTCCGCGCTATGCGCTCGCCCGCGCGGCGCTCGACCGTGCGGTAATGCTATTGCAGGCCCAGGGTGAATTTGCCGGCGAGGCGGTGCGGATCGAGGCGGCCCATGCCGCTGCCCTGTGCGAAGCGGCGCGGATGGCCAGCTATGCGATCGTCGACCGCCGCTGCCGGGGCGAGGCGATCGGCGCCGAATCCAGCTCCGCCCGTTTCGCCACGGTGATGGCCGAACGGCGGGTGTGCGAATTCATCGTCGAATATCTGCCGCAGGCGCTGGCCGACGCGCATCCCTATCTCAAGATGCATCACCAGCGCGGGATCGTCGCGGGCATCGCTGCGGGCGCGGCGGAGATCCAGCTCAACATCATCGCCAGCGATGTGCTCAAACTGCCGCGGGAGCCGCGCTGATGAACCTGTCCCTGACCGACGACCAGATCGCGATTCTCGACGCGATCGACACGCTGACCCGGCCTTATGCTGGCGCGACGCTGCATGAGGCGGGCTTTGCCCTCAGCAGCGACGCGCTCGACCGTGACCTCGCCGAAGGCGGCTTCCTCGACATCGGCTTCGATCCGGATCTGGGCGCAATCAGCGCTGCCCTGGTGGTCGAGCGGCTGGCCCGCCTGCCCCAGGCGGTAGAGGCGGCGGCCAGCGCCCTCATCCGCCCGCTGCTGGGCGACGCGACACCGCGCCCGCTCTGCCTGGTGGAGGAAGGCAAGACCCATCGTCCGGTCCGCTTCCTTGCCCCCGGCGCGACGGTGCTCCTGGTCGGGCCGGACCGGGTGCGCAGCTTCGTCGCGGCGCCTGAGCATATTCGGGCCGAACCGGAAGCGCTTTATGCCTATCCGATGGGCAGCCTGATCGCCCAGCCGGACGACCTGACCGATCACGCCGTGTCGGCCGACGATATCCGTACCCGCTGGCGCGTGGCGCTGGCGGCGGAGGCGGCGGGCCTGCTCGCCGCCGCGCTCGACAGCACGGCGACCTATGTCACCGATCGCCAGCAGTTCGGCCGCCCGCTCGCCACCTTCCAGGCGCTGCGCCATCGCCTGGCCGAGGCGCAGGTGCGCGCCAATGGCCTCTACTGGCTGGCGATGAAGGCGGCGGCCACGCTGGATGCCGGCGACGCGGCGCTGGCGGCACTCCATGCGCAGGAATCGGCACGCAGTTGCGTCTATGACTTCCACCAGTTCCTCGGCGCCATGGGCATGACGCTGGAGCATCCGCTGCACCTGTGGACCTATCGGCTCAAGGCGCTGATCGGCGACCTCGGCGGACGCGGCGGCCAGGCGCTCGCCGCCGCCGACGCGCTTTGGGGTTAGCCCAGCTTGGGCTTGATCTCCTCGATCACCCAGCGGGCATAATCCTCATATTCGCTGATGCTGCGCACCGCCGGAATCGGCACCGAGCTCATGGTGACGCCCAGCGTCTGGAACCAGCCGAGCCGATCGATGATCTCCGGTGCGGTCATGCCCGGCCGGGCGCGCGGATCGTCGACCACGGCATGACCCTCGCCGACCCGGCTGGTGGCAAAGCCGTACATCACGTCGAATGGACGGCCGTCATAGCCCGGCTGCGACTTGATGAAGTCGATCTTGGCCGGGATATCCTCGGGTTTCGTCAGATAGGGCCACCAGCCACTGGCATGGCGCGCGGCGCGCTTCAGCACGGCGTCGGCTTCCCCACCCATCCAGATCGGCAGATGCGGTTGCTGCACCGGGCGCGGGGCAAAGGCGACATCGCGGAAAGAGACGAACTCGCCCTCGAATTGCGGATCGTCGCTGGTCCAAAGCTCGACGATCGCGGCCAGATATTCGTCGCACATCCGCCCGCGCTGGTGGAAGGGGACGCCGAGCAGGTCAAACTCCTGCTCCAGCCAGCCCGCGCCAAAGGTCACCATCGCCCGGCCACCCGACAGCCAGTCGATCGTCGACAGCGCCTTGGCGGTGATCGCGGGATGCTGCAGCGGCAGGATCGCGATCGAGCTGTTGATACGGATGCGGCTCGTGGCGCCGGCATAATAGCCCATCGCCGCATAGGCATGGAAATGATGCGGCCCCGACAGGTCGACATGGGCGCGCGGGATCAGGAAATGTTCCGGCACGCTGATCATGTCGTAACCCAGGTCATCGGCCAGCTTCGCCAGCCGCGTCTGGTCCGCGCCCGTGACCGACAATTCCCAGGGCTGCATCGTCGCCTTCAGCTCGATCAGCCGGGGCATGCCGAAGGCGAATTTCATGACCCCGCCTCCCGCCGGCTCAGAAGCCCAGGTCGAGCACCGGGCCGTCGAAATTGCCGGCCAGCTTCTGTGTCGCGGCGCTCAGCTTGTCCATGGGTTCATGCCGGATATAGCCGTCGATGATCCGCTGATAATTGCTGATCAGCCCTTCGATCACCTTGGACAGGCGCATGAAGTCGAAACCCTCGGCATGCAGCCCCTTCTGCTGCAGCGGGATGTTGGAATAATCCTGGCGCGGGATCATCGGGAACTGGTCGCTGTCATAAGGCAGCATCACCGGCTCCATCACCACCGGCGGCTCTTGCCCCTCGGCGAAATGCGTCAGCGACCATAGCTCGAACATGCAGCTTTCCGGGCCGAGCGGGCGGATGCGATAGGCCGCCATGCTGGAGAGGAAGGGCAGCAGGAAATAGTTGGGGAAGATGAATTCCACCGACTTGACCGGGGTTTCCACCGCCAGCTTGTTGAGATCGGGCGTGGGTTCGCCGCGCGCCTGCCCGGCCTGGGTCACGCAATGATTGACCATGCCGAACCAGTGCATGATCGCCTGTTGCGGGTCTTCGGGCAGTTCGACGTCGATCAGGGTGCGGGCGACGGCGACATCCTTGGCATGGCACATGCCGGCCATGCCCTCGCTCAGCAGCTGCATATGGTCGACCTGGTCGACGATATTTTCCTTCATCGACCGGTTGGGATTGATCGGCACGCCGATCCCGCCCGTGTCCATGCCGTACATCATGTTGTAGAGGATCGGCACCTTCTGCTGCAGCTGCGGATGGGTGCGCATGACATGATAGCCTTCCATGAAGGCTTCCATCGCGACCTTCCAATTGGCCGGCAGCACCGTGCCGAAACACCATTCGGCGCGCATCTTGTCGGCATTATAGGCGTCGAGCCCCACCGCGAGCGGGCCGAGTTGTTCGCGCAGCGACGGCGCGTCATCGTCGAAATTGATGAAGACGCAGCCCATCTCGATCTCGGTGCGGCACGGGCGCAGGGCCAGATCCTGCTCGTCCAGCTGATGCTCGCTGAACATGTGCCGGCCATAGACGAAGGTGTTCTTGCCCTCGATATTCCAGCGCCAGCCATGGAAGGGGCAGATGAAGCCCTTGCCCTTGCAATTGCCATGGCTGCCCTCGGTCAGCGGCACGCCGCGATGGCGGCAGGCATTATGATAGGCGCTGATACCGTCCTTGGTCCGCACGATGATGACGGATTTGCCCAGATTGCTATATTCGATCCAGTCGCCGACCTCCGGCACCTGCTCCACGCGGCAGGCCATCTGCCAGACATGGGGCCATAATTCCTCGCATTCGCGGCGATAGAAATCCGCGTCATAATAGCGTGCCGTGGGAATGCGCTCGGGATCGCTGATTTCCAGCGGGAAGCCCGCACGCGTCATTTCAGCAGCCTCAACCATGCCATGCCTCACCCAGATTTCTTGCTTGGATGAAGTGGTAAAGGCTGGGTCGGGGAGCGCCAAGGCAGCGCCCCAACCCATCGCCCTACCGATGGGACGATCAGGCGTCGGAAGCGCCCACGCCCAGTTCGTCCAGCACCTCCCGGCTGTGCGCGCCCAGTTCCGGCGCGCCGCCCGCGACCCGACCGGGAGTCTGCGAGAACCAGGTCGGCACGCCGGGGAAGCGCACCGGCCCCTGCGGCGTCTCCACCGTCTCGAAAAAGCCAATCGCGTTCAGATGCGCATTGTCGAACAGTTCGTCCGTGGTGCGCAGCGGCGCGGCGGGGATATGCAGCGCCTCCAGCAGCTCCAGCCATTCCTGCGTCGTCCGCTCGGCAAAGGTTCCGCCTAGCAGGCCATAGACCCGGTCGATCTGCTTCGCCCGCTTGGCCAGCGTGTCGAACTCGTCGGTCGCCCAGGGCGGGTTCACCGCCGCGACGAAGGCGTTCCAATGCTTGTCATTATAGACCAGCGCGGCGACATGGCCGTCCTTGGTCGCATAGGGCTTGCGGTTGCGGGCGACGACGCGGTGATAATGGGCCGGCCCCAGCGGAGGCTCGAACAGCATGCCGCTCGCATGTTCGGTGAGCATGAAGGACGCCATGGTCTCGAACATGGAGACTTCCACCTCCTGCCCCTCGCCGGTGCGTTCACGGTGGAACAGCGCCATCATCGTCGCATAAAGGCCAGTGAGGCCCGCCACCTTGTCGGCGATGATCGTTGCCATGAAATCGGGCTTGCCGGTCATCAGCTGTTGCAGATGCGGAATGCCGCATTCCGCCTGGATCGTGTCGTCATAGGCCGGCTTGTCGCCGTCCGGCCCGCGCCGGCTATAGCCATAGCAATTGGTGTAGACGATGTCGGATTTGATCGCCTTCACCGCCTGATAGTCGAAGCCCAGCTTGGCGATCGCCTTGCCGCGCATCGAATGGATGAAGACGTCGGCGGTGGCGATCAGCGCGCGGAGCGTCGCCTTGTCGCCCTCCTGCCGCAGGTCCAGCACCAGGCTGCGCTTGCCGCGATTGACGTTGGTGAAGACGCCGCCCAGCTCGGGCGTCGGCCCGGCATTGATGTAGCGCGTGGCATCGCCCGCCGGCGGTTCGATCTTGATCACGTCGGCGCCCATGTCGGCCATGATCTGGGTCGCATAGGGGCCGAATACCATCGCCGTCAGGTCCACCACGCGGATCCCGGCCAGCGGCCCTTTCGGCATGTGCGTCGCGTCCATCATCCTCTCCCCATAACTGCCTTGGGGCTAGGCCAAGGGCGCGGCGAAATCCACGCGCAACCCCTTCGCCCCACCGATATGTGGGGCCGCCCGATTGTGCGCGCGGGAGGCCGGATGATACCCGCAGGCGATCATCCAGACGCCAGCAGAAGGCCCCCAGAGACGTGGATTTTGCCCTGACCGAAGACCAGAGGAACATCCGCGACGCGGTGTTCCAGCTCTGTGCCCAGTTCCCCGACGATTATTGGCTGGAACGGGACAGGGATGCCGTCTTCCCGTTCGATTTCCACCGGGCGATGGCCGACGCCGGCTGGCTGGGCATCGCCATGCCCGAAGCCACCGGCGGCGCGGGCCTGGGCATCACCGAGGCCGCGATCATGGTGCAGGCGGTGGCGGAAGCGGGCGGCGGCATGACGGCGGCGTCCAGCATCCACGGCCCGGTCTTCAGCCTGGAGCCGATCGCCCTGTTCGGCACGGCCGAGCAGCAGCAGCGGATGATCCCGCCGATCATCTCGGGCGCGGAGAAGATGTGCTTTGCCGTGACCGAGCCCAATACCGGGCTCGACACCACCAAGCTCAAGACCAGAGCCGAACGGGTCGAGGGCGGCTATCGCGTCAATGGCGAGAAGATCTGGATCACCAACGCCCATGTCGCCGACCGGATGATGCTGCTCGCCCGCACCACCCCGCTCGATGAAGTGAAGAACAAGACGCAGGGCCTGTCGCTCTTCTTCACCAAACTCGATCGTGACAGGATCGAGCATCAGCTGATCCCCAAGATGGGCCGCCACGCGGTCGGCTCCAACATGCTGTTCATCAACGACCTCTTCATCCCCGAGGAGGATCGGATCGGCGAGGAAGGTCAGGGCTTCAGGATCATCCTCAAGGGGCTGAACCCGGAGCGCATCCTGCTGGGCGCCGAAGCGATCGGCATCGGTCGCAACGCGATCCAGCGCGCCGCCCGCTATGCCCGCGAACGCATCGTCTTCGACCGGCCGATCGGAATGAATCAGGGGATCCAGCATCCGCTCGCCAAATGCTGGATGCAGCTGGAGGCGGCGAACCTGATGGTGATGAAGGCCGCCACCCTGTTCGACAAGGGCGAGGAATGCGGCGTGGAGGCGAACAGCGGCAAATATCTCGCCGCCGAATCCGCGTTCGAGGCCTGCCATACCGCGATGCTGACCCTGGGCGGCATGGGCTATGCCCAGGAATATCATGTCGAACGGCTGCTGCGCGAAGTGCTGATCCCGCGCACCGCCCCGGTCAGCCCCCACATGATCCTCAATTTCATCGCCGAAAAGGTGCTGGAATTGCCCAAATCCTATTGAGGCGAAAACGATGACGCTGCCGATCAAGATGCGCTCCTGGCTGTTCGCGCCGGGCGACAGCGAGAAGAAGATGGCCAAGGCGGCGGACAGCGCCGCCGATATCGCGCTGTTCGACCTGGAGGATGCGGTCGCCACCGAGAACAAGCCGCTCGCCCGCCAGATGGTGCATGGCTTTCTCGCCGCCCGCAGCAAAGGGCGCGAGCGGCTGTGGGTCCGGGTCAATCCGCTCGACGGCCCCTATACGCTCGATGATCTCGCCGCGATCATGCCGGCGCGGCCGGGCGGCATCATGCTGCCCAAAGTCTATGGCCGGCAGGATGTCGAATTGCTCGACCATTATCTGACCGCGTTCGAGGCCGCGCATGGCATCGAACGGGGATCGACCCCGCTGATCGTGCTGGTCACCGAAACGGCAGAAGCCATGTTCCATACCGGCGATTACAAGGGCGCGCCGCGCGTGGTGGCGCTGACCTGGGGCGCGGAGGATCTGGCCGACTCGATCGGCGCCAGTTCCAACCGCAATGCCGACGGCAGCTATGGCTTCACCTATGAACTGGCGCGCTCCATGTGCCTGCTGGGCGCCGCCACCGCCGGCGTCACCGCGATCGAGACGATCCAGGGCGATTTCCGCGATCTAGACGGGCTGAAGGCGCGGGCCGAGAACGTGCGGCGCGACGGCTATCGCGGCATGCTGGCGATCCATCCGGCGCAGGTCGACGTCATCAACGCGGCCTTCACCCCGACCGAAGAGGAAATTGCCGAGGCGCAGGCGATCGTCGACATCTTCGCCGCCAATCCCGGCGTCGGCGCGATCGGCTACAAGGGGGGCATGCTCGACCGGCCCTATCTCAGCCGCGCCGAACAATTGCTGCGCCAGGTCGGGGCCTTGTGATCGACCTCACCCCCTATCTGCGGCGCGGCGACCGCATCGTCTTTGGCCAGGCCTGCGGCGAGCCGGTCAGCTTGGTCAGCGCGCTGATCGAACAGGGCGCGCGGATCGGCGACCTGTCCGCCTTCATCGCCACCAGCTTCTCAGGCCTGTTCGCGCCGGAGAGCGCCGACAGTTTCCGCCTTTCCTCCATGGGCGCGATCGGCGCGCTCCGGTCGATGACGAAAGCCGGCAAGCTGCAGGTCATCCCCATCCATGTCAGCCAGGTCGCGCCGATGATAACGGCCGGCATCATCGGCTGCGACGTGGCGATGATCCAGCTCAGCCCCGCCGATGCCGACGGCAATCATAGCTGCGGCCTGATCGGCGACTATGTCCGCGCCGCCGTGGACAAGGCGCGGGTGGTGATTGCGGAGATCAACGAAGCCGTGCCCTATGTGCCGGGCGAGCTGATCCCGGCGTCGGCCATCGACGTCGCCATCCCCGTGTCGCGCCCGCCGGTCGAGGTGGCGCCCGCGAAGATCAGCACCACCGACGAGGCGATCGCCCGCAACTGCGCCGCCTATATCGGCGACGGATCGGTGATCCAGACCGGGGTCGGCGCGGTGCCCGACGCGATATTGCGGCTGCTGGGTGATCGCAAGGATCTGGGCGTCCATTCGGGCATGCTGGGCGACGGGCTGGTCGAACTGGCGCAGGCCGGCGTGCTGACCAACGCCCGCAAGGAAATCGACACCGGCGTCTCGATCAACGGGGCGCTGATCGGCACCCGCCGCCTCTATGACTGGGCGCACAACAACCCGGCCATCCGCATGTGCGCGACCAGCTACACCCATGATGCCGCCGTCCTCGGGCGGCTCTCGCGCCTCGTCACCATCAACAGCGCGCTGGAGGTGGACCTGACCGGCCAGGTCAATGCCGAACAGTCGGGCGCGGCCTATCTCGGCGGCACCGGCGGCCAGGTCGATTTCGTCCGCGCCGGTGCCCGCTCGCCCGGCGGCTGCTCGATCATCGCGCTCTCCGCCTCGGCCAAGGGCGGCAGTTTGAGCAAGATCGTGCCCAGCCTGTCCGGCCCGGTCACCACCGCGCGCAGCGATGTCGACATCATCGTCACCGAATATGGCGCGGCGGAACTGAAAGGGCAGACGCTGGCCGAACGCACCCGCCGCCTGATCGCCATCGCCGACCCCGCCTTCCGCGAGGAGCTGGAGCGGGCGGCCCATATCATCCAGCAGAGGGGGTATTGATGCCCGACGCTTCAACCGACGCGGTTCTGTTCGAGGCGCGGCCCGACGGCATCGCTATCCTCACCATCAACCGCCCCGACCAGCGCAATGCCCTGGGCCGCGACGTGCGCGAGGGGCTGCGTGCCGCCTGGGACCGGTTCGAACATGATCCGGCGCTGCGCGTCGCCATCCTGACCGGCGCGGGGGACAAGGCCTTCTGCGCGGGCGGCGACCTCAAGGAAATGGTCGACACCGGCATGACCGTCCCGCCGCGCGCCATGTTCCCGCTGCCCTATGACAGTATCGAACTCAGCAAGCCGACGATCGCGGCGGTCAATGGCGTCGCCTTTGCCGGCGGCTGGATGATCGCCCAGGCCTGCGACCTGTGCGTTGCCAGCACGGCCGCGCGCTTCGCCATTACCGAGGTGAAGGTCGGGCGCAGCTCGCCCTGGGCCGCGCCGCTCATTCACATGATCCCGCAGCGGATCATGATGGAGATCATCCTGACCGGCAAACCGATCACCGCGAGCCGAGCCTACGAAATCGGCCTGGTCAATCGCCTGGCCGAGCCGGGTGCGCTGATGCAGGCCGCGCTCGATCTGGCGGCGGAGATTTTGGAGGGTGCGCCTTTGTCGGTGAAGGCCGGGCGCGACACGGTGATGCTGGCGACCGAGATGGGCCGCGCCGCTGCGCTGCAGGCCGCCCGCGCCGCCTCCGAACATACCTATAACAGCAAGGACGCGCAGGAAGGACCGCGCGCCTTTGCCGAAAAACGCACGCCGCAATGGACCGGGCGCTGAGCCCGGCTGTCTGAAATCGTCAAGTCCGGGTGACGCGGGCGTGGCAAAAGGGTGAAATGGAGAAGGAATAGGCCATGAACGAGATCAGCAGCATCGGCACGCCCGGCGAGGATCTGATCGAGCCGGTCGTCGTCCCGGTCGAAGCCTATGTGTCCAAGGATTATGCCCGCGCCGAGCAGGACCGGCTGTGGCGCAAGGTCTGGCTGCAGGCGGCCCGGCTGGAGGATATTCCCGAGGTTGGCGATTTCGTCACCTATGACATTCTCGAAGATTCGGTCATCATCATGCGCACCGGGCCGGATGAGCTGAGCGCCTATCATAATGTCTGCCCGCATCGCGGCCGCCGCCTGATCGATACGCCCGCAGGCCAGCGCAACGCGCGGGGCAACCGCAAGTCGATCATCTGTGGCTTCCATGGCTGGACCTTCGACCGCCAGGGCCAATGCGCCTTCGCCAACCATGCCGATGACTGGCAGGGCAAGCTGACGGCACAGCGTACCGCGCTCGGCAAGGTCAGCGTCGATAGTTGGGGCGGCTGGGCGTGGATCAACCTCGATCCCGATTGCGGCCCGCTCGCCGACTATCTGGGCGTCGTGCCCGACATGCTCGATCCCTTCGGCCTTCAGAATATGCGCTATCGCTGGCGCAAATGGATCATCTTCGACTGCAACTGGAAGGTCGCGATGGAGGCGTTCAGCGAGACCTATCATGTCCAGACCACCCACCCCGAATTCAACGCCTTCGGCGAATTTCGCGGCTGGGCGCGCAAACATGGGCTGCACACCAATATCGGCTATGAAGCGCCCAAGAATATGGACGAGAATCAGGCCAAGCTGCGCATCGGATCGGGCGAAGACCCGCGCCTGTCGACGGCGGAAATGCAACTTTTCACCTGGGAAAATGCCAATACCAACACCACCATGACATTGGTCGCCGCCGCCCAGCGGCTGAAGGACGAACTGCCCGAGGGCACCCCCGCGCCGCAGGTGCTGCAGCACTGGCTCGCCACGGCGCGCGCCGATGACGAGAAGCGTGGCGTCTTCTGGCCGGTGGTCGAACCCGCCCATACGGCGAAAAGCGGCACCGCCTGGCAGATCTTCCCCAATTTCCAGATCGGCCATGCCGTCAACAATATGCTCTGCTATTCGGCGCGCCCCTATGGCGCGGACCCGGACAAGTGCATTTTCGAGGCGGCAGTCTATGAACTCTTCCCGGACGCGGAAACGCCGGCCACCGAATGGGAATATACCAGCGCGGAACAATGGCCGCCGGTGCTGCAACAGGATTTCACCAATATGCAGGCGGTGCAGCAGGGCATGAAGAATGTCGGCTTCCGCGGCACCCAGCCCAACCCCTATATGGAGCGGGCGGTGGCCAGCCTGCATTATAACCTGTCCCGCTACATGGGGACGGGCGCACCAAAGCCGCTGGACTGACCGACATTGCCGCGATCATGGCCCTTCGCCGCCGATCATCTGTCTGGCGGCGGAGCGCTGTCGCGTCTCCATTTTCACCAATGACTGTCTTCGACGACCGCCCTCCAATGGAAAGGGGCGCTCCCGGCAGGAGCGCCCCTTTCCGTTTTCATCCGGATTGCGCCCCTCAGAAAGGCAGCTTGTAGAGGTTCACCGCATTGTCCTGCAGCACCTTCTTCTTCACTGCAAAGTCATAGCCGCCCAGCACATCGGTCAGATGCGCCTGCACGCCCGGATAGAGCGAGGTCGGATGCGGGAAATCGGTTTCGAACATGACCTTGTCGACGCCGATCGTTTCCAGCAGCAGCTTGGGCGCGACCTTCTCGAACCAGAAGGTGACCCAGAAATGGTCGCGGAAATATTCCCACGGCCGCTTGTTGAGCAGGCCGACCTTGCTCGGCAGCATTTCGTCGAACTGATGCTCCAGCGCCTCGATCGCGAAGGGCACCCAGCCCGCGCCGCTCTCGATCAGGCCGATCTTCAGCTTGGGATGACGGTCCAGGCGACCCGACACCATCCAGTTGCCCAGCGTCGCGGCATTGCCGATCGAGAACATGGTGGCGACCACCGACAGCGTCTGTTCAAAGCCGAAGCCGTCCCAGGTGAGCGTATTGGGGTCGATCGCCGCATTGAGATGGAAATTGAGCGGCAGGCCTTCGGCCTCGCACATTTCCAGGAAGGGCGTCCAATAATCATGCAGGAAGCTCGGCACGCCGACGCGTTCGGGCGTATCGGGCAGCACGAAGCCGCGCAGGCCCATGTCGACGCAGCGCCGCGCTTCGGCTTCCATCGCCTTCTGGTCCCAGAAGGGCAGATGGGCCATGTTGAAGATGCGCTCGCCCGACACCTGCTGATATTCGGCCGAGGCGTCATTATACATCTGGATGATCGCGACCGCGAGGTCGGGGTCGCCCAGCGACATCAGCGATCCGGCCTGGGTCACGCCCGAATTCTGGAAGCCGATCTGGGCATAGATGCCCATATCGTCCATCGCCTGCAGCCGCTCCTTGATCAGATGCCCGCCCGGATGCGCCTGCGCCAGTTTGGGGAAGGCCAGGCGGCCGAGCAGCTTGTTATTGTCGGCGCGGATGACGTTGCCGCCCATCGATCCGAAATTGCGGTCGCCCACATACCAGCGTTCGACCCCGTCGGCGTCCTGCTTCACATAGGGCACCTTGGCCTTGTACTTGGCCGGCGCGCGCGAAGTGAAGAGGTCGGGCGCCTCGGTGATATGGGTGTCGGTATCGACGATCTTGATGCCGGCCAGCGACGGGTCGAGTCCGCCCGACTGGGTGCTGTAGTCAACCTCGCGGATGACGCCGCCTTCGGTATAGCCTTCGGCCGACCAATATTTGCGCGCGGCCTGGGCGTCGGCGACGTCCTTGTCCTTCACATCAGCCATGCTTCACCTCCAGCGCGCCCTGCCAGCTGGCGGATTCGAAGATCGGCTGGACGGAGGCGGCCGGCGACTGTTCCTCGACCGAGCGGCGGACCGCTTCGCTGAGCGTGCGCTGCAGGCCGGCGGCGTCGATCTGGTCGGACGGTTCATAGACGAAGCCGATCGCCAGCGGCTGGCCGTCGGGCATGTGGGGCAGCAGCATGGCGGTGACGTCGGCGATCGAGCCAAAGCCGGCAAAGCCGCTGATATGGCCCTCGTCACGGCAGCGCTGCACCTGGCTGGCGACATCGGCGAAGACGAACTTGCGCTCCTGCGGCGCTTCGGCATTGAGGCGACGGATCAGGCCGTCGCGGCGCGGCTGCTGCACGGTCGACAGCATCAGCAGACCGGCGGCGGAGTCGGTCAGCCGTTCCTGGCGGCCACCGGCCAGGCCGTTATTGGCCGAGGTGCGCAGCGCCTTCTTGCCGGCGCGCCAGTGAACGATCTGGATGTTGAGGCCGACCATGCCGAACACGGCAATGCCAAGGCCGGTCTGGGCCGACAGGCGATCGATCAGGCCGTTGAGGACGCCATCGCGCACCATGCGCGGCTGGATCGCGGCACCCAGCATCGCGGCGCGCGGGGTCGGCGAATAGGCGCGCGAACCGGGATCCTTGTGGAGCAGGCCCAGATCGACCAGGCTCGACAGCAATTCGGACGTGCTCGACTGCGGGCGGTCGAAGCGACGGACAATGTCCATCACCGTCGCCTGCGGATGATCCTCGTCGAAAAATTCCAGTACCTCGACCACGCGCTTGGCGATCTTCGCCTTGTTGGACTCGGTCTTGGCTACCCTCGGCTTATGGGACTCGATCAGAGCCATGGTTCCTCTCCTTCGTTATTGAACATGGTTGTTCACTAACGCCGGGAGGCTGTCAACAGAAAATGAGATACCCTCGTTTATGTGATATTCTCTGTCTCATTCTCCGTTTCCGGCGACATATTCGCAAACAGCGCCTGCAGCGCGCGGCGATCGGTCTTGAGCGACGGGGTGCGCGGCAAGTCCCTGACGAACAGCCATTTTACCGGAACATGGGTGGCAGGAAGATGCTGGCGCACATGCGTTTCCAATGCTGCGATCGCAGGTGCAGCAAAATCGGCGTGAAGCCGGATCGCAGCCGCCGGCACTTGCCCCAGCCGGTGGTCCGCCATGCCTGTCACCGCCGCTTCGGCGACGGCGGGGTGCAGCATCAGTGCGCGTTCGATCGACTCGGGCAGCAATTTGAAGCCGCCGCGAATGATCGCGCCGTCCGCCCGGCCGCGCAGGAACAGGAAATCATCGGCATCGATCAGCGCGATGTCGGACGTGCGAATCCAGTCCGGGCCAATTCGCGGCGCAATGACTTCCAGCAGACCTTCACTGTTGGGCGGCAACGGGATGCCGCTGTCTGGATCGACGATGCGCAACTGTGCGCCCGGCATGGCGCGGCCGACCGACCCGATCTTGCGAGATCCCCATTCGGCATGGAGCGCGGCGGTCATCGACGCTACCGGGCCGGCGAACTCGGTAGCGCCATAGGAGAGCAGGATGGGAATGCCGTAGCGCGCCTCGAACGCCTGCTGCACGCCGGGATCGAGCGGCGCCGCGCCGCAGCCGATCGCGCGCAGGGAAGCGAGGTCTTCGACCGGTAAGTCAGCGTCCAGCACCGCCTGCACGCTGGCCGGGGGCAGGCCGCCATGGCTGGGCCGCCAGCGCCGCACATGGGCATGCCAGGCAGCGAGCGAGAAGCGCTCCAGCAACTCGACCCGCTGTCCGCGCAGCAGCATCGGCAGCGTCGAATAGAGGCCGGTGATGTTGCCGAGCGGAAAATAGAGTAGGAAGGGCGGTGCGGCCTGGGGATTGTCCGCCTGTTGCCGGGTCAGCGGGGTCGAGAGGAAATGCCGTTCCAGCAGCGCATAGGGTATGGCGAAACTTTTCGGCGGTCCGGTGGTGCCGCTGGTCAATATCTCGATCTGCGGCGCGGCAGGGCCGTGGCGCTGCTGAACTTTTGGCGAGGCATATTCATGACCCGGCAGGGCAGCGGCGGCCATGCCGTCGATCACGACTGCCGCGATGCCTTCGGCGGCCAGCACCGTCCGGATCTCCGGCCCGATATCCTCGACAAAGGCGACCAGCGCAGCGGGGGCCATCCGCGTCAGGTCGCGGGCGATCGCGGCGTCCGACTGAAAGGCATAGATCATGCGGATCGTCCGCCCCTGCGCAATCAGGCCCAGCAGCGCGGCGAGCGCCGCCGGCCGATTGCGCGCGACGAAGGCGACCGGGGCGTCCGGGGCAATGCCGCTCGCATCCAGTGCCGCATCAATCTCCTCGGCTACCGCGCACAGCGTTCCCCAAGCGATCCATTCGCCCTCATAAAGGATCGCTGCCTGATCGGCCGGCCGTTGCAGGGCGGCGGCGGCGAGCGCGCGCAGACTGGGATGATCCGTCTCCATGGCGCGATATTGCGGCAGGGCGCGGCGCTGGTCAGCCATTGTCCGCAACGCCGTGGCGATCAGTGCTGCGTCCGCCTTTGCCGCGCTTCGGCCCGGTCCTACCCTGCCACCCATGCCCGGCCCTGCCGCCCTGATCGACCCCGATGGCCTGACCCTTCCCTGGGCCGGGGCGGCGCAGCCCTATGGGCTGGTCGATCTCGACCGGGCGCCGCACAGCGATGCGCCGTTGCACCTGCCGCCCTTTCCCCTGTTGGGGATCGGCGATCCAACCCATCCGCTCGCGTCCCGGCTTGATGCGCTGATCGAACTGCCGGTCTCGCTCAATGCGATCACGCAGCAGATCGCGGCTCAGCCGGAAGCGGCGCGGGTGCTGGTGCAATTGCTGCGGCTGATCGACGGGCTGGACCCGACCCAGGCGCTGGTCGCGGAATCGCTCGCTTATGGTCTGCTTCAGGGCAGCGCCGGCCATGCCCGCTGGCTGGCCGCGCAAGTCCCTGCGCCGATGCAATCGCCCGGCACCATCAGCGTGGATCGGCACGGCGACCGGCTGGCGATCCTGATCGATCGGCCCGATGCCCATAATGCCATCGACCGCGATCTGCGCGACGGGCTGCGCGCGGCGTTCGACATTGCCGCGCTCGATCCTGACATCACCCATGTCAGCCTGCGCGGCGCGGGCCGCAGTTTCTGCACCGGGGCGGACCTCAGCGAATTCGGCACCACGCGCGATCCTGCCGCCGCCCATGATATCAGGATGCAGACATTGCCGGCCCATGCGCTGCTGCGCTGCGCCGATCGGCTGTCGCTCCATGTCCAGGGTGGCTGTGTCGGATCGGGCCTCGAAATGGCGGCCTTTGCCGGGCACATCACAGCCAGCGCCGACGCCTGGTTCCATCTGCCCGAACTGGCGATGGGGATCATCCCTGGCGCGGGCGGATGCGTCTCGCTCAGCCGACGGATCGGGCGTCAACGTGCGGCGCTGATGATCCTCTCGGGCAAGCGGATCAACGCCCGCACGGCCCTAGGCTGGGGTCTGGTCGACACGATCATGGACGACTGATCCGGCGATCCACGTCATCGCGACATCTTCCGCCCGCAGGCGGTCCCGTGCCTGCGCCCAGGAGCGATCCAGCAGGCACAGGTCGGCCGGCGACCCGACCGCGACCGCACGCTGCTGGCGCAAATCTAGCGGATCGGCGAGATAGAGGGCGAGCGCCGCCTCGGGCGTCAGCGCCTCGTCCTGCCCGATGACCGCACCACCAGCCGTTTCGCGCGACACCGCCGCGCGCATCGCCGCCCAAGGATCGGCAACGCCATAGGGCGCGTCGCTGCCCGCCGCCAGCACCAGCCCGGCGCGGGCAAAGGCGCCCAACCGATAGAGCAAGGGCCGCTCGCGCGGTTCGACATCGCGCAGATACTGATCGCCGCGCTCGGCGATGAAATGCGGCTGGCTCACCACCTGCACGCCCAATTCGATCATCTGCTCCAGTAGCGCATCGGGGGTGATGCCGGCATGTTCGATCCGGTCGCCCGGCCGCGCGCCGGCCTGTGCCAGCGCGGCGAGGGTGAAGACCAGTTCGGTCTCGGTCGTGCAATGGCTGGCGATCGCCCGGCCCTGCTCATGCGCGGCGCGCAGGAAAGCGACGCACTGGTCGAAGTCGGGCAGGGCATTTTCATGCAGATGTAGCTTGGCCGGGCCGATCGCGATGCCGGGCGGCGGCGGTGCGTCACCCAGCGTCAGCGTGCCGGCGGCAACCAGATGCTGGGGCAGGCGACCGGTCCCTCGCTCGGCGGCGAAGTAGCGCAGGCTTGCGCCATCGTTGCCGGGCGACATGTCGGTAACGCCGGTGACGCCATGGCGCGCCAGTTCGTGCCCCACCGTGTCGAGGGCCGGCGGCGTGCCGCCCAGCACCCGGCGCAGCCAGCCATCCTCGTCGAACAAGCGTCCGGTCCAGCGCCCGTCGATCCGCTCCAGCCCCGGCGGCGGCGCATCCAGTGCTAGCAGCAGATCCAATGCCCGGCTGTTGAGCAGCCACATGCGCCCCGACCGATGCTGGATGCGCACCGGTCGCTCGGCCTGCCAACGGTCGATCGTCAACGCATCGGGCAGGCCGGCGACGCTCTCATGATAGCCGATGCCGCGCAGCCAGCCCTCGCCCGGCTGTGCCAGCGCGGCGGCCAGATCGGCTTCGCTGGTCACGGCCGGCGGCCCGCAGGGCAGCGAGGCGCGGGCGACCGCATGGGCGGCGAGATGAATATGATGGTCGTGCAGGCCGGGCAGCAGGGCGCCGCCAAGGGCGTCTACCACGGCCTCGCCGGGTAAAGCGGCAAGCGTGCCGATTGCCGCAATCCGTCCCTCGGCGATGCGCAGGTCGGCCCGGCCCTTGCCCCATAGTTCGGCATCGCGGATCAGCATAGCCAGGCCCCATTATCCTGCCCCAGCGCCGCGACCGGTCCCGTGGTTCGCGCCGCAACGGCAGGAAAGGCAAGGCCCTCGGCGTCGGCCCAGCGTTGCAGTGTCGCGGTAAAGCCGGCCGCGTCACGCGCCCGTTCCGAGGCGATCGCCTCGGCCACCACGGCGCTCATCGACAGCATCAGATGCGCGCCCATGCCGCCATGCCACTGTGCCAGCGCCAGGTGGGCAGCATGGATTCCGGTCAATGGGTCGGCGCAGGCATCGCCGCCAAAGCCGATCCGCCCGCTTGCCTGCCGCAATGCGGCGCTCAGCCCGCCGGCGACGCTGCAATCATCGCCAAAGCCGATCCAGTGGGCGGCGTCGCCCTCCGCGCCATGGCCGGTGATCGTCACCCAGACCAGCCCCGGCACCGCACGCACCAGCGCATCGGCATCGATCCCCAATTGCGCCAGCGCGCGCGGCCGGGCGGCGGCAATCACCATGTCGGCGCGGCGGATCAGCGCGATCAGCGCCGCCCGATCCTCCGTATCGCGCAGGTCGATCGCGATATTGGCCTTATGCTGGTTCAGCCGCCCGAACAGCAGCGGATCGCCCGCGCGCATCCGGTCGGGCCGGTTGCGGCTCTCCACCTTGATCACTTGCGCGCCGGCCAGCCCCAGCAGATGCCCGGCCAGCGGCCCGGCCCAGAGCGCCGACAGGTCGATCACCAGCGGCGGCCCGTCGCGCATCGGCCGCTCACCCCCTGTCACCATCAGGCGGCAGGTGGGGCTGGCGGGCACCTCGTCGATCGCCGCGATCGCGAGGCCCAGTTGACGCCCCTGTGTCACGATCGCGCTGGTCTGCGCAGTAGCGAAAGCCGTGACAATATCGCTGTCACTTTCGATGCCGACATCGCCGAACAGAGCCGGCATCAAGTCCCGGTCGTCGGCCCGTGCCAGGGTCAGCGCGACCTGTCCGTCGATCGTGTCGTAGAGCCGGCATCCCCCACCGGCCGAACGCCGCCCCGGTATCGAAAAGCCGTTCAGCGCCGCCCGCTCGCCCAGCAGTTGCGCGCCGCTCAACCCGGCCAGCGCCGGCGTTCCCGCCAGCGCCCGGATCGCCTGCAATTGCGCCTCGGCCCAGCCGGCGAGCGGCAGGGCGAAAGCCATGTCAGGCTGCGAACAGCTTCTTGATTTCCCGGCGGAGGAGTTTGCCCATTTCATTATAGGGCAGGCTCTTAGCAAAGAGCACGCGCTCGGGCACTCGCGAAGAACGCAGCCGGGCGCGGATGACCTGCTTCAGCTCCTCGTCGGCCGGCGCCGCATGCCCGTCGCGCACGACCACGATCAGGCCGACCGCCTCGCCCCATTCGGCGGACGGGATGGCGACGGCGGCCGCTTCGGCGATGGCGGGCAGGGCCAGCATCACATCCTCGATCTCGCCGGGCGAGATATTCTCGCCGCCGCGCACAATCACATCGTCGGCGCGGCCCGACAGGAAAAGATAGCCTTCGGCATCGATATAGCCGGCGTCGCGGGTCGGGAACCAGCCATCGGCGTCGAGCGCGCTGCGCTCGCGATATTCGCCCGACACCTGGTCGCCGCGAACATAGATTTCGCCCGGCTCGCCGGCGGGCAGGCAACGGCCATCCTCGTCGCGAATCTCGATCTCGACCGTCGGCAGCGGCCGGCCGACCGAGGTCAGCCGAGCGCGGGCGGCGGGATCGGTCGCGACATGGGCGGCCCGATGTTCGTCCGGTCCCAGCAGGGCGACGGTCGAGCTGGTCTCGGTCAGGCCATAGGCGTTGGTGAAGCCGGTATCGGGAAACAGGTCGAGCGCGCGCTGGATCAGCTCCAGCGGCATCTTGCCGCCGCCATAGGCGACCGCGCGCAGATTGCTGAGGTCGGGGCGGACACCCTTGTCGACAGTCTCGATGATGCGCGACAACATGGTCGGCACTACAAAGGCATTGCTCGCCCGCTCGCCCGCCGCCAGGTCCAGCCAGGCGGCCGGATCGAAGGCGGGGAGCAGCAGGATGCGGCGCAGCGCATAGATAGAGCTGAGCAGGGCGGCGATGCCGGCAATATGATAGGGCGGCACGCTCACCAGCGCGGCATCCTCTTCCGGCGCGGCGCCGAACTCGACCGTACCCAATATATAGGAAACCAGATTGGCGTGGCGCAGGATCGCCGCCTTGGGCGCGGCGGTCGTGCCGCTGGTGAAGAGCTGGATGGCGACGCCATCGCCCTCGTCCGCCTCGATCGGCGCATCGGCCGCAGCGTCCAGCGCAGCGGTCACGAAATCGGCGCGCGCCAGCACCTTGTTGTCGGCCGAGGGGCAGAGCCGTTCGACCCGCGCGACATCGCCGACGATCAGCGCCGGGGTGATCCGTGCCAGCAGCGCGGCGAGGTCGGCGTCGGCCAGCCGATAGTTGAGCGGCACATAGGGCACGCCGGCAATCGCCGCGCCGAACAGCGCCATCGCCGCCGCCTCGCTGCTCTCGTCGAGCAGCGCGACATGGCTGCAGCCACTGTCCCGGATCAGCGCGGCGGCGCCGCGCGCGCCGGCCAGCAGCCGGGCATAGCTCCAGCGCTGGCCGTCACAGACCAGGCCGATGCGGTCGGGCGCGGCATCGGCCGCCATTTCGAGGAACAGGGCGATGTTCATGGGGTGCGCGTCAGTCCGAAGCGGGCAGGGGCTTGGCGTCCTTGGGGCTCAGGGCCACGCCGTCGACCGACAGCGAGCCCTTGCCCGGCTTGACGCACAGCAATTCGAAATTGCCGGCCGGATCGACATAGCGCTTGCCCATCAGCGTGCCGGCGCTGAAATCGGCGGCAGGCGTGCCGACCGCTTCCGGCTTGGCTTCGCCCATGGCGCTGCCGCCGCATTCGATCGTGCCGGCGCCGCTGCGGATCACCATCACTTCGGTGTCGCACACCGCGCTTTTCAGTTTCGTACCCGGTTTCATATCATTCCTGCCTTCCAGCCCCCCGACGTCGCCCCTTCAGGCGATAGCGCCGCTGGCCTTCCATTGTTCAATCTGGTCCCACTCGACGCCCAGTTCCATCAGCACCAGTTCGGTATGTTCCGATGCCTGGGGCGACCGCGTGGTCTGCACCGGCTGGCCGTCAAACTGCACCGGGCCGCGCACCAGCCGAAGCGGCGCGCCGCCATCGGCGCCCTCCACTTCGATGATCATGTCGTTGGCGATCGCCTGCTCGTCGGTCAGCAGATCCTTGAAGCTCTGGATCGGCGCCCATTGCCCCTTCATCGTCTTCAAATGCTCGCGCCAATAGGCGAAGGGCTTCTGACCGAAGGCCTTGACCAATATGTCGCTCGCCGCGCCGGCATTCTCGATCAGCGCCAGCACATCCTTGAAGCGCGGATCGTCGGCTGCCTCGGGCACGCCGACATGGGCGAAGGTATCGGCGATCAGGCCGGTGGGGCTGACCATGCACAGGTTGATCGTGCCGCCGTCCGAGGTGCGGAAATTGCCCATGAAGGGGTTGCGCAGCGACCCGCCGGAACTCGGCATGCCGTTGCGGGTCAATATGTCGGTCTCCATCACCTGCGCGATCAGCGCGCCCGACGCCCACCAGGCGCTCGACAGCAGCGAGACGTCCAGTTCGACCGCCTCGCCGGTCTTTTCGCGGTGGAACAGCGCACCGGAAATGCCGCCGGCAATGAACATGCCGCCGATGGAATCGCCAAAGGCAGGAATGCCCTGGGTCAGCGGGCCGGGCAGTTCCTCTGGCGTCATCGCATGGGCAACGCCGCTGCGCGACCAGAAGCAGGTGCCGTCGAAGCCGCCCACCTCACGCTCCGGCCCCTTGTTGCCCAGTGCGCTGCCACGGGCATAGATGATGTTCGGATTGACCGCGCGGATATGCTCGATGTCGAACTTGTTCTTCTGCCGCACCTGGGGAAGATAGTTGGTCAGGAATACGTCGGCGCTCTTGGCCAGCTCATAGAGCACGGCCTGGCCTTCCTCCGTCGACAGGTCGATGCCGACACTGCGCTTGCCGCGATTGGGATGCTCGAACAGGGTATGGCGCAGTGGATCGAGCTGCACCCCGCCCATGTTCAGGAACCCGCGCTGCGTGTCACCGCGCACCGGATGTTCAATCTTGATGACGTCCGCGCCCCAGTCGGCCAGGATCGCGCCGGCAGCCGGCACATAGGTGAACTGCGCCACTTCCAGAACGCGCACCCCCTTCATCACCTGGGTCATAAAATCAGCCATCCCCTCATTCGCCGCATGATGCGGCCTGTTGGGGAAAGGGTAGAAGCTGCGCCGGTCGCCGCAAGTCCGCCGGGCCTGCTATCGCTATCGCGATGCGCCCCGGCCCCCTAGCGCCGCAGCGATATTGCCGGCGTCGGCCGGGCCATGGCTTGAGCCGCCTTGCCGCTGTGCCATAGCCGGTCCGAAAACAGATGTGGGAGACATGCCATGAAACTCGACTCTTCCCTGTCCGCAGTGGTGACCGGCGGCGCGTCGGGCCTGGGGCTGGCGACGGTGCGGGCGCTGCGCGAAGCCGGCGTGAAGGTCGCGATCTTCGATATCAACGAGGATAGCGGTCAGGCGATCGCGGCGGAGGTCGGCGCCACCTTCTGCCAGGTCGACATCATGTCGGAAGACAGCGTGCTCGCCGGTTTCGACGCGGCGCGGGCGGCGCAGGGGCAGGAACGCATCCTGGTCCATTGCGCGGTCGTGTCGAAGGGCGGCAAGACCGTGTCGAAGGACAAGGAAACCGGCGGCTTCAAGCGCATGTCGACGCAGGATTATGCGATTTCGGCCGAAGGCGTGCTGGTCGCCAGCTATCGCATCGCCTCGATCGCGGCGCTCGGCATGGCCGGGTTGGACCCGCTGGAGGATGGCGAACGCGGCAGCATCCTGTTGACCTCCAGTGCTGCGGCGCAGGATGGGCAGGTCGGCCAGGTCGCCTATGGCTCGCTGAAAGCCGGGGTCAACGGTATGGTATTGCCGATGGCGCGCGACCTGATGGAACTGGGGATTCGCGTCAACGCGATTATGCCGGGCATCTTCGCGACGCCGCCGATGCTGCGTTTCAAGGATATGAATCCGGCCATGTACGAAAGCCTCAACAACAGCGTCCCCTTCCCCAAGCGCCTTGGAAAGCCCGAGGAATTTGCCGGGCTGGCGCTGGAGATCACGCGCAACAGCTACATCAATGCCCAGCTGTTCCGCATCGACGGCGCGATTCGCTTTCCGCCGCGCTGAATCTCCGGCGCTGCGTTCCTTGGGCGAAAAGGCCGCGTTCCATATGGACGCGGCCTTTTGTCTGCCTGTCCAAGCCGCTGTTCGCACATGCAAAAATAAATACTAAGCTAGGTTGACATTGTCGCAGACAATAGCTAACCTAGCTTAGTGTTAAGGGATATATCTCCCCGACCAGTTTTTAGTTGAAGAGGTTGTGCCATGACTCGTTTCGCCAAGATCGCCCTGTCGCTCTCTCTCGCCGCTGCCGCCCTGCCGCAGGTCGCTGCTGCTGGCGAAGCCGTCCAGATCAGCGCGGCCACCGCCGCCGCCGACTACAAGGGCAAGATGCTCTACACCGCCAGCGGCGATCGTCTGGCCGCCATTTATCGCGTCGCTGCCGACGGCAACGCCCAGATCATCCTCAACGGCAAGATGGTGAACGTGCCGGCGTCCAGCCTGACCGCCGCCGACGGCAAGCTGACCACCAGCCTGTCGAAGAAGGATCTGCTGACCGCGCACTAAGAGATCGCCGGGCGCGGCCTCCCCTGCGCCGGCCGATAGCGAATGGGCCGCTCCTTGCCGGAGCGGTCCTTTTTTATGTCCGGGAAGGGTGGGGCGCCTGGGCGCCGGCGGCCTTCAGGGCTTGACGATATTTTCCGAAATCGTGTCGAGCAGGCTGTTGAGGCGCTTCAAATCCTCGGCCGAGAAGCCGGCGAAGGCGACCTCCTCATTCTCCTGCGCGATGCCGGATAGCTGCATGGTGATCGCCTGGCCGCGCTCGGTCAGGAACACGGCATGGGCGCGCCGGTCGTCATCCTTCTGCCGCCGTTCCAGCAGGCCGTCGGCACAGAGCCGGTCGATCAGCCGTCCGGCCGATGCCTCGGCCATTTCCAGCAGATTGGCGATATGGCGCTGGGTGGTGCCGGGATAGCGCGCGACCGCCGCGATCACCGTCCATTGCGAGCGGGTGACGCCCAGCCGCACCACGCTCTGGTCGAAATGCGCGCGCAGCTGACGCGCGATGATCGTCAGCTTCATCGTCGCGTTGCGCATCAGCGCCGGCGGGTTGTCGGCGAGTGTCTTGTCCTGCAGGCTTTCCATTGTGCGCGCAGCATAGCGCCATCGCGGCGAAACGAAAGCAGCCTCCTCCTGTTCGGCGCAGCGCGGCGGCCGGACGATCCGATCAGACACGTTCGATGATGATCGCGGGCGCCATGCCCCCGGCCGCGCACATGGTGATCAGGGCATAACGGCCACCGCTGCGCTCCAGCTCGTCGAGTGCGGTGCCGATCAGCACCGCCCCGGTCGCGCCGATCGGGTGGCCCAGCGCGATCGCGCCGCCATTGGGATTGAGCTTGGCGCGGTCGACGCCCAGATCGCGGATGAATTTCTCCGTCACCACGGCAAAGGCTTCATTGACCTCGAACACGTCGATGTCGGCCACGGTCAGCCCGGCCTTGGCCAGCACCTTGCGCGCGGCCGGGACCGGCGCGTTCAGCATCAGCGTCGGATCGTCGCCGACATTGGCGGTCGCGACGATGCGGGCGCGGGGCTTGAGCCCATGGGCGTCGGCATAGGCTTTAGAGGCCAGCAGGATCGCGGCGGCGCCATCGACCACGCCCGACGAGGTCCCGGCATGATGCAGCGGCTCGATCGCCAGATCGGGATATTTCTGGTTGATGAGCTGGCGGAAGGTCGGCCCGTCCTGGCGCGAGGGCATGTCCATGAAGGCGGCGAAGGCGGGTTTCAGCCCGGCAAGCTGCTCGGCGGTGGTGTCGGGGCGGGGATATTCCTCATGGTCCAGCACCACGCTGCCATCCTCGTCATGCACCGGCACGGTCGACCTGGCGAAGCGGCCTTCCTTGAGCGCGATGCCGGCCCTGCGCTGGCTCTCCGCGCCGAACGCATCCAGCTCTTCGCGGGTGATGCCCTCCATCGCGGCGATCGCATCGGCGGCGACACCCTGGTTCGACTGGGGATGCTTGTCCTGCAACCGGATATTGCCGGTGCCAAGCCCGCCAGCGGCCTTCACGCCCGCTTCGCGCAGCGACTGGCCGTACCACGTGACATAGGACATCATCTCGGTCCCGCCGGCAATCACCAGATCCTCCATGCCCGACATGATCTGCGCCGCGGCCAGGTTGGTGGCGGTGAGGCCGCTGCCGCAGAAGCGATCCAGCGTCACGCCCGAAGCCTTGACGTCATAGCCCGCATCGAGCGCGGCCATCCGGCCAAGGTCGCCGCCCTGCAGCCCCATCTGCGCGCTGGTGCCCCAGATGATGTCGTCGACATCGGCGGTGTTCAGATTGTTGCGATCCTTGAGCGCCTTCAGCACCGCCACTGCAATATGCTGCGGGTGCATGTGCGACAGCGCGCCCTTGCCCATCTTGCCGATGCTGCGCGGGGTGCGGACGGCATCAATGATATAGGCATCGGTCAAGCATCTTCTCCCGGTCTCTTTTGCCGCAGGCGCGGCTCTCGCATCCTATCGCATGGAAGCGGGACGGCCCCCAATCGCACAGGCGATTGATCGCGCGCCGATTGGCCTGCGTCGCCCGGCTGGTGCAGGCTGGGCGGGCAGATGATGAGGAGGGAGACGGATGGCGCAAGGCGATGTCGCGCAGGCGACGGGCGGCAGCTTCGCGCCGCTGCGCGAACCGGTGTTCCGCCGCATCTGGACCGCCAGCCTTCTCTCCAATTTCGGTCAGCTGATCCTGGGCGTCGGCGCGGCATGGGAAATGACGCGGATGAGCGCGTCGCCCAGCATGGTCGCGCTGGTCCAGACCGCGATGATGCTGCCGCTGATGCTGGTGACATTGCCCGCCGGCGCCTTTGCCGACATGTTCGACCGTCGCCGGATCGCGATGGCGGGCCTCGCCTTCTCGATGCTTAGTGCCGTGACGCTGACCTTCCTGGCCTGGACCGGCCATACCGGCCCCTGGATGCTGCTTGCCTTCTGTTCGCTGATCGGTGCGGGCGTCGCGCTCTATTCGCCGGCCTGGCAGGCGTCGATCAGCGAACAGGTCGGGCCGCGCCTGCTGCCCGCCGCCGTCGCGCTCGGCACGATCAGCTATAATGTCGCGCGCAGCTTCGGCCCGGCGCTGGGTGGCATCATCGTGCTGGCGGCCGGCGCCCATGCCGCCTTTGCGATCAACGCCATCTGCTATCTGCCGCTGTTCCTCGCCTTCTTCGTCTGGCAGCGGCGTCATGTGCCCGCGCGCCTGCCGCCCGAACAATTCCACCGGGCGATGGTGTCGGGCATGCGCTATGCGCTGCATGCCGGGGCGATCCGCACGGTGCTGCTGCGCGCCTTCCTGTTCGGGCTGGCCGGGGCGTCGGCGTCGGCGTTGGCCCCGCTGGTGGCGAAGGATCTGCTGGGTGGCGATGCCAGTGTCTATGGCCTGTTACTGGGCGCCAGCGGGGTGGGCGCCGTGCTGGGGGCCTTGCTGGTCGGGCCATGCCGCGACCGGTTCGGAACGCAGCGGACGACCGCCGTGCTGGCGCTGGTCAGCGGGATCGCGCTGGCACTGGTTGGGTTCAGCCGCCATGTGCCGCTCACCTGCCTGGCGTTGCTGGTCGCGGGGGGCGCCAATATCCTGACCATCGCCCTGTTCAACGTCGCGGTGCAGCTGTCGGCGCCGCGCTGGGTGACGGCGCGGGCCTTGTCGCTTTTCTCCTCGGCGCTGACCGGCGGCATCGCGATTGGCGCGCTGCTTTGGGGGCTGGTGGCGCAAAGCTGGTCGGTCGACATCGCCCTCTATGGATCGGGGCTGGCACTGGCCATATTGCCGTTGCTGGGCTGGCTGTTGCCGCTGCCCGAAACCAGCGAGGCGGATGTCGAGCCCTTCGTCATCGCGGGCGAACCGGAAGTCGGCATGGCGCTCACCCGTCGCTCCGGCCCGGTCATCATCGAGATCGACTATGATGTCGATCCCGACCAGGCGCGCGATTTCTATGCGGCGATGGTGGAGGTGCAGCGCACCCGCATGCGCAATGGCGGCTTCAACTGGTCGATCGCGCGCGACATCGCCAATCCCGCGCTGTGGACCGAGCGCTATCAATGCCCGACCTGGGGCGATTATCTCCATATGCGCGATCGTTTCACCCAGGCCGACAAGCTGGCGCAGCAGGTGGCGCGCGCCTTCGACCGCAAGGCTGGCGAGGTGCGGGTGCGGCGGCGGCTGGAGCGGCCGTTCGGATCGGTCCGCTGGCGCGCGGACTCGCCCGATCCGCGACAGGATACGATCGGATATCTTGGCCCCTGAACCGTGCGCGGCAACGCCGAGGCGATGAGTCAGCCGCCGGCCGCTTATCTGCGCGCGAGACCGCGGTTCTCGGCCTTATCATGCCGCCCATAGGGAAGGCCGGACCACCGGCACCGATCATGGGAGGCAAGGATGATCCATCGGAAGACGCTTATTCGTTCGTCGGGCATTGGCGCGGCCATGCTGCTGGCTACCGTGTCGCACCTGGCTGTCGCGCAGGAGGCGCCGCCGCCGCCGGCCCAGAATGACCAGGATCTGATCATCGTCACTGCCCAGCGCCGCGCTGAATTGTCGCGCGACGTGCCGATCAGCATCACCACCGTCACCCAGGATCAGCTGACCAGCGCCGGCGCCAGCCAGCTCACCGACATTGCCACCGTCACCCCGGCGCTGCGCTTCGACAGCGCCGCCGCCTTCGTCCAGCCGACCATTCGCGGTGTCGGCACGGCGGTCGCCAGCTCGGGCGGCGGCGCCAATGTCGGCATCTATGTCGACGGCTTCTATTCGCCCAACCCGCTGGCCGCCGATTTCCAGCTGATGAGCCTGAAAAGCGTGCAGGTGCTGAAAGGACCGCAGGGCACGCTGTTCGGTCGCAACACTACCGGCGGCGCGATCCTGCTGACCACGGCCGATCCCAGCAGCGACGGCGCGGGCGAGTTCAAGGTCAGCTATGGTCGCTTCAACAGTCTGGCGGTGCAGGGCTATGCCACCTTCGGCGTGGTCCAGGATGTGGCGATGGATGTCGAAGGGCTGTTCCGGCGCGGCAACGGCTTCGTCCACAATATCACCACCGGCAGCGACCGGGACGGGCGCTACAGCAACTGGTCGGTGCGAACCGGGATCAAGGCGGACCTGAGCGATTCCGTGTCGCTGCTGCTGCGCTACACCCATAGCGACACGGACGATCCGACCCTGCTCAACACCAATATCTATGTCGGTGACGATATTGGCGGCGCGGGCACGAACCTGCCGCCCAGCCTCTACGCGACCAAGCATAATGACGTGGCGACCGGCGGCCCGACCGAATTCCTGTCGAACAATGATGTGATCCAGGGCACGCTGAAGGCGGACCTCGGCTTTGCCGATCTCACCTCCTACACCCAGTATCGCGATGAAAATTCGCTGATCGTCGAGGATCTGGACAGCACGGCGGCGAACATCTTCCTGCTGCACATTCCGGTGCGCAGCCAGACCGTCTCGCAGGAATTGCTGCTGACCTCGAAGCCGGGCGGGCCGCTGCAATGGACCGCCGGCCTCTTCTACTTCAACAACAAGGACCGATGGGGCACGCGCGTCGGCACGCCGGCCGCCGGCGATCCGCTCGCCAGCATTGCGCTGGGCGGTTCGGGCACCAACAGCAAATCCTATGCGGCCTTTGCCGACCTCACCTATGCCTTCACGCCCGACCTGTTCCTGACGGTGGGTGGGCGCTACAGCCACGACAGGATCGGCGACGCCTATTATATCATCCCCTTCTCCGGCGTCCGCACCTATGTGCCCGACCTCAAGGGCAACAAGTTCACGCCGCGCGCGGTGCTGCGCTACAAGCCCAGCGAGGAATCGAGCGTCTACGCCTCCTATAGCAAGGGCTATAAGTCGGGCATTCTCGACGTTGGCGGCAATACCGGCAACAAGGTCGCGCCGGAGGATATCGACGCCTTTGAAGCGGGCTTCAAATATGATGACCGCCGCCTGTCGGTCGACCTGTCGGCCTATTATTATGATTACAAGAATCTGCAGGTGTCGCTCTATCGCGGCAACCCGCCCTCGGCCCAGATCATCAACGCCGCCTCGTCGGAAATCTATGGTCTGGAAGGCCAGCTCTCCTACCGGCTGACCGACCGGTTCCAGTTCAATGTCGGCGCCGCCTATACCCATGCGCGCTACACCAATTTCGAGGATGCGCCGATCTACACGCGCTGCACCCTGGCCGCCTGCGCGGCGCAGGGGATCAGCTTCGTCGTCGTGCCGACCCAGCTCAACGACGTGCATATGCAGCGCACGCCCGACTTCACCGGCAATGTCGGAGCGCGCTACACGCTCGATCTGGCGGGCGGTTCGCTCGCCCTGTCGGGCAATCTCTATTACACTTCGAAATTCTATTTCGGCCCGTCCGGCACCCAGTTCGCGCAGAAGGGCTATGAGGTGCTGGCGCTGCGTGCGGAATGGACCGATGCCAGCGACCGCTTCTCGCTGGCCGTCTTCGGCGACAATGTCACCGACAGCCGCTACCGCACCCAGGTGCTCAGCAATAATTTCGGCATCGGCAATGTCTGGAGTGCGCCCGCGACCTGGGGCGTCCAGGCCGGCGTCAAATTCTGATCGGGGCGGCAAGGGAGAGGATGGCGATGGGCAAACACTATCGGGTGATCCAGTGGGCCACCGGCAATATCGGCGGCCGCGCCCTGCGCGCGGTGATCGAACATCCGGGGCTGGACCTGGCCGGCCTGTGGGTCAGTTCGGCGGCCAAGGCGGGGCAGGATGCCGGCACGCTCGCCGGCACCGCGCCGCAGGGCATCACCGCCACAAGCGATGTCGACGCACTGGTCACAACCCCGGCCGATTGCGTCCTCTATATGCGGCAGGGGACCGACATCGACGAACTGTGCCGGCTGCTGGCGTCGGGCAAGAATGTCGTCACCACGCGCGGCGATTTCCACCACCCCGCCTCCATGGACCCGGATGTCCGCGCCCGGATCGAGGCCGCCTGCCAGGCCGGCCACAGCGCGATCTACAGCACCGGCTCCAGCCCCGGTTTCGTGACCGAGGCGCTGACCATTCCCTTGCTCTCGCTCTCGCGCCGGCATGACTGCCTGACGATCGACGAGTTTGCCGACATGGAAAGCCGGGATTCGCCTGACCTGCTGTTCAACATCATGGGCTATGGCGTTGCGCCGACCGCGTTCGACCAGCGCAAGGTCGATTATGTGAAGCATGATTTTGCGGGGTCACTCGCCCAGCTGGCCGACGCTGCCGGCATCGCGGTAGACCGGTGGGAGGCATTCGGCGAAATGGCGGCGGCGACCCGCGACGTGACGATCGCGGCCGGCACGATCGCCGCCGGCACCGTCGGCGCCCAGCGCATCACCATATCGGGGATGCGGGGCGACAAGGCCGTGCTGCGCTTCCGCGCCAACTGGTATTGCACCCGCGACATAGACCGGCCCGACTGGGAATTGCGCGAGTCTGGCTGGCGTATCCAGGTGCAGGGCGACACCCCGCTCGACGTCCACATCACCTTCCCCGTCGCGCCGGAGGATTATGCCGCCTTCACGCCGGGCCTGACCGCCCACCGCGCGGTGAATGCCATTGCGGCGGTGTGCGATGCGCCGCCGGGCATCCGCACCACCGCCGACCTGCCGCAGATCATCGCGCAATTGGGGTGAGCATGGACAGGATCGACTTTACCGGCCGCACCATCCTCATCACCGGGGCGGGCGGGGGTCTCGGCCGCGCCTATGCGCTGGACATCGCCGCGCGCGGCGGCGCGGTCATCGTCAATGATCTGGGCGGATCGGTGACGGGGGAGGGGGCATCCTCGACCATGGCCGAGGCCGTCGTGGCAGAGATCATCGCGGCGGGCGGCATCGCGATCGCCAATGGCGATGATGTGTCGTCGCCCAACGGCGCGCAGGCGATGATCGACCTCGCCATCGCCCGTTTTGGCCGGATCGACGCGGTGATCGCCAATGCCGGCAATATGCGCTTTGCGCCGGTCGAGGATCTGACGGCGGCCGATCTCGACGCGCTGCTCGCCGTCCATGTGCGCGGTTCCTTCAACGTCGCGCGCGCTGCCTGGCCGCATATGCGGGCGCAGGGCGGGGGTCGGTTGGTGCTCACCACATCGGGCGGCGGCATGCTGGGGATGGGGCAATTGTCCGCCTATGGCGCGGCCAAGGGTGGCATCATGGGGCTGATGCACAATCTGGCGGAGGAGGGGCGGCCGCACGGCATCCTCTGCAACGCGGTGATGCCCAATGCCGCCAGCCGCATGTCGGCGGGCATGAGCCAGGGGACGCTGGGCCATAATCCCTGGGGCCGGGCGCTCGGCCCCAGCTTCGATCCGCGCTTTACCGCTGGTCTGGTCGCGTATCTGGCCCATGAGCGCTGCACATCGACCCACAGCATCTATTCCGCGCTCGGCGGCCGGATCGCACGGGTGTTCGTCGGCGCGACCACGGGATGGGACCATGGGCTGGACGCGCCGCCGACCGCCGAGGATGTCGCCGCCCATATCGACAGGATCCGTGACGATGGCGCCGGCTATGCCATCCCGACCGATATCTTCGACGAGTTTCGCATCGTGGCCGAGGGGCGGGGCTAGAGCATTCTGAAGTCGGCTGGAACAGCCGACTTCAGAATGCGGCAAACAAAAGGAAATTAGAGCATCCTCCGATCCAACCTAATCGGAGGATGCTCTAGAAACCCGCCACCATCGCTTCGCTCACCTGCCACAGCTTCAATGCCTGCGCATCATCCTGCGCGGCCGCCGATGGCGTCAGTTCCGCGCGCTGATGGAAATAGCGGCCGCTGCTGCGCCCCGGCTCCTCGGCACTGGCCAGCCAGACCAATGTGTCGGCGGCCTGCGCCGGCGTGACCGATCGGTCGAGGATCGATTCCATATAGGCCTGCATCGGCGCGTCGCAGTGGCTGGCGAAATTGCTCGCGACCACGCCGGGATGCATGGCGTGGGCGACGATGCCGTCATCGGCCACGCGGCGGGCCAGTTCGCGGGTGAACAGGATATTGGCGAGCTTGGCATGGCAATAGGCCGCACCGCCGACGAAATTGTCGGCGAAGCTGAGGTCGTCCCACTGGATGCCCTGGCTCTGCTCATGCCCGGTCGAGGAAACGGCGATCACGCGCACCGTGCCCGGTCCCCGCTTACGGGCAGCAGCCCGCAGATTGGGCAGCAACTTCTGCGTCAGTAGGAAGGGCGCAAGATGGTTGGAGGCAAAGGTCGCCTCGAACCCTTCGGGCGTGATCGTCCGCTCCGCTACCACGCCGCCGGCATTGTTGAGCAGCGCATCGATCTCCGGCGCAAGCGTCGCGATCTCCCGCGCGACCCGTGCGGTATCGGCCATGGAGGAAAGATCGGCGCGCAGCATCGTGAAATCGCCGCCGGCATCGGCCCTCAGATCGGCCTCTGCGGCGGCGCAACGGGCGACGTCACGGCCGATGCCGATCACCCGCCAGCCCCGTTGCAGCAGGGCGCGGGCGGCTTCCTTGCCGACGCCGGCGCTGGCGCCGGTGACGATCGCGGTGCGTTGGGTGTCGCTCATGCGTAGACGGGCTCCATGGTGGGGGGACGGCGCCCCAGGGTCAGGAACAGGGCGGCGCCGGCCAGGGTGACGCAGGCGCTCAGCGCCAGGAACGGCGCATAGCTGCCCCAAATGCTCAGGGTCAGGCTGAGCGTCAGCGAACCCAGCGCCGCGCCGCCCGCGATCGCCGCGCCGACAAAGCCCATGACCAAGCTGAACACGCCCAGGCCAAAACGGCGCGAGACCAGATAGGCGGCGATGTCGCCCTCCGCCCCCTGCGCCAGCCCCATCATCGCGACGGAGAGGGCAAGGACAATGGTCGCATCCAGTGGCGAGGCCATCAGCGCCATGCCGATCGCCGGCATCGCCAGTGCCAGCGCGGCGACATGGTGCGGCGGCATCCGGTCGAGCGACAGGCCGCAGGCGAAGCGGCCGAGCAGCACGCCGATCGCATAGATGGAAATCAGCCAGGTCGCGGTCTGCGACGCCGCGCCGCTGTCCATCAGCACCAGCTTCATCTGGGCCGAGGCGAGTCCCTGTGGGAAATTGACCAGCACCATGCCGACGATCAGCACCCAGAAAGCGGGATTGCGGAAGATGACGCGGCTGCCGACCGGCGCGGGCGTCCCTGCTTCATCGGCCTCCTCATGGGGATGCACGCCGATATGGGCGGGCGTCAGCAGCACCGCGATCAGGCCGAAGACCAGGGTGACGCCGCCCATCAGCAGATAGCCGTTGCGCCAGCCCTGGCTCTCGATGAAGCCACCGAGCAGCGGGGCGATGACCGCGCCGACCAGCGGCGGACCGGTCATCACGATCGAGAAGGCAAGGCCGCGTGCCCGCTCGAACCGTTCGGCGACGATGCGGGTATAGACCGGCGATGTGGTGAGCGTGCCAAGGATGATCTGCAGCACGGCGACGGCGAAGAAGGCGCGGATGCTGCCGGGCTGGAAGGCGAAGCCCAGATAGGCGAGTGGCCCGGCCAGCACGCCCACGGCGGAGACGGCGCGCACGCCGAAGCGGTCGGTCAGCCGCCCGGTGATCGGCTGCATGATCAGCATCAGCAGGCCGAAACTGCCGAGCAGCGCGAATTGCGATTTTGCCCAGCCAAACTCGCCGATCATCTTCGGCGCGAACAGGCTCATCGTATAGGCCGACAGGCCGATGCCGAAGCCCAGTCCCATCGTCGCGGCGAGCAGGGGGCGCCAATGCGTCCGCAACTCACCCCAATAGGCCGATCCCATATCCCTCTCCTCATCTGGTGCCGGCCCCCTCTTGCGGGTGGTCCGGGTTGCTAGTCCGATCTTGTCCTTATGCCGTTCAGGAACAGGCGCACGGCGGCCCGCACCCAGTCGTCCACCTCGGCGGCGTTCATCGGCTGGGGTGATCCCACCAGCCGGATCGGCCCGCCCAGCACCATCGTCATGAACAGGCTGGCTGCCATGTCCGGCCGGTCCACGCAAATCGCCCCGGCGCTATCATGGCGGCGCAGCAGGTCGGCCAGATGGTCATGCACCGGCTGGGCGCCCTGGCTGTAGGACAGCATCAGAAGGTCGGGGAAGCGATAGGATTCGGTGGTGATGATCCGCCGCAGCCGGACACCCTCTGGCGTCGACAGGTCGGCGATGCGCAACCGGGCAATCGCGACCAGCGTGGTTTCCAGATCCTCACCGGCGATTGCCTCCAGTGCGGCGCGCGGCGTAGCGGTGCGTGCGATCGCCCGGCCGACCGCGGCCATGAACAGCGCCGCCTTGTCGGGATAGCGGGCATAGATGGTGCGCTTGGTCATGCCGACGGCGGCGGCCACCGCCTCCATCGTCGTCAGCTCGAACCCCTTGTCGAGGAACATGTCGAGCGCGGCGTCGAGCATTTCGGCCTGGCGTGCCTGCGCCTGCGCGCGGGTCGGGCGCCCGGCGGCGGGGCGGGGATCTGAAATCGGAGTGTCCATGACCAGCATCATTATGGCCCTTGCCGCCTTTTGCGAATCATGCATAATGATACGCATAAGGTGCTATTAATGCACCGGAGCTACAAGGGCAAGGAGCAGGATATGGGCGCGCAGGCCGATCGCCTCACCGGACTGGTCAGTTCGGACTATCGATTCAACAGTCCCCATGCCGAATTGCGCGACGCGCAGATTGCGGCGCTGAACGAGCGGTTTCAGGAAAAGAAGGATGGCATCCGCCTGCTCGGCCACCGCGCGCGGGAAGCGGGGATCAGCGAGGTGACCTCGCTCGACGACGCGGTGAAGCTGCTGTTCCCGCATACGGCGTACAAGAGCTACCCCGAAAACTGGCTGATGCAGCAGCGCTGGGACAAGCTGACCCAGTGGCTCAACACCATTTCCGCCCATCCCGTGACCGACATCGACCTCGATGGCATCACCGATGTCGATGACTGGATCGCCCGGCTGCAGGCGGCGGGCCATTATGTCTCCTGCTCCAGCGGCACCACCGGCAAGTCGGCGATGCTGATCGCGTCGCAGGCGGACATGGACTGGTCGAGGGTCGATACCGTCAATGTCTTTGCCTGGGGATCGGGCGTGCAGCCGGCGCAGGACCGCCGCATCATGGGCCTGGCCCCGGTCGCCAAGGTGCCCAAGAACGAGATTATCGGGGAAGCCCAGCGGGCCGCCTTTGGCGATCCCGCCAAGGCGATGTTCCAATATCCGGTGCCGCCGATCACTGTCGGATCGCTGACCCGCATGGTCGTGCTGCGCAAGGCGATGGCGGACGGCAGCGCGCTGCCCGGCGACATTGCCGAGTTCGAGGAAACGTCCCGCTTCCGGCAGGAGGCGATGGACGCCGCCGTCCATATCGCCGCCGATGCGATGATCGAACATCGCGCCGACAAACTCTATATCGCGGGCATGTGGAACGCGCTCTACCATGTCGCCAAGGCGGTGCGGGAGCGCGGCTATAGCGCCAAGGATTTCAACCCCGACAACTGCATCTATATCGGCGGCGGCCTGAAGCGCGCGCAACTGCCGGACGATTATCAGCAGTTCGTGCATGAAACCTTCAACATTCCCGAAGGCCGGCACTTCCAGAATTATTCGATGCAGGAACTCAACAGCGGCATGCCCAAATGCCGTGAGGGCGGGCGTTATCATGTGCCGCCCTGGATCGTGCCGATGATCCTGGACAAGGATGGCGATGCGTTGATCGAGCATGATCATGATGGCGAGGTCGAGGGTCGGGCCGCCTTCTTCGACCTGTCGCTCGACGGCCGCTGGGGCGGGGTCATCACCGGCGACCGGATATCGGTCGACTACAGCCCCTGTGCCTGCGGCAATAGCGGGCCATCCATTCGCGACACTATCGCCCGCTATGCCGATCTGGACGGCGACGACAAGATCGGCTGCGCGGGCACCGTCGATGCCTATGTGCGAGGTGTGGCATGAGCGTGCTGGAACAGACGGCCCCGGTCGGAACGGCGGCCGAACCGATCCGCGTCGATCATTTCGTGCGCGGCAAACTGGTCGAGGGCGGGGCGGTGCGCCATCGCTCGCGCGACCTGGGCGTCGATTTCGCGACGCCGCAGATCGACCTCAATGCGCTGGTCGCGCCGCGATCCGAACTGCCGCCGCTGCTCGACGTGCCGGTCAGCGAGATCATCGATTTCCTGGTTGAGGCCGGGCAGCGGATGGATTTCGAGACCAATCCCTATTTGCAGGCGGCGCTGGAACATACGGTCAAGGTCAATCCGCTGCCGCGCCGGGTGGTGGAAAATCTGTTCCGCCGGGCCAAGCATTTCCTGACGCCCGAGGGGCTGCGCTGCAGCATCGAATCAAGCTTCCTTGATCCCGCCGCGCTCGACCGCTGGGTGGAACGCACCGACATGCACGGCAATCGGGGCGCACTGCGCGCCTTTCCGCCGCGCATGGTGCATATGCTGGCCGGCAATTCGCCCACCGGCTGCATCTCCTCAATCGCGCAGGGCGCGCTGGTGAAGGCGGTCAACGTCTTCAAGATGCCGTCGAGCGACCCCTTCACCTGCGTCGCGATGCTGCGCACCATGGCCGATGTCGATCCTAATCATCCGGTCGTCCGCTCCATGTCGGCGGTCTATTGGCGCGGCGGCGACGAGCGGATCGAAGGGACGCTCTATCGCCCGCAATATTTCGACAAGATCGTCGCCTGGGGCGGCGGCGACGCGATCAAGAATGTCATCAAATATCTCGGCCCCGGCATCCAGATGGTGTCGTTCGATCCCAAGACATCAATCTCGATGATCGGACCGGAAGGGTTCGATCCCGCCGTCATCGAGGATGTCGCCGATGCCGCCGCCACCGACGTCGCGACGATGAATCAGGAAGCCTGCCTCGCCAGCCGCTTCATCTTCGTCGAGGGCGACCGGGCCGGGGTGGAGGCCTTCTGCGCCAAGTTGCAGGAAACGCTCGGCCTGGATCGCGAAACCGCCTCGGCGGTAGCGCATCCGCTGCCGGTCGAGGTGCGCGACGAGATCGAGATGCTGACCCTGATGGGCGACGACACCAAAGTCTGGGGCAAGCCGGACGGCCGGGGCCTCGTCATCCTGACCGACGAGCCGGTCGATTTCCATCCGAGCAACAAGACCGCCAATGTCGTCCATGTCGCCTCGCTCGATGCGGCGGTCCGCCATGTGAATGTCGCGACCCAGACGATCGGCATCTATCCGCCCGCGGCAAAGCTGGCACTGCGCGATCGCCTCGCCAGCGCCGGGGCGCAGCGCGTGGTCCGGCTCGGCGGCGCGGCCAAGCATGTGATGGGCGGCGCTCATGACGGCATGTTGCCGCTGCAGCGCTTCGTCCACTGGATGAGCGACGAGGACGCCTGATTCTCTCTGGCCGGGCGGGGAACGGCCATCGCGCAAGCGATCCTTTCCCGCCCGCATTGCCTCCCGCGTCGAACCGGTTTCAAATCCTGTCCGGACAAGACGGCTCCAGCCGCATGATCGTCGCGCGCCACGACCGCGCCGCAACAGGTGAGGACAAGCGCATGGCAGACAGCGACCCGCATTTCGACACGGCTTCCGCCGTCACGCCGCCCGAAGCGCTGCCCTCCATGGCCTATCGCGCCTATTTCCTGCTGCTGATGGTGCTGGTGTCGGCTTCGGTTCAGGGCGAACGCTATCTGATGGTGGTGATGGTGGAGCCGATCCGCCACGAACTGGGCCTGTCCGACGCCGCGATCGGCATGGCCAAGGACATGATCATCGCGATCGTCTATATCCTCGCCATCATCCCGCTGGCGCGGCTGGCCGATGGCTGGTCGAAACGCAAGATCGTCGCCATCGCCGCCACGGTGTGGAGCGCCGCCGTCATCGTCTGCGGTCTGGCGAAGAGCTTCTGGATATTGCTGATCGGCCGCGCCGGCATCGGCCTTGGCGAAGGCGGCTTCACCCCGCCGTCCCAGGCCTGGATTGCCGATCTTTTCCCGATCCGCCAGCGCGCGACCGCGCTGTCCATCTTCCTGCTCGGCGCCTCGCTCGGAACCTTCCTCGGCCCGGCCGTCGGCGGCTGGGCGGTGCAGGCCTATGGCTGGCGCGAGACGCTGATCTTCGCCTCCATCCCCGGCTTCATCCTGGCGCCGATCGTCTGGTTCACCCTGCGCGACAGCCGATCGGGCCTGGCCGACGGTGCCTCGGCCGAGCAGGCGCGGCCCGTGCCCTTCCTCCAGACTGCGCGCGAATTGCTGGCCATCCGCACCCTGCCGCCGCTGATTGCCGCCGCGTCGCTCAATGCGCTGCTGACCATGGGCTTCATCAGCTGGGCGCCGGCCTTCATGGAACGGACCCATGGCATGCCGGCCAGCCAGGCCGGGTTGCAGATGGGCGGCGCGCTCTTTTTCGGCTCAGCCATCGGTCATACGCTGGGCGGACCGCTGGCCGACTATCTCGGCCGCCGGGATATGCGCTGGTATGTCTGGATCCTGATGTTGTCGGGCGCCTGCGCCACCGCGATAGGCTGGATGATCCTCACCGGTCCGGGCGAGCGGGTCTTCCCGCTCTATGGCCTCAACATGCTGCTGGGCGGCCTCTCCGCCGCGCCGCTGATGGCGGTGGTGGCGGGGCTGGTGCCCTCGCGCTCGCGCGCCACTGCGATCGCGGTGCTGATGGTGTCGATCCAGGTCGTCGGCCTGGGTGGCGGACCGGTGCTGGTGGGCGCGCTCAGCGATGCGCTGCGCCCGGTCTATGGCGAGGATTCGCTCGGCATGGCGATGCGCTGGGCGCTGCTGGTCGGCATTCCCAGCACCCTCCTCGCCTGGTTCGCCAGCCGCAGTTGCCGCAAGGATTTCGCCGCGGCCGGCGGCTGGGACCGCAGCGTTATGCCCGCCGCCATCCACTGACGCGAGGAACGCTGCCGATGCCCGCCTATATGATCGTCACCCGCGAAGGCCCGATCGCCGATCAGGAAGCGATGGATACCTATAGCGCGATGAACCGCGCCAATGCCGCGACCTTCGTCGCCCATTACGGCATCCGTCCGCTCGCCGTTTATGGCGCGCAGCAATTGCTGGAAGGCGACGGCGCGGACGGCGCGATCATCCTGGAATTTCCCGACGCCGCCAAGGCCCGCGCCTGGTATGACAGCGCCGAATATCAGGCGGCCTTGCCCTATCGGATGAAGGCAGCGCCCTATCGCGTGCTGCTGGTCGAGGGACTTTGAGATTCTCCATCAAGGACGCATCATGACCGACATCACCCCCCGTATTTCCCATCTGCCGCGCGACCAGTGGACCGACGACGCGCGCGAGGTTTTCGCCTTCTGGGGCGAACCCAATGCCTGGGAGGAAGGGTCCAAGACCAATGTCATGATGGTGATGGCCAACCATCCGCCGCTGGGGAAGGTCTATAATATCTGGGGCAAGCATCTGCTGATGGCGAACAGCCTGTCGACGCGTGCGCTCGAACTGCTGATCCTGCGCGTCGCCTGGCGGGTGAACTCGGCCTATGAGTGGCATAATCATGTCGGCTATGCGCTCAACGCCGGCATCACGCTGGAGGAGATTGGCGCGATCCGCGATTTTCCCGAAGGCGGCGACTGGGCGGAGCAAGATGCGCTGGTGCTGCGCTCGGTCGACGAACTGATCGAGGATGGCAAGATCAGCGATGCCACCTGGGACGGGCTGGGCGCTCATTTCGACACGCGGCAGAAGATGGATCTGGTCTTTTCGATCGGCCATTATGTCATGACCAGTTGGGCGCTCTCCTCCTTCGGGGTCGGCATCGAGGGTGGGGCCGACCCGATCGGCTTCGACCTCAAGACCGGATCGGGCAGGACGCCGGGCAAGACCTTCAAGCCGGGCGAAAGTGACAATTGGACCGACACGCGCGGTTACTGATCCCCGCCCTTCTATCGCGCCGGTGATATGGCGGCGGCGGGCCGCTTTTGCGCATTGTCCGCCGGCAAAGGCGCGATAGCAGGGGAACAGATATTCGCTGTTTCAAAGGGGACACACCATGGCCACCGACATCCTGCTGCCCAAGATCGGCTTTTCCATGACCGAGGCGCAGATTGCCGAATGGCTGGCCGAAGACGGCGCGACCGTTACCGAGGGCCAGCCGCTCTATCTGCTGGAAGCCGACAAGTCGGCGAACGAGGTCGAGGCCCCGGCCAGCGGCACGCTGCGCATCATCGCCCAGCCGGGCGAAACCTATGAGGTCGGCACCGTTCTGGGCACGATCGAATAAGATGGTGCTGCGCGTCGGCATCGTCAGCGCCGCCTGGGGCGCCTTCGCGCATCTGCCTGCCTGGCGCGCCATTCCCGGCGTCGAGGTAACGGCGATCTGCACCTCGCGCGAGGAGACGGCTCGCGCCGCGCAGCAGCGGCTCGGCCTGCCGCGCGCCTTCTGGAATGCGCAGGAGATGTGCGCCGATCCCGACATCGACATTGTCGACCTCGGCACCCGGCCCAGCGTCCGCCTGCCGATGGTGCTGGCCGCGCTCGCCCATGGCAAACATGTCTATAATGCCAGCCCCCACGCCCCCGACTGGGCCGGGGGCAAGGCGATCAACACGGCCTGGCAAGGCGGCACCAGCATCGGCGTGGTCGACGCCTTCTCGCAATATCTGCCCGCCCTGCGGCAGATGAAGGCGATGCTGGACGATGGCCATATCGGCCCGCCGCTCGGCGGCACCTGTCATTTCAACATCTCGCTGTTCAACCAGCCCAACAAGCTGTTCCCCTATAACTGGTTCGCGCAGGCCGGGCAGGGTGTGTCGGCGGTGCGCAACAATGGCAGCCATGCGCTCTATCTGCTGCTCCACCTGCTCGGTCCGATCGCCGAACTGGTCGCCGACGACAGCCAGATACTCAAGCGCTGGACCTTCCCGGACGGCGACACCATCACGCCCGAAACCACCGATCTCGCCAATGTCATCCTGCGCTTCGAAAGCGGGCTGGTGCTGCAGATGCAGATCAGCTGGAGCATGGCGCTGCACGACGGTTTCCTGCTCGACCTGTTCGGCGACAAGGGCCGGATGGTCTCCACTTCGCCCACTTTCCCGACCGCGCGCGACTGCACGCTGCGCGCGGGGCAACTGGGCGGCACGCTGGAGGATGTGGCGCTGGCTGACGCGTTCAAGACGACGCCCGGCATCGCCCTCGACTGGCAGAGCGAGCCCCAGCCCAGCTACCCGATGGCGCTGTCGATGCAGGCCATGGTGGATGCGATCCAAGGTGGCGGCGCCGCAGCCCCGGACTTCGCCCGCGCGCTCGAGGTCGAACGCATCCAGGAAGCGATCCGCATCTCCAGCGCCGAACGCCGCTGGAGATGCGTGGCGGATATTATCTGACGCGCCACCACCGTTCGTCATGCCAGCGAAGGCTGGCATCTCTCTTCTTTTTGCGATGGGCTTGAAAGAAAAGAGAGATCCCAGCCTTCGCTGGGATGACGGTATGAAGAAGGCTGTCGCCTACGCATCGATCAGTGGCCTTCTATCGCCCTGTAAATTTCGGTGTCCGCTTCTCTTTCAGCGCGGCGATGCCCTCGCGATGATCGGCGGTGCGGACGCTGAGCGATTCATAGGCGATGCCGGCTTCCATCACGGCGCCGGCGATCCGCTTCAATTCCATGTTGGTCAATATCTTGGTCCAGCGGATCGCATTGGGTGCCCCGGCCAGCAGCCTGGCGCAGAAGGCATCGACCGCCTCGTCCAGCCGATCGGCCGGCAGGCAATGGTTGATGAGGCCGATCTCCGCCGCCTTGGCCGCGCTCAACAATTCGCCGGTCAGCAGATATTCCTTCGCCTTGGCCAGGCCGATCCGCTGCGCCCAGATGACCGCACCGCCATCGCCGGCGACCAGGCCGATGCGGACATGGGGGTCGCCGATCTTCGCGCCCTCGGCGGCAAAGATGATGTCGCATAGCAAGGCGATCGACGCGCCCAGCCCGACGGCATGGCCGTTCATCCGGCACACCACCGGCTTTTCGATGTCGAGCAGGGCGGAAACGATCCGCTTCGCCTGCCGCGCCTCATGATCGAACAGATGCGGGTTGGCGGCATTATGCTCCATATGGGCGATGTCGCCACCGGCGGAAAAGGCGCGGCCCGCGCCGGTCAGCAGCACCACGTCCGACCCATTGTCGCGCCCGGCAAAGGCCAGCGCCTCGGGCAATTCATCATGCAGGTCGAGATTGACCGCGTTCAGCGCTTCCGGCCGGTTGAGCGTCATCACCAACAGCCGCCCCCGCCGCTCCAGCAGGATGGTGCGATAATCGGGCAGGTCATGGCTCATGCGTCTCTCCTTACGGCCTGCTCTAGCATGGCGCCGCGCGGCGCCAACGTCGCCGTGGCGATGAGCGTGGCTTCGCCCTCCCCATCATCGCCCCGGCACGATAGCCCGGACGCACAGAAAAGGGAGAGCGGCGCATGGACGGGTTCGACGAGATATTCGACTGGGTGGTCGTGGGCAGCGGCGCCGGTTCGATGAGTTCGGCGCTGGTCATGCGCCAGGCCGGCAAGTCGGTCGTCATCCTGGAAAAGACCGACAAGATCGGCGGCACCACCGCCAAGTCGGGCGGCGTCATGTGGATTCCCGCCAACCGTTTCATGGCAGCCGATGGCGAGGCGGACAGTGTCGAGGCGGCGATGACCTATCTCGACGCGCTGCAGGCGCTGGACGGCCATCCGGCCCCCGGCACCTCGCGCGAGAAGCGCCTCGCCTATGTGACGCAGGCGCCGCGCGCGGTCGATTTCCTGGTGGATCAGGGGGTGGCGCTGCAACGCGGTTCGACCTTCTGGCCGGATTATTATGATGAGCAGCCCGGCGGCTGCAAGACGTCGCGCACCGTGGTGGCCAGGCCCTTCAACCGCAAGGAACTGGGCGACTGGGCCGACCGGTTGCGCCAGGGCTTTGCCGAATTCAACGTCACGCTGGTCGAGGGGATGGAGGCGCAGAGCCATCGTCGCACCAACAAGGCGTCGGGCAAGCTGATGGCCAAGATCGCGCTGCGCACCATTCGCGACAAGCTTTTGGGCCGCAAATATACCACGGCCGGGGCCGCGCTGCAGGGACGGATGCTGAAAGCCGTGCTGGCTGCCGGCGCCGATGTCCGCACCGATACGCCGGTAAGCGAGATCGTCGTGCAGGAGGGGATCGCCACCGGCGTCGTCACGATGAAGGACGGCAAGCCCTGGCGGATCGGCGCGCGGCTGGGCGTGCTGGTCAATGCCGGCGGCTTTGCCCGCAACCAGGCGATGCGCGACCGCTACATGCCCGGCACCCGCGCCGAATGGTCGCAGACGCCCGAGGGCGACACCGGCGAGATGCAGCAGGAACTGGAGCGGATCGGCGGCCGGCTGGCACAGATGGACCAGATGGTCGGCTATCAGCTCACCCCCGCGCCCGGCTGGGACAAGGGCTATGTCGCGCCCGGTGCCCAGTCGATGACTGGCAAGCCGCACGCCATATTGGTCGATCAGGGCGGCACCCGCTTCATGAACGAAGGGGGCAGTTACGAGCTTTATTGTGAAACGATGGTCCGGCGGAACGCCGTGGTGCCGGCGGTGCCGAGCTGGGCGATCCTGGACCGTCAATATGTCGAACTTTATGCCGTCGCCGGTCGCTTCATCGACAAGGCGATTCCCGAAGGCTGGGTGGAAAGCGGCTATCTGCACAGCGCCGACACGATCGAGGGGCTGGCGACCAGCATCGGCGCCGATCCCGCCACCCTGGCCGCGACGGTGGCGCGCTGGAACGGCTTCGTCGCCGCCGGCAAGGATGGGGATTTCGATCGCGGCGCGCGCGCCTATGACAATTGCGGCTTCGTGGGCGATCCCTTTTCCGCGGAACGCTCCATGGGGTCGATCGAGAAGGGGCCATTTTACGCCGTGCCGGTCGTGCCGGGCGATGTCAGCACCTATGGCGGCGTCGTCACCGATGAACGCGGGCGGGTGGTCGATGGCGCGGGCGCGCCAATCCCCGGCCTCTATGCCACCGGCGTCACCACCGCATCGGTGATGGGCAATGTCTATGTCGCGGCGGGCGCCAGCATCGGGCCGTCGATGGTGTTCGGCTATATCGCCGCGCGCCATGCGGCGGGGCTGGAAAATCAGTAATGAAGGAAGGGAATAGCCCGGAAAACCATTGCCCCCGACGCGGGGGGAGTGCGCCGGGGGCCTGGTAAGATGTCTCGGCCTGAGGGGGCTGGCCGAGACTATTCATAGATAGGAAGCCGTGGGCGGCTTTCAACCCGCGTCGGACGGAGAATTTTCATCCTGCGCATCGAACCGGGCCGGACGCGAGAGCAGGAAGGGCAGGCTGGGCGAGGCGATCTTGGTCTGGCCGCCATCGGCGTGGATCAGCGTCACGCGGCCGACCCCCGGCGAGGCCACGACCGCGACCACCGTATCGACCCATTGGTGCAGCACCGCGCGCGAATGGGCGAGTTCGTCGCCACCGGTCCGGGCATCGCCCTCCGCCTCCAGTTCGGCCTCCAGTTGCAGCACGCGCTCGGCCGCCTCGCGCGCCTTTTCATTCTTGTCCATGCGTCCGTTCCAGAATTTAGAGTAGGTTTATCCCGATCTTGCCGAAAAATTGGCCGCTTTCTAGATGGCGGCAGGCATCGGCCAGACGGGTGAGATCATAGACCGCATCGACCACCGGCCGGATGCGATGCTGCGCGCAAAAGGCCAGCATCGCCGCATGCTCGGCGCGGTTGCCGACCGAGATGCGGGCGACCGGATGGCCGCCGACATCGGCCAGGTGCCAGCTGAATTCGGACCCCAGCATGCCGATCGCGGCGATTACCCCGCCGGGGTTGAGCAGCGATGCGGCGGTTTCCACCTGGCTGGCACCGACCACATCGACCACGATGTCGACACCGTGTCCGCCCAGCGCCTGGCGGATCGCCGCTGGCCAGTCGGGATCGGTCCGATAATTGACGCTGATGTCGGCACCCAGCGCGCGGGCGCGCGCCAGCTTCGCGTCGGAGGAGGAGGTGATGGCGACATGCGCGCCGGCCGCCTTGGCCAATTGCAATGCCGCAATCGAGACGCCGCCGGTGCCTTGGCACAATATCCATTCGCCCCGCTGGATCGGGCGGGGCAGGAACAGCGCGTTCCAGGCAGTCAGGCCGGCGCAGGTCAAAGTCGCCGCCTCCAGATCGCCGAGCGCGTCCGGCACAATGCACAGGCTTTCCGCCGGAAAGACCGCATATTGACGCGCGACGCCGTCGGCGCTGCCGCCCAGCATCGCCATGCTCGGCTGTCTTCCCTCCAGCCAGCCCAGCGCGAAGATCGGATTGACCCGGTCGCCCGGCTTCACGCGCGATACGCCATCGCCGACCGCGACCACCTCGCCGGTGGCGCAGGACAGGGGGACATAATCGGGTTCCTTGGCGAGCCCCGCCATCATGCCGCGGGCGATGATCAGATCGCGGAAATTGAGCGTCGCCGCCTTGAGCCGAACCAGCGCCTCGCCCGGCCCCGCAACCGGGATCGGCACGCTGTGGATCGCGATCCCCTCAATACCTTCGCCGCCCTTGGCGACGGCGGTCAGCATGTTCGTCATCGCGCGCTCTCCCTGCCGCCAGCTTGGGCCGATCGGACCGCATTGCAAGCATCGCCGGCCGCATATCGGTGGAGCGAAATCGCGCGGAAAAGCGACGCATTTTCGCGCCTTTTGGGGCGTAGGGCCACATATCGCCGGGGCGAGTTGACCCCCGATGCCCGACGGCCAATGCAGGGGGCACATTCCATAGCCATCGAGGAACCCATGGCAGAGTTGAGCAACGCCCCGGCGCCGAGCCAGGAAGCGCTGGTGGACATCTACCGCCGCATGATCCGGATCGAGCGCAATGACGACGCGATCCGCAAGACCATCCGCCTGGGGCGGCTGGTCATGCCCTATTATTCGGCGCGCGGGCAGGAAGTGATCCCCGCGACCATCTCGTCGCTGCTGACCGACGACGACAAGATCTGCACCATCTATCGCGGCATCCACGACATGGTGGCCAAGGACATGCCGCTGCGCCCGCTCTGGGCGGAGATTGCCGGCCGGGTCGATGGCACCTGCAAGGGCAAGGGCGGGCCGATGCACCTCACCCATCCCGAAACCGGGGTGATGGTGACGACCGGCATTGTCGGCTCTTCCATGCCGATTGCCAATGGCCTCGCCTGGGCGGCGAAGCTCGACGGATCGAAGCGGGTGACGATCGCCTATTTCGGCGACGGCGCATCGAATATCGGCGCCTTCCACGAAGCGCTGAACCTGGCGTCGGTGTGGAAGCTGCCGGTGATCTTCGTGTGCCAGAATAACGGCTTTGCCGAACATACGCGCTACGAAAATGGCACCTCGGTCGACTTCATCGCCAAGCGCGCAATCGGCTACGGCATGCCCGGCCATACTGTCGACGGCAATGATCCGCTCGCCATGTATGCCGCCGCGCATGAAGCGATCACCCGCGCCCGCGAGGGCGAGGGGCCGACCCTGCTGGAATGCAAGACCTTCCGTTTCCTCGGCCATGTGCTGGGCGACGACGACAAGTACATGACCAAGGAGGAAAAGGCCGCGGCAATCGCCAAGGATCCGCTGCCCGCCTTCAAGACATGGCTGGTGACACAGGGCCACGCGACCGAGGATCAGCTGGCCGAGATGCAGGCGAAGATCGAGGCCGAGGTCGAGGATGCCCAGGAATTCGGGCTGGCCAGCCCGCTGCCGTCGGTCGACGAACTGCGCCGCGATGTGTTTGCCCAGGAGATGCCCGCATGACGGCCAAGAAGATGAACTCGCTCCAGGCCGTCAATTCGGCGCTCGCCCAGGCGATGGCGGAGGATGACAAGGTGCTGGTGCTGGGCGAGGATGTCGCCGACCGTGAAGGCGGCGGCGTCACCGGCGCGACCGCTGGCCTGTCGACCCGCTTCGGCGACGATCGCGTCAAGTCGACGCCGATCTCGGAACAGGCGATCATCGGCGCGGCGATCGGCGCGGCACTGGCCGGCTACAAGCCGGTGGCGGAGATCATGCTGATGAACTTCACCACCGTCGCCATGGACATGATCTTCAACCATGCCGCCAAGCTGCGCTTTATGTCGGGCGGGCAGAGCACGGTGCCGATCACCATCCGCACCCTGACCGGCGCGGGCTGGCAGACCGCCGGCCAGCATGCCGACCATCTGGAAGGCTGGTTCGCCCACACCGCCGGCATCAAGGTGGTCGCGCCCTCGACCCCGGCCGATTACAAGGGGTTGCTGCTGTCCTGCATCCAGGATCCCGATCCCTGCATCTTCATCGAATCCGCCGGCAGCCTGTTTATTCCGGGCGAGGTGGACGAGGTCGCGACGCCGATCCCGCTGGGCAAGGCGCGGATCGTGCAGGAAGGCAGCGACATCACCATCGTCTCCTGGTCGTCGCAGCTGCTGCGCTGCCAGGCCGCGCTGCCGGCGCTGGCGGAGGCAGGCATTTCGGCCGAACTGGTCGATCTGCGCACCGTGTCCCCCTGGGATCGCGAAGCAGTGCTGGCCTCGGTCGCCAAGACCGGCCGGGCGCTGGTGGTGCATGAAGCCGTGCGTGACTTCGGTCCGGGTGGCGAAATCGCCTCGACCATTGCCGAGGAACTGTTCGGTCAGCTCAAGGCCCCGGTCCGGCGCCTGGGCGCGCCCAAGTCGCCGGTGCCCTTCGCCAAGGTGCTGGAGGACGCCTATATCGTCTCGCCCGAGCGCGTGGCCGAAGCCGTCAAGGCGCTGATGGCCTGAAGATCGGAAGACGGCCGGGGCAGCAATTGCTCCGGCCGCTTTCTTCCTACCGTCCCGCTTCCCCCACCGGCAGCACCGTGGTGAATTTCGTCACCGACAAGGCGAAGTGGGAGGAAGCGCCGCCGACCGAGGGGTGTTTGAGCAGGTTGCGCATCAGGAAATGCTCATAATCGGCGACGTCGGAGGCCACGACCCGCATCAGATAGTCCCATTCGCCCGACATGAGGTAGCATTCCATGATCTGCGGATGCGCCTCGACAAAGGCGTGGAAGGCGTCGACGCTTTCGCTGGTGTGGCTCTTCATCCGCACGCTGCACAAGATGTTGACGGCATGGCCCAGCTTCTCCGCATCGGCGAGGCGCACCGCGCCCTTGAGCACGCCCATCTCCTCCAGCGCCCGGATCCGCCGCCAGCAGGAAGGGGCGGTGCTGCCGACCCGTTCGGCCAGGTCCGCATTGCTGAGCGAAGCGTCGCGCTGAAGCTCTGCGACGATGCGGCGGTCGAGCGCATCGAGATTGACGGATTTGTTCATGATATCGCCGATCGGTGAATTGATTTCCCAAAATCCCTTGTAAATTCTCCCCGATTGAAAGGCAATTACGCCCACTCTGTGAGAGATTGGCGTGATGGTAGAGGAGCTTGAACCACCCGCAGGCGCTGCGACCGACTGGACGATCCCGCAGGCGTGGGACCGCTACAGCGCGGCCGAGCATGCGATGTGGGATACGCTGTTCGCGCGCCAGTCCGCCATGCTGCCCGACCGGGTGGTGCCCGAGTTCATGGCCGGGCTTGATATCCTGCGCATCAACCGCCCCGGCATCCCCAATTTCGATGAACTGTCCGATCGGCTGATGCGCGCGACCGGCTGGCAGGTGGTGGCCGTGCCGGGGCTGGTGCCGGATCGGGTCTTCTTCGAGCATCTGGCCAATCGCCGCTTTGTCGCCGGCCGCTTCATCCGCACCCCCGACCAGATCGACTATCTGCAGGAGCCGGACATTTTCCACGATGTCTTCGGCCATGTGCCGCTGCTCGCGAATCCGGTCTTCGCCGACTATATGGAGGCCTATGGTGAGGGCGGCCTGCGCGCCGCCGATCTGGGTGCGATCGAGCGGCTGGCCCGGCTCTACTGGTACACGGTCGAATTCGGCCTCATTCGCCGGCCCGAGGGGCTGCGCCTCTATGGCGCGGGCATCGTCTCCTCCTATGGCGAATCCGTCTTCGCGCTCGACGATCCCTCGCCCCATCGCCTTGGCTTCGACCTCAGGCGGCTGATGCGCACCCGCTATCGCATCGACGATTATCAGCAGAGCTATTTCGTCATCGACAGTTTCGAGGATTTGCTGCGCCAGACGGTCGAGACCGACTTCGCCCCGCTTTATGCGCAACTGGCAGGGCAGCCCGATTTCGCGACCGACGCGATCACCGACACCGACATCATCTACACCCGTGGCACCCAAGCCTATGCCCGTGCCCGCGCTTCTGAGGTTCTATGACAGACACGACCCTTCTTGCCCCGGCGCCCGGCCGGTCCCTGTTCGGTGCGCTCGATCGCCAGGCGCCCGACGCGCTGCTGGGGCTGATCGCGCAGTATCGCGCCGATCCGCGCGCCGACAAGATTGACCTGGGCGTCGGCGTCTATCGCGACGAGGCGGGCGCGACCCCGGTAATGCGCGCGGTGAAGGCGGCAGAAGCGCTGCTGCTGGCCGAGCAGGGGAGCAAATCCTATCTCGGGCCGGAGGGCGACACGGGCTTTGTCGACCTGCTCGCCGCCATCATCTTTGGTCCGCTGGCAGGGGCCGACCGGATCGCCGGTGTGCAGACGCCGGGCGGCACCGGCGCACTGCGGCTGGGCGCCGACCTCATCGCCCGTGCGCGGCCCGGTGCCACCGTGTGGATCGGTGATCCGACCTGGCCCAATCATGCGCCGATCTTCCGCGAGGCCGGGCTGGCGCTGGCGTCGCACCGTTTCCTGGATGGTGCCGGCGCGGTCGATTTCGACGCGATGCTGGCCGATCTGGCCGCGGCCCAGGCCGGTGACGTGCTGCTGCTCCATGGCTGCTGCCATAATCCGACCGGCGTCGATTTCAGCGCCGATCAATGGGCGGCGATCACCGATCTGTGCGCGGCGCGCGGCCTGATCCCCTTCATCGACCTCGCCTATCAGGGTCTGGGCGACGGGCTGGAAGCGGACGCCGCCGCCACGCGGCAGATGTTGGCCGCCGTGCCCGATGCGCTGGTCGCCTATAGCTGCGACAAGAATTTCGGCCTCTATCGCGAGCGGGTGGGCGCGCTGTGGGTGCAGGGGGCGAATGCCGCGCTGACCGCGCTCGCCTTTTCCAACATCGTCGCGCTGGCGCGCGGCATCTGGTCGATGCCGCCCGATCATGGCGCGGCGATCGTGCGCACCATCCTGGAACGGCCGGCGATGCGCGCGCAATGGACGGACGAGCTGGACCAGATGCGCACCCGCATCAATGCGCTGCGCGCCGCGCTGGCGGCGGCCCATCCGCAGCTTGCCGCCATTGCCGGCCAGCGCGGCATGTTCGCGATGCTGCCGGTAACCCCTGCCGCCGTCGCCGCGATGCGCGCCGACCATGGCATCTACATGGCCGGCAATGGCCGCATCAACATCGCCGGGCTGCGGCTCGACACCATCCCCGCCTTTGTCGCCGGCCTTTCGCCGCATCTGCCTTCTGCCTGAGGAACCCGTTATGACCATCGATCCCGCCAACCCGCTGGGCCTCAACGGCTTCGAGTTCGTTGAATTCACCTCGCCCGAGCCCGAGAAGATGGCCGCCCAGTTCGAGCAGCTGGGCTTCACCGCGACCCACCGACACCCGACCAAGAATATCACCCGCTACAAGCAGGGGCGGATCAACCTGATGCTCAATCGCGACGATGCCGGACGCGTCGCTGCCTTTCGTGGCGAACATGGCCCCTCGGCCAGCGCCATGGCCTTTCGCGTTGCCGATCCCGATGCGGCGCTGCGCTGGGCGCTCGACCATGGCGGCAAGCCGACGGACGAGAATGACACGGTGATCCAGGGGATTGGCGGCTCCTACCTCTATTTCATGCCCGATGGCGGCGATCCCTATGCCGACTGGGCCGAGTTTCCCGGCTGGCGGGAAGCCGAAGCGCGCAACAATGTCGGCCTCGACCTGCTCGACCATCTGACCCACAATGTGAAGCGTGGCCAGATGCGGGTGTGGAGCGAATTTTACCGCACCCTCTTCGGCTTCGAGGAACAGAAATATTTCGATATCAAGGGCAAGGCGACCGGCCTGTTCAGCCAGGCGATGATTGCGCCGGACAAGGCGATCCGCATTCCCCTGAACGAGAGCCAGGACGACAAGAGTCAGATCGAGGAGTTCATCCGCGACTATAATGGCGAGGGCATCCAGCATATCGCGCTTACCACCGCCAATATCTATGACACGGTCGAGCGGCTGCGGGCGCGCGGGGTGCGGCTGCAGGACACGATCGAGACCTATTATGAGCTGGTCGACCAGCGCGTGCCGGGCCATGGCGAGGATCTGGAACGGTTGAAGCGCAACCGCATTCTGATCGACGGCAATGTCGGTGAGGAGGGCATCTTGCTGCAGATCTTTACCGAGACGATGTTCGGCCCGATCTTCTTCGAGATCATCCAGCGCAAGGGCAATGAAGGCTTTGGCAATGGGAATTTCCAGGCGCTCTATGAATCGATCGAACTGGACCAGATCCGTCGCGGCGTGATCACCGTCGATGAGTGACGCGCCGCCCCGGATGATGAGCGGCTTCGGCAATCATTTCTCGACCGAGGCGGTGGCCGGCGCGCTGCCGGTGGGGCGCAATTCGCCCCAGCGCCTGCCCTATGGCCTCTATGCCGAGCAATTGTCCGGCACCGCCTTCACCGCGCCGCGGGCGGAGAACAGGCGCAGCTGGCTCTATCGCATGCGGCCGGCGGCGGCGCATCCGCCCTTCGCACCCTATGATGCTGCAGTTTTGCTGCGCAGCGCGCCGTTCGACGAAGTGCCGCCATCGCCCAACCGGCTGCGCTGGAACCCGTTGCCATTGCCTGAGGGTGACGTTGATTTCATCGACGGCCTCACCAGCTATGCCGGCAATGGCGATGTCGCGGCGGGACAGGGTTGCGCCGTGCATCTCTATGCCGCGACGGCCTCGATGGTCGACCGCGCCTTCGTCTGCGCCGATGGCGAGATGCTGATCGTGCCGCAGCAGGGCGCGCTGCGTATCGTCACCGAACTGGGCGTGATGGATGTCGCGCCATTGCAGATTGCGCTGATCCCGCGCGGCGTCCGCTTCCGGGTCGAGCTGACCGAGGGCGCGGCGCGCGGCTATGTCTGCGAAAATTATGGGGCGCCCTTCCGCCTGCCGGATCTGGGGCCGATCGGCGCCAATGGCCTGGCCAACCCCCGCGATTTCGAGGCGCCGATCGCGGCATTCGAGGATGTCGAGCGTCCTTATGCGCTGGTGCAGAAGTATATGGGCCGCCTGTGGATAATCATGCTGGATCACAGCCCGTTCGATGTCGTCGCCTGGCACGGCAATCTTGCGCCGCTGCGCTATGACCTGACCCGTTTCAACACGATCAACACGGTCAGTTTCGACCATCCCGATCCGTCGATCTTCACGGTGCTGACCTCCCCGAGCGAAACGCCGGGCACCGCCAATATCGATTTCGTCATCTTCCCGCCGCGCTGGATGGTGGCGGAGGACACGTTCCGGCCGCCCTGGTTCCACCGCAATGTGATGAGCGAGCTGATGGGGCTGATCCATGGCGAATATGATGCCAAGGCGGGCGGCTTTGCGCCCGGCGGCGCGTCGCTGCACAATGGCATGGCCGGCCATGGCCCCGACCGGGCGAGCTATGACAAGGCGATCGCCGCCGACTTGGCGCCCCAGCGCATCGCCGACACCATGGCCTTCATGTTCGAAAGCCGCATGGTGCTGCGCCCGACACGCTGGGCGATGGAAAGCCCGCTACTGCAACCCGATTATGATGAATGCTGGTCCGGCTTCCGCAAGGCCCAGCTTCCCCCGATGAACGAGACCCCATGAGCTATCGGCACATAGACGAAACCCATGATCCCGCCCGCACCAGCTGGGTTGCGAGCGCGCAGGATCATGGCGACTTCCCGATCCAGAATCTGCCCTATGGCCTGTTCTCGCCCGCCGGCGGACCGCCGCGCGCGGGTGTCGCGATCGGCGATGCGATATTGGACCTGGCCGCCTGTGTCGGCGCCGGGCTGATCGATTGCGCACCGCTGCTGGAAGACCAGCTCAATGGCCTGATGGCGCTGCCGGTGGCGGAGCGGGTCGCCCTGCGCCGCCGGATCAGCGCGCTGCTGTCGAACCCGGCCCATCGCCCGGCGGTCGAGCCGCTGTTGCACCGGGCGGCGGACTGCACGCTGCACCTGCCGGCGCGGATCGGCGACTATAGCGACTTCTATGTCGGCATCCATCACGCCAACAATATCGGCCGCCAGTTCCGGCCCGACAATCCGCTGCTGCCCAATTATAAATATGTGCCGATCGGCTATCATGGCCGGGCATCCTCGATCCGTCCGTCGGGGGATCCGTTGGTCCGCCCGCGCGGCCAGCGCAAGCCGCCCGAGGCCGAGGTTCCGGTGGTCGGCCCGACTGCCCGGCTCGACTATGAGCTGGAACTGGGCGTGTGGATCGGCACCGGCAATGATCTGGGCAGCCCGATCCCCATCGGCGAGGCGGCCGATCATGTCGCCGGCTTCTGCCTGCTCAACGACTGGTCGGCGCGCGATTTCCAGGCTTGGGAATATCAGCCGCTCGGGCCCTTCGTGGCCAAGAATTTCCATTCGACCATCTCGCCCTGGGTGGTGACGCCCGAGGCGCTGGCGCCGTTCCGCATCGCCCAGCCGCCCCGGCCCGAAGGCGACCCGGCGCCGCTGCCTTACCTCAGCGATGCCGACGATCAGGCCCATGGTGCGCTGGCGCTGACCTTGGAAGTCTATCTGTCCACCCAGGCGATGCGCGACGCGGGCCAGCCGCCGATGCGGCTGAGCCAGGGGCCGGCGAGCAACATGTACTGGACCGTCAGCCAGATCGTCACCCATCATGCCTCCAATGGCTGCAACCTGATGCCCGGCGATCTGCTCGGCAGCGGCACCATCTCCGCCCCGACGCGCGATGGCTATGGCAGCCTGATGGAAATCAGCAGCGGCGGGCGCGAGCCGATCATCCTGCCATCGGGCGAGACGCGCTGCTTCCTGGAGGATGGCGACGAGGTGACATTGCGCGCCACGGCATCAGCCCCCGGCCATGTGCCGATCGGCTTTGGCGAATGCCGCGCGATGATCGTGCCGGCGCGATGAGCGACCTCACCCTTCATGGCTATTGGCGGTCGAGCGCGAGCTATCGCGTACGGATTGCGCTGGCCCTGAAGGGTGTCGACTATGCACAGGTCACCCATGATCTGCGCAGCGGTGCGCAGCGCGCGCCCGACTATCGAGCGCTGGCGCCGCAGGGGCTGGTGCCCGCGCTGGTCGCGGGCGACACCGTGCTGACGCAGAGCGGCGCGATCCTGGAATGGATCGAGGCGCGCTGGCCGCAGCCGCCCCTGCTGCCCGCCGATCCGGGCGATGCGGCGATCGTCCGTGCCATGGCCGGCATCATTGCCTGCGACATTCATCCGCTCGGCAATCTGCGCGTGTTGCAGGCGCTGCGGCAGGATTTCGGCGCCAGCGAGGATCAGGTCCGTGCCTGGATCGCGCGTTGGACCGGCGAGGGATTTGCTGCGCTCGAAACGCTGATCGCCCGGCATGGCGGCCGCTTCGCCTTCGGCGACAGCCCCAGCTTCGCCGACTGCCATATCGTGCCCCAGCTCTACAATGCCCGGCGCTTCGGCGTCGACCTGACGCCCTTTCCGCGGCTGTGCGCCGTGGACGCGGCGGCATGCGCGCTCCCCGCCTTTGCCGCCGCGCACCCCGATCGCCAGCCCGACGCTGACATATGAGTGACACTGACACGCGCCTGTTCGCGACGCCGGCGGGCGTGCGCCTCTGCCCGATCGACCAGATCGCCGACGGCAAGGCGCGCAATTTCGTGCTGCAGATGCGCGCCGGCCGCTTCCATGGATTTGCCGTGCGGGATGGCGATCATGTCGCCGGCTTTGTCGACCAATGCCCCCATGCCGGCCTGCCGCTGGCGCAGCAGCTGGACGATTATCTGACCCCGGACGGTAGTCATATCAGATGCAGCTGGCACGGCGCCATTTTCCGCCGCGACGATGGCGTCTGTGTCGGCGGCCCCTGTGTCGGTCAGCGCCTTAGGCTTTGGCCGCTCGCCATCGCTGATGGCTGGATTGTCACCGCTGCCCAAAGCGACTAGGAACCGGCCCAGGGACGGGGCTTCGCATCGTCCCGACATGATCGCGCCGGTGCCCCCACGGGGGCTTAAAATGGGAAGGCGGTGCGGATGCCATGGCGTCCAAATCCGCAGCTGTCCCTGCAACTGTGAGCGGCGAGCGTGATGAACAAAGCTGTCCCCGATGCGGGATCAGCAGCCACTGGGCCGGACGCTAAATCCTGCGAGGCCTGGGAAGGCCGTTCCTCCCGCTATGACCCGCAAGCCAGGAGACCTGCCGGCGTTTAGGTCGCTCTTGCTTTGGTCCAGGGGATGGCCGGGGCACGGTGTTCCGTCTGAGCGACAGGTTGGCGGCTGGAGCCGCGCGGTCACGCATCTGCGGGCGAACAAGCGCCCGTCCGCGATGCCGGCCGGCCGTGCGTGCGCGCCCGGTTCGCTCCCGCCCCGGTTGCTCCGGCGCGCGAGTATTTGTCATGGCCAACACTGCATCTGCCAAGATCCCGACCACCGTCATCACCGGCTTCCTGGGCGCGGGCAAGACCACGCTGATCCGCCATCTGCTGGAAAATGCGAAGGGGCGCCGGCTCGCCCTCATCATCAACGAATTTGGCGATGTCGGCGTCGACGGCGAACTGGTGAAGGGCTGCAACGACGCCGCCTGCCCGGAAGAGGATATCGTCGAGCTGGCCAATGGCTGCATCTGCTGCACCGTAGCCGACGATTTCCTGCCGACCATGACCGCGCTGCTCGACCGGCCGAGCCCGCCCGACCATATCATCATCGAAACCTCGGGGCTGGCCCTGCCCAAGCCGCTGGTCAAGGCGTTCCAGTGGCCCGACATCCGCACCCGCGCTACGGTGGACGGCGTCGTCGCGCTGATCGACGCCGATGCGGTCGCCGCCGGCCGTTTTGCCACGGACGAGGCCGCCCTGGCCGCAGCGCGCGCCGCCGACCCCAATCTGGACCATGACAGTCCGCTGGAGGAATTGTTCGAGGATCAGCTCGCCTGCGCCGACATGGTGGTGCTGAACAAAAGCGACCTGGTCGATGCCGACACGCTGGCCGCGGTCGAGGCGCAGGTCGATGCCGAGACGCGGCCCGGCGTGAAGATCGTCCGCGCCGCCCATGGTGCGGTCGATATCGGCGCGCTGCTGGGCATCGTCGCGGCGGCAGAGGATGATCTCGACGCCCGGCCCTCGCACCATGAGGCGGAGGGCGAGGATCATGACCATGATGATTTCGACAGCTTCGTCGTCGGCGGCGATGCCGTTGTCGATCCCGACACGCTGGTGGAGGCGCTGTCCGCGCTGATCGCCACCCATGACGTGCTGCGCGTCAAGGGCATGGTCGCGGTCGCGGGCAAGCCGATGCGCCTGGTCGTGCAGGCGGTCGGCCCGCGCATCCAGCATTTCTTCGACCGTCCCTGGCAGCCGCAGGAAGCGCGCCGCACCCAGCTGGTGGTGATCGGCCAGAAGGGGCTGAACCGCGCCGCGATCGATGCCGACATCCAGGCCGTGCTCGGCTGATGCATCTTCTGTCCGCCACGCCGGGAACGATCAGCGACGGCGAGGAGGCGATCGACCTCGATCAGCCGCCCGGCGACATCGTCATCCTGACCGTGGCGGACAGCGACCTGGCCTGTTTCGCCGCCGCTGCCGCGCGCCTGCCCGATGATGCGCCGAGCGTGCGGCTGGCCAATCTGCTGCAGCTCAAACATCCCTATTCGGTCGACCTCTATGTCGAGAAGGTGATCGCCAGGGCGCGCTTCGTCTGCGTCATCCTGCTCGGCGGCAAGAGCTATTGGCCCTATGGCGTGGACGAGATTGCGCAGGTCGCGCGTGAACGGGGCATCGCCTTCGCCGCGATCGCCGATGGGCGCGAGGGCGATCCCGCGCTGGATCTGGCTTCCACCGTGCCGGCGGCGATGCGCGAGCAGCTGCGCGACTATCTGCGCCAGGGCGGCACCGCCAATGCGCTCTCCTTCCTGCGCTGCGCCGCGCGGCTGATCGGCGCGGATGCGGGCGAGCCCGATCATCCGCTGCCGATCGCCGACGCGGGCCTGTACCTGCCAGGTCACGACCGGCCGGGCGTGGCCGAGCTGCGCGCGACCTGGGTCGAGGGGCGGCCGGTGGCACTGCTGATCTTCTATCGCGCGCTGGTGGTGGCCGGCACGCTGAGCGCGGTCGATGCGATGGTAGCGACCCTTGGCGCGCGCGGCTTCAACGTTGCCGCCGTGCATGTGCGTGCGTTGCGCGAGCCGTTCGTGCGCGACTGGCTCGGCGGGCTGCTGGCCGATATCGCGCCCGACATCATCGTCAATGCGACCAGCTTTGCCGCCTCCTCGTCGTCCGTTCCGCGCGTACCGGGCATCTTGGAACAGGCCGATTGCCCGATCCTGCAGACCGCCTTTGCGGGGGTCGAGGAAGGCAGCTGGCGCGGGTCCGCCCGTGGCCTTGGTCCGCGCGACCTGGCGATGAATGTCGCCCTGCCCGAAGTGGACGGGCGCCTCTTCACCCGCGCCGTGGCTTTCAAGGCGGCCGAGCGGTTCGACGCGCGAACCCAGTGCGGCATCGTCGTGCCGCGCGTGGCACCCGACCGGGTCGCCTTCGTCGCCGATCTGGCGCGCAACTGGGCAGCGCTGCGCCGCACGCCGCCTGCCGAGCGCCGGGTTGCGCTGGTGCTGGCCAATTATCCCAATCGCGACGGGCGGATCGGCAATGGCGTCGGCCTCGACACGCCGGCCAGCGCCGCCGCGATCCTGTGCCGGCTGGGCGAGGCCGGCTATGCGATCGGCGACGCCCCGCGCGATGGCGCTGCACTGATGCGGCTGATGACCGGCGGCGTCACCAATGACCGGGCGTCGATCGACCGACCGGGCGAGGTCAGCCTGTCGCTCGATGTCTATCGCGCCGCCTTTGCCGCTCTGCCGGACAGCGCGCGTGACGCCATGGTCGATCGCTGGGGCGCGCCCGAGGCCGATCCCTTCGTGCGCGACGGCGCCTTTCGCCTCGCCGTCCATCGCTTCGGCCATGTCGCGATCGCGGTGCAGCCGGCGCGCGGCTATAATATCGATCCCAAGAGCAGCTATCATGACCCGGCGCTGCCGCCGCCGCACGCCTATCTCGCCTTCCATGTCTGGCTGGAGCAGGATTTCGGCGCGCAGGCGCTGGTCCATGTCGGCAAGCATGGCAATCTGGAATGGCTGCCGGGCAAGGCGGTGTCGCTCTCGGCCGATTGCTTCCCCGAAATCTGCGCCGGGCCGGTGCCGCAACTCTATCCATTCATCGTCAATGATCCGGGCGAGGGGACGCAGGCCAAGCGCCGCATCGGCGCCGTCATCCTCGACCATCTGACCCCGCCGCTGACGCGAGCGGAAAGCTATGGGCCGCTGAAACAGCTCGAAGCGCTGGTGGACGAATATTATCTCGCCGCCGGCATGGACCCGCGCCGGCTCGACCGGCTGCGCCGCGATATCATCGACCTTGCCCGCAGCCAGGGGCTGGACAAAGATGCGGGCGCCGCCGGCGACGATGACGACGCGCTTGCCGCGATCGACAATTATCTGTGCGAGCTCAAGGAATTGCAGATCCGCGACGGGCTGCATGTCTTCACCGCCTCGCCGCAGGGGCGGTTGCGGCGCGACCTGCTGATCGCGCTGGCGCGCACGCCGCGTGGCCTGGATCATCCGGGGCAGGCCTCCTTGCTGCGCGCGCTGGCCGATGATCTGGGGCTGGGTTTCGATCCGCTCGATTGCCTGCTGGGGGCGCCATGGCATGGGCTGCGTCCGGCCCCGCTGGCGGACTTATCCACAGACCCTTGGCGCACCCATGGCGACATGGTCGAGCGACTGGAGCTGCTGGCGGCGGCGCTGGTCGACGGCGCGGCGCCGGTCGGCCCGGCTAGCACCGCCGTGCTGGCGGCGATCGCCGATGATCTGGCGCCGCGCGTCGATGCCTGTGGTCCGCGCGAGGCGGCGGCCCTGCTGGCCGGGCTCGACGGGCGGTTCGTGCTGCCGGGGCCATCGGGCGCACCGACGCGCGGCCGGCCCGACGTGCTGCCGACCGGGCGCAATTTCTTTTCGGTCGATACCCGCGCCGTGCCGACCGCTGTCGCCTGGGATCTGGGCCAGCGATCGGCGCAATTGCTGGTCGACGATTATCTCCAGCGCGAGGGCGACTATCCCCGCGCCATCGCCTTGTCCGCCTGGGGCACGGCCAATATGCGCACCGGCGGCGACGATATTGCCCAGGCGCTGGCGCTGATGGGGGTGCGGCCGCGCTGGGAATGGAGTTCGGGGCGGGTCGTCGGCTTCGAGATGATGACCCTGGCCGAGCTGGGCCGGCCGCGCGTGGACGTGACGTTGCGCGTCTCCGGCTTCTTCCGCGACGCCTTTCCCGAACAGATCGACCTGATCGACAGCGCCGCCCGTGCGGTGATGGCGCTGGATGAACCGGACGAGGATAATCCCGCCGCCGCCCGGCATCGCGCCGAGCAGGCGGCGCTGGTGGCGGATGGTGCCGATGCGGCGGAGGCCGCGCGCCGCGCCGGTGCCCGCGTGTTCGGATCGAAACCCGGCGCCTATGGCGCGGGACTGCAGGCGATGATTGACGAGAAGATCTGGCACAGCCGCGCCGATCTGGCGAACGTCTATCTCGACTGGGGCGGCTATGCCTATGGCGCGGGGGTGGAGGGCGACAGCGAACGCAGCCTGTTCGCCACGCGCCTCTCCCAGGCCGATGCCGTCGTCCAGAACCAGGATAATCGCGAGCATGACCTGCTCGACAGCGACGATTATTATCAGTTCGAGGGCGGCATCGCCGCCGCCATCGAGCATCTTAAAGGTGCCAAGCCGCTCAGCTATCATAATGACCATAGCCGTCCGGAACGGCCGGTGATCCGCACGCTGGAGGACGAGATCGGCCGTATCGTCCGCGCCCGCGTCACCAACCCCAAATGGATCGCCGGCGTCATGCGCCATGGTTACAAGGGCGCGTTCGAGATCGCCGCCTCGGTCGACTATCTCTTCGCCTTTGCCGCCACCACCCATGCGGTGCGCGACCATCATTTCGACGCCGTCCACGCCGCCTTCATCGAGGATGAGGCCGTGCGCGCCTTCATGGCCGACGCCAACCCCGCCGCCCTGCGCGAGACCGCCGCCCGGCTGAGCGAGGCGCTGGAACGCGGCCTGTGGAAACCCAAGTCCAACAGCGCGGGCATGCTGCTCGCCGAGCTTTCTGGAGAGTGACGATGGTCGAACGCACCGACGAACAGCATGCGGAAAAGATGAAGAAGAAGCAGGCTGCCCATGACAAGATCATGGCGACCAAGACCCAGGAAAAGGGCCTGCTGATCGTCCATACCGGCAAGGGCAAGGGCAAGACCACGGCGGCGCTGGGCATGGTCGTGCGCATGATCGGCCATGGCAAGAAGGTCGGCGTGGTCCAGTTCGTGAAGGGCGCGATGACCACCGGCGAGAAGGCGGTGTTCGATGCCTTTCCCGAGCAGATCGAGTTCAAGCCGATGGGCGAGGGCTTCACCTGGAACACGCAGGATCGCAGCCGCGACATCGCGCTGGCGCGCGCGGCGTGGGACGAGGTGAAGCGCATGGTCGCCGACCCCGATTATGCGATGGTGCTGGCCGATGAACTCAATATCGTGCTGCGCTACGACTATCTGCCGCTGGACGAGGTGCTGGCGGTGCTGACCGGCAGGGACGAGATGAAGCATGTCGTCGTCACCGGCCGCAATGCGCCCGAGGCGCTGATCGAGGCGGCCGATCTGGTCACCGAAATGACCATGATCAAGCATCCCTTCCGCAGCGGGGTGAAGGCGCAGGCCGGCATCGAATATTGATGCAGGCCTTCGATCCCGATTTCTGCGTGACGCTGACGGAGCTGCTGACCTGGCGCCGCGACGTGCGCCATTTCCGCACCGATCCGCTGGACGAGGCGATGGTGCTGGAACTGCTGACGCTGGCGCAACTGGCGCCGTCAGTCGGCAACAGCCAGCCCTGGCGCTTCGTCCGGGTGCGGACGCCACCCCTGCGCGCGGCATTGGCCGATCATGTCGATGCCGAGCGGGAGCGGGCCACCAGCCAGATAACCGACGCGACCCGGCATGACGCCTATCGCGCGCTGAAGCTGCACGGGCTGGGCGAGGCGCCGGAGATCATCGCGGTCTTCTGCGATGATGCGACGCAGGCCGGCGCGGGGCTGGGCGCGGCGACCATGCCGCAGACCCGGCTCCATTCGGTGATGCTGGCGATCCACACGCTGTGGCTGGCCGCGCGGGCGCGTGGGCTGGCGCTCGGCTGGGTATCGATCCTCGATCCCGCCTTTGTCACGCGGACGCTGGCAGTGCCCGACGACTGGACCTTCGCCGCCCTGCTGTGCTTGGGCCATCCCGAGACGGTCGCCGACACGCCCGAACTGGACCGGCTGGGCTGGCAGGCCCGGCTCGATCCGCTGGCGCAGATCAGCGAGCGCTGACCATTTATTGCGGGGCGACCTCGAACATGTCCTCGATCCCCGGCTCTTCGGGCATGTCGTCGCGCTCGGTTGCCTGGCGCGCCCACATGGTCGCGTAGAGGCCGTCGGCGCGGACCAGATCGGCATGGCGGCCGCGCTCGACGATGCGACCGGCGTCCAGCACGATGATCTCGTCGGCATCGACCACGGTCGACAGGCGATGGGCGACCACCAAGGTCGTGCGCTTGCGGCTGATGTCGCGCAGCACGGTCTGGATCTCGGTCTCGGTGCGACTGTCGAGCGCGCTGGTCGCTTCGTCCAGCACCAGTAGCGGCGGGTCTTTCAGCAGCGTGCGGGCGATGGCGACGCGTTGCTTCTCGCCGCCCGACAGCTTGAGGCCGCGTTCGCCGACGCGGGTGTCATAGCCTTGGGGCAGGCTCATGATGAAATCATGGATCGACGCCGCCTTGGCCGCCGCCTCGATTTCATCCTGGCGCGCGCCTTCGCGGCCATAGCCGATATTATAGCCGACCGTGTCGTTGAACAGGACCATGTCCTGCGGCACGATGCCGATCGCGGCGCGCAGTGAGGCCTGCGTCACGGCGGAGATGTCCTGCCCGTCGATCGACACGGTACCGCCCTGGATATCGTAGAAGCGGAACAGGATGCGGGCGATGGTCGACTTGCCCGCGCCCGATGGGCCGACGATGGCCAGCGTCTTGCCCGCCGGCACAGCGAAGCTGACGCCATGGAGGATTTCGCGTTCGGGATCATAGCCGAAGCGGACAGCGTCGAAGCGAACCGCGCCGCCCGCGACCTGCAGCGGCGGGGCGCCGGGCACGTCGGCCACCTCCGTCTCAGTATCGATCAGCTTGTACATCGCCTCCATGTCGATCAGGCCCTGGCGGATGGTGCGATAGACCATGCCGAGCAGGTCGAGCGGGCGGAACAGCTGCGACAGGAGGGTGTTCACCAGCACCACGTCGCCAGTGGAGAACTGCCCCCGGCTCCAGCCCCAGACGGTATAGGCCATCGCCCCGCCCATCATCAGGTTGGTGATGAGCGACTGGCCGATATTGAGCCAGGCGAGGCTGTTTTCGGACTTTACCGCCGCCTTGGCATAACGGCGCATGGCGGAGCCGTAGCGCCGCGCCTCGCGCTCCTCGGCGCCGAAATATTTGACCGTCTCGAAATTCAGCAGGCTGTCGACGGCATGGGCAACGGCGCTGGTGTCCATGTCGACCATGTCGCGGCGCAGCTGGTTGCGCCATTCGGTGACGAGCCGGGTGAACCAGATATAGAGGGCGACCATGGCCAGCGTCGCGGCGACCAGGCCGGGGCCGAACTTCACCAGGAAGATGGCGCAGACGGCGAGCAGTTCCAGCACCGTCGGCGCGATGTTGAACAGCAGGAAATAGAGCATCGTGTCGATGCTTTTGGTGCCGCGCTCGACGATCTTGGTGACGGCGCCGGTGCGCCGGTCGAGATGGAAGCGCAACGACAGGCGGTGGAGATGGACGAAGACATCGTCGGCCAGCCGCCGGCCCGCTTCCTGCCCGACCTTCTCGAAAATGGCGTTGCGCAGATTGTCGAACAATACGCCGCCAAAGCGCGCACCGGCATAGGCGACGACCAGCGCCATGGCGAGGCCGGCGGCCGGCTCCAGCCCCGGCGCCATCCGGTCGATCGCGCCCTTATAGGCGAAGGGCATGGCGAGGGTGACGACCTTGGCCAGCGCGACCAGCGCCAGCGCCACCGCGACACGGCGGCGCAGCGCCGGCGCATCGGCCGGCCAGAGATAGGGGATGAAGCGCCGCAGCGTGGACCAGGCGGGCGGAAGGGGCGTGGAATCGGGCGTGGCTGGGGGCATTTGTCGCTATTTAGGGCATGACGGGCGGCAATCCAGTGGCGCGACCATCCGGCCGGCCACGCAAAAGCGTCCCTTGTTGGAGATGATCCGCTTAACTTCGCATATTTCCCGCACATTCTGACATTTTCTTGCGCCCCGCCGATCCTATCGAAAAGTCGGGAACCGGGTGGCGAGAATAGCAAAGCGGGCTGCTGTAGGACAGCATCTTGCCCCGATGCGGCGCCCATGGCAGGCTTCGCCTCCGTCATCCTTCCCCGACAAGGAGCACGGCATGGAACCCTTCAGCGCAGCCCCCTTCAGCATGGCTTTGGCCCCCGAACGACTGTGGCAGGCGATCAATCCCCTGACCTGGACGCAGAGCGGCGGCCAGGTCGGCCTCATCAATATCGCGCTCGGCCAGACGGCACGCCCGGACATAGAGCGCACGGTACTGAACGAGGTCGGCAGCTATGGCCGGCAGATCGGCCGGATCGGCGACGCGCTGGAAGTGCTGATCCGCCATTTCGAGACCAGGGATCTGCCACAGGCGGAACGCGACGCGCTGACGATTTTGATGGGCCAACTGGCCGAGGTCCGCAAGGTCAAGGCGCGCGAACGGGACGGGTGATATGGGGTTGGAACAAGGCATAGCCCCTCCCTTCCAGGGAGGGGTTGGGGTGGGTTGCGAGCGTAGCGAGCTTCTGCCCTATCGATCGTAGACCGCCGCTGCGCGGCGCACCCACCCCCGGCCCCTACCTGGAAGGGAGGGGAGTAGGGAACAGCCGCATCTGGTCGAAGCCTGCCAATCCCCACAGGCGTCATCCTGACGACAGTCAGGATCCATTCTGCACTGCGCCAGATAGGGATTGCTGAATGGATTCCGGATCAAGTCCGGGATGACGACGAGGAGAGGGCAGCATTGGGCCGTCAGCCATCAATGACGGGAGATAGTCGCTACCGCTCATCCCCAGCAATGTCGCGCCGGACGCGATCCGGTCGCGCGCGTGGCCGTCATCGCCCACCGCTTTCCTATTCGCCCTGTCTCTGGTCTCCCTTGGCGATGCGACAGCGCTGTTCCTCACCAACCCACCTTCTCCATCCGGCGCCTGCCCGGCGCGCAACCGGTGCGTGGGTGTCGCTTCGGCGGCGCGCGGCGGGGGCGATCCGGGCGCGGTGCGCGGACCCGCCCCCTGTTGGAGGTGACGCGTCATGGATGCGCGACCGGCGCGTCGCAGGGGCAAAGCCGGCGCAAAAGGCCCTAAAAGCCCGTTTACACTGTGAACTTCGGGAGAGGCGTCTTCTATCGGCCCTGGCGCAGGATCGCCGGCGCCTCCCGCCAGGTGCCCGGCGCGATGTCGTCGATCGTCCAGTCGCCGATGCGCCAGCGGACCAGGCGCAGGGTCGGCAGGCCGACCGCCGCGGTCATGCGGCGGACCTGGCGATTGCGGCCTTCGCGGATGGTGAGGCGCAGCCAGCAATCGGGCACGCTCTTGCGGAAGCGCACCGGCGGGTCGCGCGGCCACAGCGCGGGATCGTCGATCCGCTCGACCTCCGCCGGCAGGGTCATGCCGTCCTTCAGTTGCACGCCGTGCCGCAGCGCCGCCAGCGGCGCATCGTCGGGGTCGCCCTCCACCTGGACCAGATAGGTTTTGGGCATCTTGAAGCGCGGGTCGGCGATGCGCGCCTGCAACCGGCCATCATCGGTCAGCAGCAGCAGCCCCTCGCTGTCGAGGTCGAGCCGGCCGGCGGGATAGACGCCGGGCTGGTCGACATAATCGGCCAGGGTCGGGCGCGGCGGGCCGGTGCGCTCGTCGCTGAACTGGCAGAGCACGCCATAGGGCTTGTTGAGGAGGATCAGTCGTCCCACGCGTCGTCCTTCTCATCCTCCTCAAACGCGATGCTGCCCTGATTGTGGAGCAGCACCAGCAGCGCGATCGCCGCATCGTCGTCGGCCAGCGCCGGATCAAGCGCCAGCGCGTCGTCCGCGCACAATTGCTGCGCCAGCGCCGCGCTGGCGCCGGTGCAATCATGCGACGCGCCATCGACGAACAGCATGATGGCGTCTTCCGCCCGGACGAAGGCGAAGCGGCTGGCCGGGTTGCGGCGCAGGGGTGCGCCTTCCGCCACCAGCGCCTGCATGGATGCGGGGTCGATCGCTTCCTCGGGTGCCCAATCGATCTCGGGATATTTGCGGGTGCTGCTATATTCGCCGAACCAGCGGGCAAAGCCGGCGGGATCGCCCAATTGTGCCAGCACCATCGCCTGCAACCGGGCCAATGCGGCCGGCGCGATCTCGCCGGGATTGGCCTGGCGCGCCAAAGCGGGGTCGGCATAGCGGTCATCCTCGCCCAGCCCTTCGAGCAGCCGGTCGGTCCAGCCCTCGATCAGTTCGCTGCGCGCCGGCGCGCGAAAGCCGACCGAATAGGTCATGCAGTCGTCGCCCACCGCGACGCCATCATGGGCGATGCCGGGCGGGACATAGAGGATGTCGCCAGGCTCCAGCACCCATTCGTCGGTGGCGTCGAACGTGGCGAGCAGGCGCAGGTCGGCATGGGGGCGCAGCGGGCTGCCATCGTCGCACGCCTGGCCGATGCGCCAGCGGCGGCGGCCCGCGCCCTGGATCAGGAAGACGTCATACTGGTCGAAATGCGGGCCGACGCCGCCGCCGTCGCTGGCATAGCTGACCATGACATCGTCGATCCGCCAGTCGGGGATGAAGCGGAACGGGGCGATCAGCGCCGCGACATCGGGCACCTGATGATCGACCGCCTGCACCAGCAGGGTCCAGGGGCTGGCGCCGAGCGCGGCGAAGCGATCCTCGGCCAGCGGCCCCTGTTCCATTTTCCAGTCGCCGTCCGCCTGCACCACCAGCCGCGACTCGACGCCTTCCTCGCAGGCCAGGCCCGCCAGTTCCTCGGGCGCCAGCGGGTTGGTCCATTGCGCCCAGGGATTGCGGATCAGCAGCGGCCTTTGCTGCCAATAGTCGCGCAGGAACAGGTCGATATCGAAATCATGCAGATGCATCGGGGTCTCGCCGGGAAGGGGCGGCGCGCGGCGCGCGCCTGCCATCGGCGCGAACCCTTGCTCCTGTGCCCTGCCAATGTCAAAGCAGACGGGACCGGATCGGCAGGAGGGGCGGGCATGGCCAGGCTGTTGGGGGCGATAATAGCGGGCGGACGCGCGACCCGCTTCGGCAGCGACAAGGCAGCGGCGCTGCTCGACGGGCGGCGGCTGATCGACCATGCGATCGATGCGCTGTCCCCCCATGTCGCCGCGATCGCAATCTGTGGCCGGGCCGAGGAAGGACATCTGAGCCTGCCCGACCGGCCGGGGCCGGACATGGGGCCGCTGGGCGGCCTCAACGCCGCGCTGCATCATGCCCAGGCCCACGGCTTTGACGGCGTGCTGACCAGCGGCTGCGACATGCCCTTCTATCCGGCCGACCTGCCCGCGCTGCTGATCGGCGAGCGGGCGGCAATCCTCGACGGGCAGCAGCTGCTCGGCTGGTGGCCGGCCGCGCTGGCGCCCGAGCTGGACGCGCATCTGGCGGAGGACAATAACCGATCGATCCGGGGCTGGCTGGCGCGGATTGGTGCGCGCACCGTGACGCTGCCGGGGCTGGTGCTGCCCAATATCAATCGGCCGGATGATCTGGCCGCGATCCGGCGCGATCGGGGGTAGCGCTCCCATTTTTTGCGGCGGGGTGCGAAAAACACTTGTCCCCCCGCGCCATCCTGCCATTGTCCAGCGCGTCGGATGCGGGGAACGGGGATTCCCATGCACCGGACAGGGGCAAGGAGGGGTGCATGGATCTGGTCCATGTCGGCGCGGCGTTGGCGGTGCAGATGGTCGTCATTCTTGGCGCCTGTCGCCTGTCCGGCTGGCTGGTCGGCCGGTTCCTGCACCAGCCACGGGTGATCGGCGACATGATCGCGGGCATCCTGCTTGGTCCTTCTCTGCTTGGCTGGCTGGCGCCGCAGGCCCAGGCGCTGCTCTTCCCGATCGAGACCCGGCCGCTGCTGCAATTTGTCGCGCAGGCCGGCATCGGCCTCTACATGTTCCTGGTCGGCCTCGGCTTTCGCCGCGCGCATTTCCATCTTCAGGCGGGCAGCGCCGTTGCGGTTTCGCTGTGCGGCATCATCGTGCCCTTCCTGGGCGCGGTGGCGCTGACCCCCTGGCTGTCGGCCATGAGGCTGTTCGGGCCGACGGTCACGCCGTTCGAGGCGACCCTGTTCATCGGCGTCGCCATTTCCATCACCGCCTTTCCCGTGCTGGCGCGGATCATCCGCGAACGGGGGCTGGGTGGCACGCCGCTGGCCGCGCTGGCGCTGTCGGCCGGGGCGATCGACGATGCGATCGCCTGGTCGATCCTGGCGATCCTGCTCGCCTGCATCGGCGCGGACGGGATGATCGCGGTCCGGGCGCTGGGCGGCGGCGGGCTGTTCGCGATCGTCATGCTGTTCCTGGGCAGTCGGCTGCTGGCGCCACTCGCTCGCTGGGCGGAGCGGGAAGGGCGGGTCACGCCGGCCATGTTGCTGGTCGTGCTGCTGCTGTTTGGCGGGTGCGCCTGGGCGATGGACATGGCCGGGCTTCATGCCGTGTTCGGCGGCTTCCTGCTGGGGGTGGCGATGCCGCGCGGCATCCTGTCGCAGGGGCTGGCCCGCAGGCTGGAGCCGACGACCATCGGTCTGCTGGTGCCGATCTTCTTCACCGTTTCCGGCCTTAATACGCAGGTGACGATGGTGAGCAGCCTGTCGCTGGCGCTGGTCGCGCTGGCGATCCTGGCGGCATCGATCCTGGCCAAGGGGGGCGCCTGCTGGGCGGCGGCGCGGCTGACCGGGCAGGACAATGTCACCGCGCTCGCCGTCGGCGCGCTGATGAATGCGCGCGGCCTGATGGAATTGCTGGTCATCAATATCGGCCTGCAGCGCGGCATCATCGGGCCGGAACTGTTCGCGATGCTGGCGCTGATGACGATCGTGACGACGATGATGACGGTTCCGGCGATCGACCGGCTGGCGCGCCGGAAGGGGTTGGGCGGCCCGATTGCCGACGGGCCGGACGATGACCCCGCCGCGCGCGCCGTCGCGACGCCCGGTGCTGCCTGACCGATGCACCGCCCCATCCTGTTTTCCCTTCCGCTGGAATGACCGACATGCATGCAGATTTTCCGACGTCCGACCGGGTGGTGAAGCGGGTTGTCGTCGCCGGCGGCGGCACGGCCGGCTGGGTGACGGCGACCGCGCTGGTCCGCCATCTGGGACCGCTGATCGACATCACGCTGATTGAATCCGACGCGATCGGCACCATCGGCGTGGGCGAATCCACCGTGCCGACCTTCCGCGGCTTCCACCAGTTGATGAAGATCCGCGAAGACCGCTTCATGGCCGAGGCGCAGGCGACGGTGAAGCTGGGCATCGAGTTCAAGAATTGGGGGCAGGTCGGCGACCGCTATATCCACCCGTTTGGCACGATCGGGCTGCAATGGAGCTGGATGGCCGATTTCCACCATTTCTGGCTGCATGCCAGGGCGCAGGGTTTTGGCGGCGAACTGGGCGAATATTGCCTGGAGTGGATGGCGGGCGAGGCCAATCGCATGTCGCTCAGCAGCTCGGTCGCGCCCAGCTATGCCTATCATATCGACGCGGCGCGCTATGCCCGCTTCCTGCGCAGCCTGGCCGAGCCGGCGGGGGTGAAGCGGGTCGAAGGCAAGATCCGCAATGTCGAACTGGCGCCCGAGAGCGGCCATATCGCGGCGTTGGTGCTGGAATCGGGCACGCGGATCGAGGGTGACCTGTTCATCGACTGCACCGGTTTTCGATCGCTGTTGCTGGGCGAGGCGCTGGGGGTCGGCTTCGAGGATTGGGGCCAGTGGATCCGCACCGACCGCGCGGTCGCGGTCCAGTCCACCTCCGACGGTCCGGCCCAGCCCTATACTTCGGCGATCGCGCATGAGGCGGGCTGGCGCTGGCGCATTCCGTTGCAGCATCGCGACGGCAACGGCTTCGTCTTCGCCAGCGATTTCATGTCCGACGACGAAGCCCATGCCCGGCTGCTGGCGGAGATTGAGGGGGAACCGATCGTCGACCCGTGGCTGGTGCGGTTCAAGACCGGCACCCGGACCAGGGCCTGGCACAAGAACTGCGTTGGCCTGGGGCTGGCCGGCGGCTTCATCGAGCCGCTCGAATCGACCAGCATCCACCTGATGATGGCGGCGGTGACGCGATTGATCGAGGATTTCCCCTTCCACGGGTTCGACGACGCGCTGCTCGACCATTTCAACCGCAAGTCACGGCTGGAGTTCGAGAATATCCGCGATTTCATCATCCTTCACTATCATGTGACCCAGCGCGACGATTCCCCTTTCTGGGATCATTGCCGGACGATGGAGATACCCGACAGCCTGAAGGAAAGGCTGGCGCTGTGGCAGGAAAATGGCCGCGCCTATCAACTGGGGCATGAGCTGTTCCGCGTCGACAGCTGGTCATCGGTGCTGCTGGGTCAGGGCATGCACCCGCGCGGCTATCATCATGTCGCGGCGATGATGCCCGAACCGCAGTTGCGCGAGGAGCTGGCGCGGATGCGCAAAGACATTGCCGGGGTCGTCGCGGAGATGCCCAGCCATCGCGAATTCCTGCGCCGCTATTGTCCTGCAGAATTGGTCTAGTCAAAAAATGCGCATCGGTAGAATATTTTTTGCAATGCACAATAAAACATAAAAAACCATTATTTTCAGTCAAATATAAATCTGTAAATCAAACCCTTAGGGACTTTAACCGATCACAGCATCATAATTGACAACGCTGGCCATTAGGCTAGCATGAACGTCCAATAAGGCTCGATGTGGGCGAGCTGTTATAAAAGGGAGGATTCTGAAATGGGTTTACCATATTCCAGATTCATGCGTTGCGCGTCTCTGATAGCGCTAACGTATAGCGTTACACCAACGATGGCGCAGGCGCAGGACGCCGCCGTCCAGAATGCCGAAGCCGACATCATCGTCACCGGCGTGCGTGCCAGCCTTGATCGCGCGATCGACATCAAGCGCAATTCGAGCGGCGTGGTCGATGCCATTTCGGCCGAAGATATCGGCAAGTTCCCCGACACCAACCTGGCGGAATCGCTGCAGCGTATCACCGGCGTGTCGATCGATCGCGTCAATGGCGAAGGCTCGCAGGTCACGGTCCGCGGCTTTGGCGGCGGCTTCAACCTGGTGACGCTGAACGGGCGCGCGCTGCCATCGGCCAATGTCACCTCCGTCGGCGGCGACCAGAATGCCGACTATTCGTCGGGCACCAGCCGCTCCTTCGACTTCGGCAATCTCGCGTCGGAAGGCGTCAGCACGCTGGAAGTCTACAAGACCGGTCGCGCGGCGATCCCGTCGGGCGGCATCGGCGCGTCGATCAACGTCATCACCCGCAAGCCGCTCGACGCGCGCGAGGCGGGCTTCAGCGGCACGATCGGCGTTAAGGCGCTCTATGACACCAGCGTCGAGAAGAGCCTGAGCGACCCGGCCAAGATCACGCCCGAAGCATCGGGCCTGCTGAGCTGGCGCGACGAGAATGAAGTGTTCGGCGTGTCGATCTTCGGCAGCTATCAAAAGCGTAATTTCTCGACCCGCGGCGCGACCGTCAACAACTGGAACATCCGCCGCTACAGCCAGTTCGCCGATCCGGCCAACGGCTTCGTCAACGCCAATACCCAGATCAGCAACGCGCCGACCGACCCGAACACCCTGGTGTCGGTGCCCAATGACAGCAGCTATTATTATTCGCAGGGCTCGCGCGAGCGCATCAACGGATCGGCGGTCATGCAATTCCGCCCGACCGAGACGCTGACCTTCACCGCCGACGCACTGTTCGCCCAGAACAAGCAGCATGAACAGCGCGCCAGCCAGGGCAACTGGTTCAACCGGCCCTTCGCCCAGGTCGAATTCGACGGCAATCCGGTGGTCGCCACGACCAGCTATCTGCAGGAGAATATCGCCGGCGTTAAGGACGCGGCCTTCGAACAGGCCGAACGCGGCGTGCGCAACCGGCTGCAGGATTATGGCCTGAACGCCAAATGGGAAATCAACGACCGCGTCACCCTGTCGATCGACGGCCATACCGGCCTGGCGCAAAGCTCCCCGGACAATCCCAATGGCGTCAGTTCGACGCTGGTGGGCCTGGGCGCGCCGATCGTGGCGTCGCAGTCGGCCGATTTCAGCGGCACCATCCCGGTCCAGTCGATCACCATCAATGATGCCCTGCGCGGCAATAATAATGGCGTGCTGGATCTGGGTGATCTGGGGTCGCAGATGGGTCGCACCGTGTCCTCGTCGCAGCGCCAGCGGCTCAACGAAATTCGCGCCGACCTGGGCTGGGAACTGGATGATGGCGGCAGCCGCTTTGATGTCGGTGCCAATTACCGCACGTCCAAGATGCGCCAGACCCGCACCCAGACGCAGCAGACGCTGGGCGACTGGGGCATCAGCAATGTCGGCGATATCGGATCGGTCGCGCCGGGCGTGCTGCAGGAATATTGCCTGGTCTGCAAGTTCGACAATTTCGATGCCAAGGGTCAGGGCGCGACGCTGACCGCCTTCCAAGGCAGCGCCGTCGACCTTTATAATGCGCTGTCGCCTTATTATGCCCAGCGCGGCAATGCGATCGGCATCACCCAGCAGGAAGATAACCGGGTCAAGGAGGATATCTGGTCCGCCTATGGCCAGTTGACCTGGAAGGGCGAACTGGCGGGCCGTCCGGCGACCCTGGTGGTCGGCGCACGCTATGAACGGACCAAGGTGCGTTCGACATCGCTGGTGGCGGTGCCGCAGGCGATCAACTGGGTATCGGATAACGACTTCACCCTGGTGGTGTCGGATGAGGTCCAGCCTGTTTCGGACAGCGGCAATTACAACAACTTCCTGCCCGCGATGGATTTCCAGATCGAGCTGGCGAAGAATTTCATCGGTCGCTTCTCGTTCAGCAAGACCATTGCCCGGCCCGATTATGGCAATCTGTTCGTGGCAAGCTCGGTCGGCACGCCGCCGCGTCCGATCGCGCTCGGCGGCTTTGCCACCGGATCGACCGGCAACGCCCGCCTGTCGCCGCTGATTTCCGACAACCTCGATCTGTCGTTCGAATGGTATTACAAGCCGTCGAGCTACATCTCGGCGGGCGTGTTCGAAAAGCGGGTGCAGAATTTCGTCGGCACCGGCCAGACGACGCGCAACCTGTTTGGGCTGCGCGACGTCAGTTCGGGCGCGGCGGGATCGCGCTCGGGCACGGCACTGGCTGAACTCAAGCGGCTGGGGGCTGACCCGAGCGACGTCAACCTGTTCACGATGACGGCATTGCTGCAGCAGCAGGGCAATATCGATGCCGCGTCGCAGCAGTTCCAGGCGAACTATTCGAACGGCGCGCTCAGCCAGGCCTTCATCGACCAGGTGCTGACCGAAGTCGACCTGACGCCGGACGCCAATGACCCGCTCTACGACTTCGAGGTCACGCAGCCGATCAACAACCGGCAGGGCAAGATCTGGGGCTTCGAACTCGCCGCCCAGCATTTCTTCGGCAATACCGGTTTCGGTGTGTCGGCGGCCTATACGCTGGTCCGGGGTGACGTGGGCATCGATGTCGGCGCCGATCCGAGCGAGGACCAGTTCGCGCTGGTCGGCCTGTCGGATACCGCCAACGCCACGCTGATCTATGACAAGAACGGCCTGTCGGCCCGTCTCGCCTATAACTGGCGCGACAAGTTCCTGCAGTCGGCCAACCGTGGCGGCGGCGATCGCAACCCGGTGTTCGTGCGCCCGTTCGGCCAGCTTGATCTCAACATCAGCTGGGATGTGTCGGAACAGTTTGCCGTCTCGTTCGAGGCGATCAACCTGACCGAGAGCGACATCCGCACCTATGGCCGCGACAAGAGCAACCTGTGGTATGCGCAGGAACTGGACCGTCGCTTCCTGCTGGGTGGTCGCTTCCGCTTCTAAGGGGGTGAGCCGGGGCCGTCCTGCCGGGCGGCCCCGACTTTCACAATTGCGTCGGGCGGACGGCATCGAGGCGGGCCACGCAAAGGGCTTTTCCTTCGCCGCCGACGCCCTACTATGGCCGCCCGTTCATGCGGCACGCCGGATATTCCATGACCAGCACGATGATACTCGATCCCATCACCCATGCCGCGCTTCGGGTCGCACCGGGCAATGGCGCTGCCTTTGGGGATGCCGTCAACCAGACCCTGATCTTCCCGACCGAGATCGACGCGATCCAGCGGGAATATCCGATCCTGATCCAGCGCGATGGCCAGGGTGCCTGGCAGCTCACCGCGCTGCTGGGTTTCGATCGCGACGAAAATCTGTTTCTCGACGCCGGGGGCTGGACCGCACGCTATGTGCCCGCCGTCCATCGGCGTGGCCCTTTCCTGATCGGCATGCAGCAGCGCGACGGCGAAGATCATCCGGTGATCCATGTCGACCTGGACGATCCGCGCGTCGGCGCGGCGGGCGAAGCGTTGTTCCTGCCCCATGGCGGCAACGCGCCCTATCTGGACCATGTCGCCGATGCGCTGCGCACCATTCATGAGGGGCATGGCCTGAGCGCGCCGATGTTCACCGCGTTCGAACAGGCCGGGCTGCTGGCGCCGATCGCGCTGGACATCGCGATCGACGACGCGCAGCGCTATGACATTGCCGGGCGCTTCACCATCGATGCCGATCGGCTGGAGGCGCTGGATGGTCCGACGCTGCAGGCACTGCATCAGGCGGGCCTGTTGCAACTGGCCTATGCGATCCGCTCCTCGCTCGCCAATATCGAGGATCTGATCGTGCGCAAGCGGACGCGGCAGGCGGCGTGACGCTGCACCAGACCCGGCGGATTGCCGGCAGCGACCTGACGCCTGGCTGGCTCGACGATCTGATGGCGGCGCAGAGGCCGGTCGTGATCGGCGGACTGGTCGATGGCTGGCCACTGGTCGCTGCCGGGCGGCTATCGGCGCAGGCGGCGATGGACCGATTGCTGGCCAATTATGGCGGCGCGCCGGTCACCGGCTATGTCGGGGCGCGGGGTGCCGGGGGCCGCTTCTTCTACAATGATGAACTGACCGGCTTCAATTTCGATCGCGGACGGGCGCCGCTGCCCGATTATCTCGACAGGATCCGGGCGGATGCCAGTGGCGACGGACCGGCCATCTATATCGGGTCGACCGATGTCGACCGCTATTTCCCCGGCCTGCGCGCCGACCATGACTTGCCCGGCCTGTTCGGTGCGGCGGTGCCGACCGTGAGCCTGTGGATCGGCAACCGCACGGTCGCCGCGACCCATTATGACAGCTCGCACAACCTGGCCTGTTGCCTGGTCGGGCGGCGCCGCTTCACCCTTTTTCCGCCCGATCAGGTGAGCAATCTCTATCCCGGCCCGCTATCGCCGACGCCCGGCGGCCAGGTGGTCAGCATGGTCGATCCGGCCGCGCCCGATCTGGCCCGTTATCCGCGCTTTGCGCAGGCGCTGGCGGCCGGTGAGGTGGCAGAACTGGAGCCGGGCGACGCGCTCTTCTACCCGGCGCTGTGGTGGCATCAGGTCGAGGCGCGCGACGGCTTCAATATCATGATGAACTATTGGTGGGACGCCGTCCCCGACTTCATCGACACGCCGATGGCGACGCTGCTGCACGGGCTGCTCAGCATCCGCGAGCGGCCGGAGCCCGAGCGCATGGCCTGGCGCGCGCTGTTCGACCATTATCTGTTCGGACCGGCACAGGATGCGCGCGACCATCTGCCCGATCATGCCCAGGGGCCGTTGGCGCCGCTGACGCCGCTGGAGGCGCGACGCCTGCGGGCGATGGTGATGCAACGCCTCAACCGCTGAAAGGGCGGCGCCAATCGAGCGTTGCGCGTGATTTATGATAACGCTATCAATTGCGCAAATCGCAAGGAGAGGATGATATGACGATCAAGCGCGGAATGTGCCTGCACGCATGGCCGCTGGCCCTGGGACTGGCGCTCGCCGCCTGCCAGCAGGCACCGGAACAGAAGGGCGAACAGAAGACAGAACAGGCGGCCGACAATGCCGCGAGCGGCAAGCGCGATGCGTCCGAATATCTGTCCCAGCCGCTGGTCAGCGACATCTACACCGCCGATCCGTCCGCCCATGTGTGGAACGGCAAGATCTATGTCTATCCCAGCCATGACATTGACGGACCGACGCCCGAGGATGATCTGGGCAGCCATTTCGAGATGCGCGACTATCATGTCCTGTCGATGGACAAGATCGGCGGACCGGTGACGGTCGGGCCGGTGGCGCTGGACGTGAAGGATGTGCCCTGGGCCAACAAGCAGATGTGGGCGCCCGACGCGGCCTACAAGAATGGCACCTATTATCTCTACTTCCCGGCCAAGGACAAGGAAGGCGCCTTCCGCATCGGCGTGGCAACGTCCAAGGATCCGATGGGGCCGTTCAAGGCGCAGCCGCAGCCGATCAAGGGCAGCTATTCGATCGATCCGGCCGTCTTCACCGATGCCGACGGGCAGAGCTATATCTATTTCGGCGGCATCTGGGGCGGCCAGTTGCAGCGCAATATCGGCGGGAAATATGATCCGGACGGGTCGAAGACCGACCTGAAGCAGGATGACAAGCCGGCGATCGCGCCGCGCGTCGCCAGGCTGAACGGCGACATGCTGGAATTTGCCGAGGCCCCGCGCGAAATCCAGATCCTGGACGACAAGGGCAAGCCGCTGCTGGGCGGCGACCATGACCGCCGCTTCTTCGAGGCGTCGTGGATGCACAAGCATGATGGCAAATATTATTTCAGCTACTCGACCGGCGACACCCATTATCTGGTCTATGCCGTCGGCGATTCCCCCTATGGCCCCTTCACCTACAAGGGCCGCATCCTGGAGCCGGTCGAAGGCTGGACCACCCATCATTCGATCGTCGAATGGGGCGGAAAGTCCTGGCTCTTCTACGCCGACAGCCAGTTGTCGGGGCAGACTCGCCTGCGCAACGTCAAGGTGACGGAATTGCGCTACAATGCCGATGGCAGCATCCAGACGATCAATCCGCTGCTGCCCAAGAAGGGCGCCGCGCACTGAAGGCAAGGGGAAGCGCGGCGATCATGTCGCGCTTCCCCTTTCATGTCATGCGCCGGGCAGCGCGGTCCATTTGGCGTCGCCTGCCGCATTGGCGATGACGGTTTCGACGAAGCCCATGGTTTGCAAACCGTCGCTGACCGACGGGAACCAGGCTTCGCCGCCCCGGATGCGCGTGGCGAAGGCGCGATAGAGATTGGCGAACGCCTCGATATAGCCTTCGGGATGGCCGCTGGGCGTGCGCAGCAGCGGCAGGGTGGAGGGCAGCAGGCCGGGGCCTGCCGCGCGCAGCACTTCGGTGGGCCGATCCAGCCAGCGCAGGGTCAGCGTGTTGGGTTCCATCTGCGCCCATTCCAGCCCGCCATGTTCGCCATGGATGCGCAGCTTCAGCCCATTCTCGTCGCCGGCCGCGACCTGAGTCGCCTTGAGGATGCCGCGCGCGCCATTGTCGAGGCGCAGCAGCACATTGACGTCGTCGTCGAGTCGCCGTCCCTCGACATGGATGCTGATGTCGGCGCAGATTTCGCTGACGCGCAGGCCCGACACATGTTCGGCCAGGTGAAAGGCATGGGTGCCGATGTCGCCCAGGCAACCGCCCAGGCCCGCGCGGGCGGGATCGGTGCGCCATTCGGCCTGCTTGTTGCCGTCGCGGTCGATCGCCTGGCTGAGCCAGCCTTGCGAATATTCGACCTGGACCAGCCTGATCCTGCCGAGATCGCCGCGCGCGACACGCGCCCGCGCCTCTTCCACCAGCGGATAGCCGCTATAGGTGAAGGCGAGGCCGAAATGCCGGCCGGAGCGTTCGGCGGCAGCGGCGATCTGGTGCGCCTCGGCCAGATCGAGCGCCATCGGCTTTTCGCAGAAGACATGGAAACCCGCGTCAAGCGCGGCGATCGCCATCGGCGCGTGGAGATGATTGGGCGTCACGATCGACAGGGCATCGATCCGCTCGTCCGCCGGCAGCGCCTGCTCGCCCGCCAGCAGCGCGTCGAGCGAATCATAGGTGCGTGCCGGATCGATTCCCAGTGCCTCGCCCGAGCGCTGGTTGCGATCCGTGTCGCCGCTGAAGGCGCCGGCCGCCAGTCGCCAATCACCATCCAGTGCTGCGGCAGCGCGGTGGATCGCCCCGATAAAGGCGCCTTCGCCACCGCCGACCATGCCCAGGCGCAATGCTTTTCCTGCCATCCTCTTCTCCTTCGTAATTAGTCGACAGACCGTTCATTCTGCCTCTTGATCTTCCGATCATATTGGAACAGTTTACCGGTAAATAAAAGCCACAGACAAGACGGAGAGTCGAGGGTGCAAAGGGTAATGGGCTTCGGCCTGGTAGCGCTCGCAACGGGCGCAGTGATGATCCCCGCCATATCGAGCCAGGCGCAGACCGCACCAGCGGCGCCGCCGGCCTTCAACGCCTGCCGCGCCTGCCACAGCGTGCAGCCCGGCGGCAAGAGCGGCCTTGGCCCCAATCTGGTCGGCGTCGTCGGCCGCACCGCCGGCACCCTGGCCGGCTTCAACTATTCCCCCGCGCTCAAGGCGTCGAAGCTGAAATGGGACGAGAAGGCGCTGGACGAATATCTCGCCGCGCCGACCAAGAAGGTGCCCGGCAGCCGCATGCCCATCTCCACGCCCGATCCGGCCAAGCGCGCCGCGATCATCACCTATCTCAAGAGCGTGAAATGACGGCGGCGAAGGGCGCGATGCGCGGCCCGGCCATCTTCCTGGCGCAGTTCATGGGCGATGCCGCCCCGTTCGACAATCTGGACAATGCCGCGCGCTGGATGGCGCAGGCCGGCTATAAGGGCATTCAGGTGCCCAGCAACGATCCGCGCTGCATGGACCTCAAGCTAGCGGCGGAAAGCCAGGATTATTGCGATGAGCTGATCGGTCGCTGCAGCGAGGCCGGGGTCGAGATTTCGGAACTGTCGACCCATTTGCAGGGCCAGTTGGTCGCGGTCCACCCGGCCTATGATGCCGCCTTCGACGCATTCGCGCCGGCCGAACTGCGCGGCAAGCCGGCCGAGCGGCAAGCCTGGGCGGTCGAGCAGCTGAAGCTGGCGGCCGTGGCCAGCCGGCGGCTGGGGCTGAAGGCGCATGCGACCTTCTCCGGCGCGCTGGCCTGGCCCTTCGTCTATCCCTGGCCGCAGCGGCCGGCGGGTCTGGTGGAAGAGGCCTTTGCCGAACTGGGGAAGCGCTGGCGCCCGATCCTGGACGCGTTCGACGAACAGGGGATCGACCTCTGCTACGAACTGCATCCGGGCGAGGATCTGCACGATGGCCTGACCTTCGAGCGCTTCCTGGATGCGGTGGGCGGCCACAAGCGTGCCAACATCCTCTATGATCCCAGCCATTTCGTGCTGCAGGCGATGGACTATCTGCAGTTCATCGACATCTATCATGACCGCATCAGGATGTTCCACGTCAAGGATGCGGAGTTCAACCCGACCGGTCGTGCGGGCGTCTATGGCGGTTATGCCGACTGGATCGACCGGCCCGGCCGGTTCCGCTCGCTGGGCGACGGCCAGGTCGACTTCACCGGCATATTCTCGCGCCTGACCCAATATGGCTATGACGGCTGGGCGGTGCTGGAATGGGAATGCTGCCTGAAGCATCCCGAGGATGGCGCACGCGAAGGCGCCCCCTTCATCGAGGCGCACATGATCCGCCGGCCCGAACGGGCCTTCGACGATTTCGCAGGGGGCGGTGATCCCGCCAACAACCGGCGCTGGCTGGGGCTCAGCTGACGCCGCAACCGACGATCGACACATGTCCCGACCGGAAGGCCGGCGGGACCAAAGGGAGAGGAGCCGATATGACGGCGATTAACCGGCACAGACTTTTCTGGCTGAGCGTCCTGGCGCTGTTCACCGCCTCGATGAGCGCATCGCTCCGCGCGGCGGTGGCGAGCAGCCTGAAGGCGGAATGGATCGACCCGATCGCCCCGATCGCGGCCGGCGAGATGATCGGCGCGGCGCTGGGATCGGCCTTCCTGGGCTTTTCCATCACCGTCTTCGTCGTCAGCGCCTTTCTCGACACGATCGGCATCCGCCGCGTGCTGATCGGCTGCGGTATCGCCTTCCTGATCGGCACGACGCTGATCGTGGGTGCGGGCAGCATGGCGACCGGCATGACCGTCTATCACCTCGTATGGCTGGGCATGCTGCTGTCGGGCATCGGCTGGGGCTTTGCCGAAGCGTCGATCAATCCGCTGACCGCCCGCCTCTATCCCGAGGATACGACCCATCGCCTCAACGTGCTGCACGCCTGGTATCCCGGCGGGCTGATCGTCGGCGGCCTTGCCGGCGTGTTCCTCGCCTCGGCGCTGCCCTGGCAGGCGATCATGGCGCTGGCTTATATCCCGGCCATCGGCGTCGTATTGATCGCCTCCACCACCCGCTTCCCCGCGCCGCCCGCCACCGCCGGCAGCCGGGCGATGAAGGACATGATGCTGGAGGTGGTCCGCCGCCCCAGCTTCTTCATCTGGTTCGGTGCGATGTTCCTGACCGCCTCGTCCGAACTGGCGCCGGGCCAGTGGCTCGACGTCGCGCTCAGCAACCGGGTCGGCATGCGCGGCATTTTGCTGCTGGTCTATGTCAGCGCGCTGATGTTCGTGTTCCGCCATTTTGCCGGCCGGATCGCCGGCCGCCTGTCCAACCCCGGCCTGCTCTGGGTGTCCAGCCTGCTCGCCGCGATCGGCCTGTTCATGCTGTCGCAGGCGCAGTCGCCCGCCTCCGCCATCCTCGCCTCCACCGTCTGGGGCCTGGGCGTATGCGCGATGTGGCCGACGATGCTGGCGTCGGTGGCCGAACGTTATCCGCGCGGTGACGCCTGGGCGCTGGGGCTTGTCGGCTCGGCCGGCGCGCTTGCCAGCTTCTTCGTGCTGCCGCGGCTGGGCGAGATGTTCGACCAGGCCAAGGTGGAACTGGCCGGTGGGCCGGAAGCCTTCACCCGCCTGACCGGACCGGCGCTGCGCGCGGTGGAGGATGCGGCGGCGTCGCAATCCTTCGCCCGCCTCGCCTTCGTGCCGCTGATCCTGCTGGTCGTGTTCGGGCTGATCTGGCTGTCCGACCGGCGCGCCGGTCGCCGGGCGGAGGCTGTGGCATGAAGCTGTCGCGCAGAAACCTGATCGCCGCCGGCGTCGCCGCGGCTGCCACCCCCGCCATCGCCGCTGCGGCCGGCAAGGGATCCTCCAATGCCGCCCGCTTCTCGCTCGGCTACGCCCCGCATGAAGGCAGCTTTGCCAGCCGGGGCGGATTGCTGGAGCAGATCGCCTATGCCGCCGACCAGGGTTTTCGGGCCTGGGAGGATAATGAGGCACGCAAACGTCCGGTCGAGCAGCAGGAGGCCATGGCCAGGGCGCTGGCGCAGCGCGGCATGACCATGGGCGTGTTCGTCGCCAGCATGCCCAAATGGGCGGAGTTCCGCCCGCTGCTCGGCAGCAATGACGATGCCGAACGCGAAGCCTTCCTGGCCGACATCCGCACATCGGTGGAGGTCGCCAAGCGCCTCAACGCGAAACATGCGACCGTCGTTACCGGCTTCATGGACCGCAAGGTGCCACAGGATATCCAGACCGGCCGGATCATCGATTGCATGCGCCGCGCCGGCGACATTGTCGCGCCGCACGGCCTGACGCTGGTGATGGAGCCGCTCAATACGCGGACCAACCATCCCGGTGTCTATATGCAGTCGATCGCCCAGGGCTATGCGGTGGCGCGCGGCGCCAACAGTCCGGGCGTCAAGATATTGGCTGACCTCTATCATGAGCAGATCCAGTCCGGGAATCTGATCCCGACGCTGGAGGCCTGCTGGGCGGAGGTCGGCTATATCCAGTTCGGCGACAATCCCGGTCGCAAGGAACCGGGCACCGGCGAGATCAACTACGCGAATATCGTCCGCTGGTTGCGGGGCCGCAATTATGGCGGCGTGATCGGCATGGAACATGGCAATTCGCTGGCCGGACGCGAGGGCGAGGACCGGCTGGTGGCCGCCTATCGCGCCATCGACCAAATATAGGAAGAGAGGAGGACGAGGATGAAAATCATCCCGACTGGCTTTGCAGGGACGGGTATCGCGCTGGCCACGGCTCTGCTGATGGGCACAGCGGCGCAGGCGCAAGACAAGCCTGGCAAGCTGGGTTTCAAGGACACGCCGATCCTGCCCGGCGGCAACTGGCACGTCCATGATCCCGATCGCCCTGCCCCCACCGTCGTCACCCCGGCGGCACAGGCCGGCGGTGCACAGCCTGGCGGCGCACCGTCCGACGCAACCATCCTGTTCGACGGCAAGTCGCTCGACGCATGGCGCGGCGAGCGCGGCCCCTGGACGCTGGAAAAGGGGATCATGACCATCCCGCCCCGCAGCCAGAGCGGCGGCGAGAACAACCTGACATCGAAGCAGGAATTTGGCGACGTCCAGCTGCATCTGGAATTTCGGTCGCCCAATCCGCCGACCAAAAGCTCGCAGGATCGCGGCAATAGCGGCATCTGGTTCATGCAGCGCTACGAAGTGCAGATCCTGGATGGCTATCAGAACCCGACCTATGCCGACGGCACGGTCGGCGCGGTCTATGCCTGGAAGCCGCCACTGGTGAACCCGTCGCGCCAGCCGGGCGAATGGCAAAGCTATGACATCATCTTCGAACGGCCGCGCTTCGCCGCCGACGGCAGCCTGGTCCGCCCGGCCTATGTCACCGCGCTGCTGAACGGCGTGCTGGTGCAGAATCATCAGGCGATGCTGGGCACCACCAAATGGCGGTCGATCGCCCAATATCAGGCCCATGGGGACAAGGCGCCGATCCAGTTGCAGGATCATGACAGCCCCGTGTCCTTCCGCAACATCTGGGTCCGGCCGCTGCCGGACGAAGCCATCGCACAGGATCTGAAGGGAGCAGGACAATGATGGACCGCAGACATGCGCTGGCGGGCATGGTCGCCATGTTCGGCGCCGGGCTGTTCGCACCGCTGGCGCGCGCCGCCGGGGTGATGCCCGCCGCTGGCGTGATCGATCAGGGCGCACCCAGCCTGCAACTGTTCACGCCCGATCAGCGGGCGCTGATGACCGCGCTGTGCGAACGCATATTGCCGGCGACCGACACGCCCGGCGCGATCGAGGCCGGCGTCCCCGCCTATATCGAGAAATTGCTGGCCGACTGGTCGGTGGCGGAGGATCGCGATCCGATCATCGCCGGTCTTGCCGAAATCGATGCGCGCAGCTGGCAGGATTACAAGATCCCCGCGACCAAGGCATCGGCGGCGCAGCATGACGCGCTGCTGACCCTGGCGATGAACGACCAGATTCCCAAGGGCGAGGAGTTTTTCGAGGCGTTCCGGCAGATGGTGATCGTGGGCTATTACACGTCCGAGATCGGGATCACCCAGGAACGCGAGTATCTGCCGGTGCCGGGCGAATATAACGGCGCCTTCCCCTATTCCCAGGTCAACAAGGTCTATTCCGCATGAAACTCAACCGTCGTTCCATGATGCTGGGCGCCGGCGGCCTGGCCGCCCTCGCCGCCTCCCCCTTCGCCGCGCAGGCCGTCAGGGCCTCCGGCAAGATCGCAAGCATCGGCCTGCAACTCTACACCGTGCGCGAGCTGTTCGCCGCCGATCCGGTCGCCACCTTGGAGAAGGTTGCCAAGGTCGGCTATCGCGAGGTCGAATTTGGCGGTGGCGGCTATGACGCCATGGATCACAAGCTGCTGCGCAGCACGATGGACCGGCTGGGCCTCACCTGCCCGTCGCTGCACATCGGCTATGACGCGCTGCTCGACAAGTTCGACGCCAGCGTGGCGATGGCGAAGACGCTGGGCGCGGGCACCGTCGTCCTGCCCTATATGGTCGACAAATATCGCAATGCGGAGGCGTGGAAGGCCGCGCTGGTCAACATCAACCGCTTCGGTGCGCAGCTCAAGGCCGCGGGCCTGGGCTTTGCCTATCATAATCATGATTTCGAATTCACCACCAAGCCGGATGGCGTCAGCCTGTTCGACCAGCTGGTGAAGGCGTGCGACCCCGAATTGGTGAAGATCGAACTGGATCTCTACTGGGCGATCTATGCCGGGCAGGATCCGCAGGCGCTGATCCGCAGCCTGGCCGGCCGCATCTATTCCTATCATGTGAAGGATATGCGCGCGGACCGCAGCATGACCTCGGTCGGCAGCGGCACGGTCGATTTCGCCGCGATCTTCAAGCTCAACGCCATCGCCGGCGTCCAGCATTTCTATGTCGAGAATGACCAGGCGCCCGCGCCCTATATTCCCGACATCACCAAGAGCTTCCAGACGCTGCGCGCGCTGCGCTTCTGACCACTAGCCTGCCTCAAGACAGAAAACTCCAGGAGAGGACATCATGGCTTCGACAGACAGGTACGATGCGATCGTCATCGGTTCGGGCATCAGCGGCGGTTGGGCCGCCAAGGAACTGACGGAAAAGGGGCTGCGGGTGCTGATGCTCGACCGCGGCCATATGGTCGAACATGGCGAGGATTATACCTATGACGGCAAGCCCGCCTATGAGGTGCCCGCCCGCAACATCATGCCCGACCCGCTCAAGCAGAGCGATTATTTCATCGCCCAGCATGGCTATGTCGCGCCCAGCAATCAGGCCTTCTACAATAATGACCGCCTGAACCCCTATGATTATGGCGCTGGCAGCAAATTCTACTGGATCCGCCCCGCGGCGGTCGGCGGCAAGTCGCTGATCTGGGGCCGCTGGAGCTTCCGCTGGAGCCCGGCCGATTTCGAGGCGAACAAGCGCGAGGGCATCGGCGGTGACTGGCCGATCCGCTATGAGGATCTGGTCCCCTGGTACAGCTATGTCGAAAAATATATCGGCGTATCGGGATCGCGCGAGAATCTGGCCTATCTGCCCGACAGCGAGTTCCAGCCGCCGATGCCGATGAACATCGCGGAAAAATGGATGAAGCAGCGGCTGGAAACGCAATTCCCCGGCCGCAAGATGATCAATGCGCGCCTGTCCAACATGACCGAGGACAAGCCCGAGCAGAACCGCACCAAATGCCAGCTGCGCAACCAGTGCGGCAATGGCTGTTCCTTCGGCGCCTATTTCTCGACCCAGGCGGTCACGCTGCCGGCTGCGCGGGCGACCGGGCGGCTGACCTTGCGGTCCGACGCGGTCGTCACCAATCTCGATTATGATCCGGCGACCAAGAAGGTCAGCGGCGTGCGCTTCGTCGATGCCAAGACCGGGCAGGCCGAAACCGTGTCCGCGCGGCTGGTGTTCCTGTGCGCGTCAGCGCTGGCCTCGACCCAGATCCTGATGAACTCGCGCCCGGCGGGCAGCGGCAAGAGCCATTTCGACAGCAGCGGGACGCTGGGCCGCTATGTCATGGACCATATCTTCCGCGTCGGCGTGAAGGGCGACATCCCCGGCATGGAGGAGTTCATCGAATATGGCCGCCGCCCCGGCGCCATCTATGTCCCGCGCTTCCGCAACAATGGCGACAGCGAAGATGTCGGCTTCAAGCGCGGCTATGGCTATCAGGGCGGCGCCTATCGCGAGCCGTCCAAGCCGGTCGGCTTCGGCGCTTCGATGAAGCAGGGCATGCGCAAATATGGCGGCTGGAAATTCCAGATGGGCGCCTTTGGCGAATGCCTGCCCTATGAGGATAATTATGTCGCGCTGAGCCCCGACAAGACCGACCGGTTCGGCATGCCGCTGATGCAGTTCAACGTCACCTTCCGCGACAATGAGATGCGGATGATGGCGGACGCGCGCGAACAGGGCGAAAAGATGCTGCGTGCGGCGGGCCTGACCAACGTCACCAGTTCGGTCCGCGAACATGTGCCGGGCGACGCCATCCACGAAATGGGCGGCGCACGCATGGGTGCCGATCCGCGCGCATCGGTGCTCAACCAGTGGAGCCAGGCGCATGATGCCAGCAATCTGTTCGTGACCGACGGCGCGCAGATGGCGTCCATCTCCTGCGTCAATCCGTCGCTGACCTTCATGGCGCTGACTGCCCGCGCGGTCGACCATGCGGTCAAGGAAATGAAGGCAGGCCGGGTCTGACAGGGGCGGCCCACTCCCGACGCTGTGCTGCGCCGCAAAACCGGCTATCAGGGACCATGAGGATTAGCTTCTGATGGCCCGGCGGCGGGAAAATGGCGTGACGATCCGCGCCGTGGCGGAACGGGCCGGCGTGTCGGCGATGACGGTATCCAACGTCATCAACGGCGCCGGCCGCGCCAGCGCGACCACGGTCGCGACGGTGCAGGCGGCGATCGCGGAACTGGGCTATGTGCCCAATCTGGCCGCCCGTCGCCTAGCCAAGGCGCGGGCGACGACGGTGGGCCTCATCTACAGCAACCGGCGCACGCCCTTTCTCGATGCCGTTCTGGTCGGATCGCTGCGGGCGACCAATGCCAATGGGCTGCAACTGATCCTGCGCGACGGCGATGGCGTGACGCTGGACGAGGCCGAACGCATCGCCCAGGAACTGGTGCGCAGCGGCGCCGACGCACTGCTGCTGATCCCGCCCTTTGCCGAACAGTTGAGCGGATCGGCGATATTGCCGGCGCTCGGCGTGCCCTTCGCCGCGATCGCCACCGGCACGCCGCTGTCGGGCATATCGACGGTGCGGATCGACAATCAGGCGGCAATGGAGGCGCTGACCCGGCGCGTCATCGCCGATGGTCATCGCCGCATCGCCTATGTTGCCGGCCCCGATCATTATAGCGTGGTCGCCGCCCGGCTCGACGGCTTTCACGCCGCCCTCCAGGATGCCGGCCTGCGCGTGGACGATAGCCTGATCGTCGAACATAGCGCGTTCGACCATGCATCCGGCATGGCGGCGGCGCAGGCGCTGCTCGCCCGGCCCGACCGTCCGACCGCGATCCTGTGCAGCAGCGACGATCTGGCGGCGGGCGTCATCGCCCAGGCTGGACAGATGGGGCTGACCCTGCCCCATGATCTGAGCGTCACCGGGTTCGACGACACCATCCTCGCCTCGCGCGTGTGGCCGCCGCTGACCGTGATCCGCCAGCCGGTCGAGGACATGGCCTTTCGCGCCACCCAATGCCTGATCGGCGCGCTCGGCAAGGGCGGGATGCGCGTCAGCGACGAGATATTCGACCATCAACTGGTGCAGCGCGCATCGATCGCGCCGGCCAGCGTATAGGGCTTCACCGGGTGGCGCGGATCGCCGCCCTTTCAGCGACAGGGGACAGAGCATCATGGAAACGAGCAGAAGGGAATTGGCGGCAATGATGGCATTGGGCGGCGCAGGCATGGCCCTGACCTCGACACAGGCCTCCGCACAGGCCGCGACCCCGGTTCAGGCGAAACTGGTTCATCATGTCTTCTTCTGGCTGAAGCGGCCGGGCAACCAGGCCGATCGCGACCAGTTGATCGCCGGCCTGTGCACGTTGCGCGCGATCCCCGTGATCCGCGACCTGCAGATCGGCGTGCCCGCCAGCACCGAAAAGCGCGATGTGGTCGATTCCTCCTTCGACGTGTCGGAACTGATGGTCTTCGACAATGCGGTCGACCAGAAAGTCTATCAGGACCACGAAATCCATCAGGCCTTCGTCAAATCCTGCGAGCATCTGTGGCAGAAGGTCGTGGTCTACGACATGCAGGTCGTGCCGGATCGCTGAGCCAGGCATCGCAAGGCGGCCCGACCCGCGCTAGGGTCGCTCATCAGTCTGAACGAGAGAAGATCATGATTCTGCCGGATATTCTTGCTCCCACCTATGTCCAGATGCTGGGCGCTTTGTCGGCCTGGCTGGCCAAGGCCGAGGCCGGGACGCAGGATGGCATGGCCGAAACATTGCCGGGCGCGCGGCTGGCGCCGGATATGTTCCCGCTGTCGACCCAGATCCGCTTCGCCTGCGTCCAGGCGCAGGAGGGCATGTACCGGTTGCGCGGCGAAGCCTTCCCGCCGCTGGTCGGGCAGTTGCTCGATGAAGGCCGCAACGCGGGCGAGAATCCCGGATCGATCGCCGATGCGCAGGCAAGAATAGCCGAGACGATTGCGATCGTGGAAAGCCTTGCGGCGGATGCGCCGTCCATCGATCCGGCTGCGCCGATCGCCCATGCACTGCCGCAGGGCATGATCTTCGACCTCACCGCCGGCCAATTTGTCCGCGACTGGGCGTTGCCGCAATTCTACTTCCACATCATGACCGCCTACGCGATCCTGCGGGCACAGGGCGTGGACCTGGGCAAGGTTGATTATGTGGCCCACATGTTCCCCTATTTGCGGCCCGGCACCCTGCCTGCGCAATGAGGTGACATAGCGGCGGCAGCGCACGCTGTGGTTCATGGCCATGGAGCCGCGTCGTGGCCCGTTTTCGGCATTGCCGTTCATCACCGGCGCGACGCCGATCCTATGTCTCGGCAGACAGGGCATGGATCGGCAGCAGGGCCGCGCCGAAGGTGATCGGCGATCCATGCAGGTTCGATATTCTGACCGGCGGGCGGCGATGATGGACCGTGGTGACGAGGTCCGCCTGATGCAGGCGATCGGCCAGCCCCTGCAGGATGGTCGATGGCAAGGTGCCGGCCAGCACGATCGCCCCTGGATCGAGCCAGGCGAAGGCCGTGTTGCTGACCATCTGCAATTGCTCGGCCGCCCGGTCCAGCCAGATGTCGATCGTCGGTGCCTGGTCGGCAGCATGGAAATCAATGTCCGCGACCGAGGATAGGTCGCAACCATTGCTGCGGAGCATCGCCAGCAGATCCAGCGGGCTGGGACGCGGCAGATGCCCTGGAAACAGGCAGCCAATCTCGCCCGCGACGCCATATTGACCGCGCATCAGGCGCCCGTCGACAATGACGCCGGCGCCAATGCCGAAGCCCAGCAGCAACACGACGATCGTGCCGAAATCGCGCAGCAGGCCACCCAGATAATATTCGGCGATCGCTGCGGCATTGGCGTCATTCTCGATCCACAGCGGCCAGCCCATTTCGGCGGACAATATGTCGCGCAGCGGCGCATCGCGCCAATTGGGCAGGACGTCGACGACGCTCCACCGATCGCCGGCCGGCGACAGGGATGGTCCTGGCACCGCCACGCCCAGGCCCAGCATGCGGCGTCCCAGCAGGCCGTGCCGGTCCACCAGTTCATGCGTCATGCGCCGCACCTTGCGGGCAAAACCCTGGGGATCGATCGGTGCGACGGCCTCATGATGGGTGGCGATGGTGGCGCCGGTGAAATCGACCAGGGCGATGTCGATGAAGCCCTTGTGCGCCGTCGCGCCGACCGCATAGCCGCCATGGCCGGCCAGCCGCAGGGGAATGGCCGGGCGCCCGCGGCCCTGTGCTTCCGCGCTAGGCACTTCCTCCACCAGATTGAGCCCGATCAGGTCGCGCGACAGGCGGGTGAGGGCGGTTCCGCTGATTTCCAGCGCGGATGCCAGCGCGGAACGGGACAGTGGCCCCGACTTGCGCAGCATCTGTAGGATACGACGCTGGTCCTTGTCCAGGGTGGGAAATAGCATGATCGATCCCGCTATCGGTGAAAAGCGACGACCGGTTATGGGGATTTATTTATTTTCACAACAATAATTAAAAATGTCATATCGTACGGCCAGAGGCGCCCCGACCAATTCAGAGGGGACGCATCATGCTCAAGACTTTCCTTGCCTCCGGCACGGCGCTTGCCGCGCTTTGCACCATCACCACGCCTGCCCTGGCGCAGGCCGCCGCCGACGCCGCGCCCGCCGCCGAAGCGGCTGCCGATGCCGGCAACGGCCCCAACGACATCATCGTCACCGGCTCCACTCGCGCCCAGCGCCGCTTCGACGTATCCTATGCGATCAACACCATCTCGGCCGAGGATGTCGAGAAGATCGCGCCTGTCAATTTCGCCGACCTGATCGGCCAGCTGCCCGGTTTCCAGACCGAAATCACCGGCGGCGAGGTGCAGAATATCTACCGCATCCGCGGCCTGCCCAATGATGGCGGCTTCGTCAGCTTTCAGCAGGACGGCCTGCCGCTCTTCCATGAGAATGACGGCGTCTTCTTCCGCGGCGATGCGATCCTGAAGCAGGATCTGATGACCGACCATGTGGAGGTCGTGCGCGGTGGCCCGGCCCCGGTCTATGCCAGCTATTCGGGCGCGATCATCAACGCCATCACCGTCACCGGCAGCGACGAAGCGCGCGGCAAGGCGCAGGTCACGCTGGGCGACACCGGCCTCTATCGCCTCGATGCCTATCAGGCCGGCCCGCTCGGCAACGACACCTATTATGCGATCGGCGGCTTTATCCGCTATCATGACGGCTATCGCGACAATGGCTTCGCCAATGACAAGGGCGGCCAGCTGCGCGCCAATATCAAGCATGACTTCGACAATGGCTCGATCAAGCTGAACCTAAACTATGTGAACGATCACAACGTCTTCTATCTGCCGATCCCGATTTCCGATCCGCGCGATCCCAGCGTCTCGCTCGACAAATATATCGACTATTTCGATGGCACGATGAATTCGCCGGCGCTGCGCCATGTGAACCTCAAATATCGCGACGGCACCGGCCAGATCCAGAGCCGCACCGGCGACCTGTCGGATGGCCGCCATATGCAGATGGTCAATTTCGGCGCCCAATATGATGGCGATTTCGACGGCTGGCTGGTCTCGGCCAAGGCCGGCTATACCCAGGGCAAGCTCGATTTCAGCGCCTTCTACTCGACCACCAACCCGGCTGACGGCAACGCCTTTGCCGCCGGCTATCTCGCCCGCGCCACGACGGCTTTCGGCGCGGTCGACCATTTCGGCTATACGCTGGCCGGCACCAACACCGTCTATGATCCCTATGCGGCGTCGGGCCTGGTGATGCAGGGCCAGTATCGCGACATCCACTCGAAATTCTATTCGGCCCAGGCCAATCTGTCGGTCGCCAAGAAGTTCGAGACCGGCTTTGGCACCCATGACCTCAAGCTCGGCCTCTATGGCAGCTTCTATGGCGAGGACAGCCGCACCCTCTATCAGAATTACCTGATCGAGGTGGCGGGCAAGCCGCGCACGCTGGACCTGGTCGCCTATAATGCCGCCGGCGCGGAAATCGGCCGTGTCACCGACAATGGCGTGCTCAACTATGCCGCCACCCTCAATCAGGGCGACAGCGACGCCAAGATGTTCGCCGTCTTCGCCAACGACACCTGGGAAATCGTGCCGGGCCTGCGCATCGACGCCGGCATCCGTCACGAACGCTACAGCTACAAGGGCTGGGCCGCGCTGACCGAGGCGGCCAAACTGGGCGACTCCAGCACCCTGGCGGACGACAGCACCCGTGCCTTCACCGGCGTGATCCTGAACCAGAAACTCAAGCCCAACGTCACCAACTGGACGGTCGGCGCCAATTACGACTTCTCCAGCCATGTCGGCATCTATGGCCGCGCATCGCACCTCGAAACGCCGCCCAACGTCCAGACGGTGATGAGCATCAACCCGACCATCATCACCACCAAGGCCGACCAGTTCGAGGCCGGGCTGAAGCTCGCCTTCGGCCGCTCCTATCTCTACGTCACCGGCTTCTACACCAATTTCGATCCCTTGAACGCCAGCTTCCTGGCCTATGATCCGACCACGGGCCGCAACGATGTCAACGTGCCCTTCATCGGCGAAGCCCAGGTGAAGGGCGTCGAATTCGACGGCAAGCTGGCGCTGACCAACTGGTTCTCGCTCAATGGCGCGCTCACCATCAGCGATCCCAAATACAAGAATTTCGAAAGCTCGACCGGCGCCGATCCGGAACAGGCCGAAGGCAACCAGATCGTCCGTCAGCCCAAGGTCTACGGCAATATCCGCCCCAGCTTCGACTTCCAGACGGGCGACACCGACGTGTCGGTCTATGGGCGCTACACCTATATGGGCAAGCGCTATGTCGACCTTTACAACAACACTGCGCTGCCGGCCTATGGCACGATCGGCGCCGGCATCACGGCGCGCCATGGCAGCTGGCAGGCACAGATTGTTGGCGACAATCTGTTCAACGCCCACGGCCTGACCGAAGGCAATACCCGCACCGACTCGCTGAGCGGTCAGGGCAGTGCCGAGGCGATCTATGGTCGCCCGATCTTCGGCCGCAACTTCCGCCTCGTCATCAGCAAGTCCTGGTGATGGCCCGTCGCCTCGGCCGCGTTGCGGCGTCGTTGATGACGATGGCGGCGGTGGCGATCACGCCCGTCCCGGCTCTGGCCGGGGCGGCGCGCGACGCCGTGACGGAGGCGCTGTCGCGGCGCCTCTTTCCCGTGCTGGATGCCCTTGGACACGATCCGGCCGCCCTTGCCGCCTTCCGCGCCCGGCCGGACATGGATGCGCTGCTCCATGCCCGCGAAGATCGCCGCACGGCGTGTGCCGGCGATGTCGATTGCGTGGCACAGGCCCATATCTGGACCCCGACCGAAATCGCCCTGATGGTGCAGGCTGCGCTATCGCTGCGTGACGTGCCGGTCGCGGACGATGGCGCCGGTGCGCAGATCCGCCGCGAGGTGGAGGGGATCAACGCCATCCTGCGCAGCTATGCGCTGGGGCAGGTGCCCGCCTATCCCGATATCGACGGCGCCGGCACGATCGACCCGCGCGAGCGCCAGGCCAGGCTGCGCGCCGCCGCCTGGATCGCGCAGACGCCGCGCAAGGGATCGGCCCAGGCGCTGGATTCCAGCATCGACTATGCCCTTGCGCTGCTCGACGTCAGCGACCGCACCGACGCGATCGGCTTCGAACCGCTGACCGGCGGCCTCAACGCCCCGGCCATGGCGCGGGCCAAAAATATCGACTGGAAACGCTATCGCTACAGCGCGCTGATCGTCACCGGCGTCGGCCCGGAAGTCGACGGCATGCCGCTGAGCCCGTTTGGGAAATATCATCTGCGTCTTGCCGCCAACCGCTTTGCCGATGGCGACGCACCCTTCCTCATCCTGACCGGCGGCCGCGCTCATCCGCGCGCGACCCGCTTTGCCGAGGCGCAGGAGATGCGCCAGGCGCTGATCGAGCGCTATGGCGTGCCGGCCGATGCCATCATCATCGAGCCCTATGCCCGGCACACCACCACCAATTTGCGCAACGCCACCCGCCTGCTGATGGCGATGGCGGCGCCGCTGGACAAGGATACGCTGATCGTCTGCAATCCGGGGCAGAGCGCGATGATCGAAAATCCCCTGTTCGTGCAGCGCAATGACAAGGAACTGGGCTATCAGCCCGGTGCCATCGGCGCGCGCCTGACCCCCACCGAATTGCTGTTTCGCCCGTCGCGCCTGTCCGCGCGGGTCGATCCGCGCGATCCGCTCGACCCCTGAGGGGAGGCATGATGACACGTAAACTGACCTTGGCCTTGGCGCTCGGCGCGCTGGCGTTCAGCCCCGGCGCCGCCATGGCCTGGGGCGGCACCGCCCATGCGGTGATCGATCGCGCCGCGCTCGACGCCATCCCGCAGGACGGCCCTGTCTTTCTCAAGGCCTATACCGACTATATCGCCGCCTCCGCCTCGCTGCCCGACAGCTGGCGCGGGGATTCGGAGAATTTCTCCAAGATGGAGGAAGACCCCAATCATGGCTGGTTCCGCGAGCAGTTCCGCTTCGTGAAGCCGATCCCGCGCTCGCGCTACGAATTCATCCTGGCGCTCTACAAGCGCTATGAGACGATCAAGGACAGCGATCCGGCAACCGCCGCACGCACCAATGTCCGCTGGACCGGCACTTTGCCCTATGCGGCGATCGAGGCTTACGACCGGCTCGTCGTCTGCATGCGCCATGTCCGCAAGGCGCAGGCCGAAGGGGGCGACATATCCGTCCCGGCCCAGCATTGCGCCTTCCAGACGATCCGCCTTGGCCATTATATCGGTGACGGCGCCCAGCCGCTGCATGACTCGATCCATTCGGACGGCTGGCGCGGCGACAATCCCGGCGGTTACACCCGCGATCGCAGTATCCATGGCCGCTTCGAAAGCCAGTTCGTCGATGGCATGAAGCTGACCGTGGCCGACATCGCGCCGCGCATCGGTGCGCCCGGTCATCGCGACGGCGATATGTTCGACGCGATCCTCGCCTTCCTGGATCAGGCGGGCGATCGGATGGAATATGTCTATCAGCTCGAAAAGCGGGACGGCTTTGCCGACTTCGCCGACAAGGATGTGCGCGCCCTCGTCTATGAACGGACCGCTGCCGGCGCTGCCATGCTGCGCGACATGCTCTGCCGCGCCTGGGCGGAAAGCGCCAGCCCGCCGGCCAGGGTCGTGCCCGCGCCGCTCGATTTCTCCAACCCGCGCTTCAATCCGGAAACCGGATCGGCGCCCGACTGAGCGCGTGCCTCCCGCCGTGCCAGGGCTGCGAGCAGCCGGGCATGGCGGGCATGGCCAAGGTCGAAGCGCCGCATCAGCAGGATCGCGCAAAGGCTGCCAAGGACAGGAACGCCCAGCCCCAGGCCGAGCATGCCGGCCTGGACTGCCGCAGTCTGTGCTTGCCCCGGCACATAGCCCAGCAGGCCAAGTGTCCAGCCGCTCAGACTTGAGAAGGCGGCACCGCTTGCCTTGACCACGACGAGGTAGAAGGCGAACAGGCCCGTCTCGAAGCGCCTGCCATGGCGCCATTCCACCACATCGACGGCATCGGCCAGCAGCCCCCATGGCAGCATGAACATGCTGGCGAGGCCGACGCCGATCACCGCCCCACATATGGCCAGGGCAGGTGGCCAGGACAGGCAGGCGGCGAAACCCGCCAGCCCGATGATGCTGACCCCATGTCCCATGGCGAGCAGGGCGCTCTTGCTGAATCGTCTGGTCATCGCGGTCCACAGGATCACGCCGGCGAATTGGCCGATCGTCACGGCCAGCAGCAAGGTTGCGACAAGATCGGGGCGGCAGACGACATAGCTGCCGATATAGAGCAGGGAGCGTCCGAATGCCGGTGCGGCAAATCCGGTGAGCAGGGCCAGAAGAGCCAGTGCCACGACCATCGGGTCGCGAAACGGGATGTCGATGCCGTCCTGCCTTGCGCTTTGCCGGGCGGTGTGGGCGGCACCACCGCCGGTATCGCCGCCGCAGGTCCATGCGCACAGGATCATCGTCAGGGCAAAGACGGCGCCCGTCGCCGCGCCGGTGAGCGCCAGCCGATCGAAGGACCGGGTATTGCCCGCATCTTGCACCAGCGGCGTCAACAAGGTCGCGACAATCAGCGCGCTCGCCGTACTGAACAGCAGTCGATAGCCCGAAACACGGCCCCGCGCGCTGCTGTCGCTGGTCACCTGCGCCATCAGCGCATTGTGCGGCACGTCGATGATGGCATAGGCGCCCCGAAATATCAGCAAGGCCATGGCCAGCATCCATAGCTGCCGGGCGCCAAGCAAGGGCATGGCATAGAGCAGGGCGAAGGCGATCGCGCAGGGCGTTGCTGCCACCGCCACCATCCAGCGATAGCCCTTGCCGACATGTCGCAGGCGGATCGTCAGCCGCGCCGCCAGCAGATCGAAGATCAGGTCGCCGCACAGCGCGGCGAGCATCAGCCATCCCGCCGTCGTCGCGCCAAGGTTCAGCACGTCGCTCAGCAGGAACAATATCGTCAGATCCGCGCCGCTGAAAACCAGTGCCTTGCCGAAATTGCCGGATGCATAGGCCAGCATGCGGCCATCGTCCCGTGTCCAGATCACCTCGATCGCCCCTGATGGTCGTGACCGCACGGGGAATTGCGGAATGCGTCGCGCCTAGAAGCGCATTCTTTCATTTGTGCGACAAAGGCGTTGGGAATGGGACTGGTGGCTTATCGCCATTGGCAGCCCTGGACCACGCGACAGGGCGGGCCACAGGCGGATCAGGGCCGCGTGGCCGCAGCAGGAAAGCGCATGTGACAACGCGGCCTTGCTGCCCCCGAAGGGTGATTATCGTATCGATTTCTGGGAATACTGGAGCGGGCGAAGGGATTCGAACCCTCGACCCCAACCTTGGCAATTCGCCCGAAGCATATTTTCTGTGTTTTTCGATTCTACCCTAAAACAGCAAAAAGCACGCATTTCTGCCGTTTGTTTGCGATCGAGATTCGTTAGTGTTATCCTGCCCTACGCCCGGATTTGACCTCCAGGACTTATAAAATAAGCAAAATCAGGTCGAAATCCGGAAAAAGTAAGCAGATTTTTGGGTCATTTGGCAGGCGACTGAAATCATGGCGAAAATCACAAAAACGCTCATCGAAGCTCAGAAACCTTCGAAAGATGGGGTCAAAGGTTCGAATCATCTTCTGTGGGACAGCGAGCTGCGTGGCTTCGCTGTTTCTATCGGCCAGAGCCGGCGAAGTTTCGTCGTTCAGTACCGTTTGCCGAACGGACAGAGCCGTAGAAAGGTGATCGGTCGGTTCGGGTTGATGACTGTGGAGGAAGCTAGGCGGCAGGCTCGCATCATTCTTGGCGATGTCGCCAATGGGCGAGACCCTGTCGAGGATGCCCGGTCAAGCGGGCAGGGCTATACTGTAGACCAGATTTGTGACTGGTACCTTGAGCGAGCCTCAGCCGGCAAAATCATCGGCAGAAGCCGCAAGCCGATCAAGGCATCCACTCTGACGATGGATCGAAGTCGTGTCGATGCCCATATCCGTCCGTTGCTAGGCCACAGAATAATTGCCACATTGAAGCTCGGTGATATCGAAGGCGCCCAAGCCGACATCGCTGCTGGTGCGACCTCCAAGCCCAGGGTGGGCAGTCGTGGGGGAGCCACCAAAGGCGGCGAAGGCGTAGCCTCGCGCTGCATGTCTACGCTTCACTCGATTTTCGAACATGCCGTACGACTTGGCGAAATCGAGAGAAATCCCGCGAGAGGCATTCGCAGAATTGCGAGCACGCCCAAAATGAGGTGGCTCTCTCAGGCTGAGATCAGGAAGCTCGGCATAGCGCTCAGAGAAGCTGAGGCAGATGACGAGCATCCTACCGGGATAGCCGTGATCCGATTGCTGTTGTTGACTGGCTTTCGTCGGCTCGAAGCACTCAGTCTTGAGCGCGACTGGCTCCTTGATGAGGAGAGCGCGATTCACTTCAGGACGACAAAAACGGGGGCGCAACGACGCGTGATAGGTCAGCCTGCTCTCCAGCTTCTTTCGGCGCAGGCCGATTCGGGTTCGCGATATTTCTTCCCAGCCGATTGGGGAGATGGCCACTTCATCGGCATAGTGCGGGTCTTGGATAGAATTTGCCATCGAGCAGGACTCGAAGGCGTGACACCGCATGTCTTGCGCCACACTTTCGCAAGTGTCGCAGGCGGGCTTGGCTACTCCGAACTCACGATCGCAGCACTGCTGGGACACGCGTCCCGCGGCGTCACGCAGCGCTACATCCATATCGATGAGCCGCTGCGCGCTGCCGCAACGGCGGTAGCCGAGTATATCGATGAACTTTTGCGAGGGTGCAGATGATCGCCCTCCACCATCATGACATGGAGATGAGCCCCTTATACGAGGTCGGCCGTTTTTCAGCGAAGCCTCTCCGTCAGAGCGATGGCTCTTTTTCGCTACCAGACGTTATCAGCCTGCAACTAATCCGAAGAATGTGATGGTGGCCTCTTCGTGCCGAGGAGGCGAGCCGGATCATCCCAGGCGGTGAGACATATGGAAGAGGCAGATGCCCAGATGCGCGATGCTCTGGTCCCGCAAAGTGCAGCCCTATTCAGCGGGAGGAGGGAAACCGCCCAGTTAGCATCCCCAATCATCAATCGCTCTTCGATTGCCTTCGTTTGTGCTTCGACGCGCGGAGCAGCGGCCCTCGACGCGAGCTCGCTCAGGGCACGGCCCAGGAAAGCGCAGGACTGTGGCGGCGACAATATCCCCGATGCCACTCTAACAGCACAGATGATCCAGGCCTGGCAGGCTGGCAAAGTCGACCGGGCTCGAAATGAATTTCATTCTTGCCGCCTCCACATTCGCGTCGATCACAGGACGCGCGAACAATGAAGCGCGCGATAATCCTTGCCGTTTCTCTCCTCGCCGCATGCGATATATTGCCTCGCGATCCGGCCGGCACATCGAAGCGGATTGCTGAGCAACGAACCTTCACGGTCGCACTCGCCGATCCAACTGTGCACGAAGCCGCACAAGTCCGGACGCTGGTACATGAAATTGAGCGGCGAACCGGCGCGAAGGCACAATGGCGGCCAGGCGCAGGCGAGGCACTTTTCCAGCAGCTTGACGACGGTACGCTTGACCTGGTGATCGGACGTTTTTCGGCCGAGAGCCCCTGGGCAATGGATGTGGCATTTGGTCCGCCTCTCTCGACGACAGGAACGAAAGACGCGCCGCTGCAACTAAAGGCGGCCATGCGCAACGGCGAGAACCGGTGGATCATGACAGTCGAGCGTGCGAGCCGCGCGGTTTCGCAGGAGGCGCGCGACGAATGAGCGATACAAGTCTTCCCGATGAACTGCGCGAGACGATGGCGCGGGCGGTGCGCCTGGAATATTGGAACATCTTCTGGACTCTAACCATCATCGTGACGATGGGCCTAGTGCTTGGTCAGAGCCAGACGATGAAGACCGCGTGGATAGAGGACACGCTGGGGCTGGTTCCGCCTGTCATGTTCCTGATCGCCGCGCACATGGAGCGTCGCGCCCATCGATCGCGCCGCTTTCCTTTCGGTTTTGAGCGGGTCAACGGCCTTGGTTTCTTTGTGGCGGCTGTTGCACTGACTGCCGTCGGCGCGCTGCTCCTCTACAATGCGATGATGGCGCTGGGCTCGCAGGAGCACGCGACCGTCGGATCGATCGTCATCCTGGGGCATGATATCTGGTTGGGATGGCTGATGATCGCCGCCCAGATCTACTCCCTCATCCCGCCGCTCTTCATCGGCCGGAAGGAACTTCCGCTGGCGCAGGCTCTCAACGACAAGCTGCTGCATACCGACGCACTCATGAACAAGGCCAATTGGCTGACCGGGGCGGCGGGGCTCGCCGGTATCATTGGGCTGGGGCTTGGCTGGTGGTGGGCTGACTCGTTGGCAGCAGCTATCATTTCGCTCGATGTCCTCAATGACGGTATCAAGGCGTTGCGCTCTTCCACGGCAGAACTGGTCGATGGTGCGCCAAGGGCGCTCTCCAGCACTGATCTTTCGGATGATGCGCAAAGTCTGTGTGATCGCCTCAGCGCTGAATTTCCCGGTGCCACAATACGGCTGCGGGAAACCGGCCGCCTTATTCGGGCCGAAGTGCATGACACGCATCCACCGGGCGAATGTCGTCACCCGCGCCATTACTGGCCGGAGGGTGAGGACAGGTCGTGGCGGTTGGCACAGGTGAGCTTCATCCCGCCTGTTGGACGCGAGGAAGGAAATTAGGCCGGCGGTGTTTGTCGCACAGCATCCGACTGCTTTTCCGGCCGGATGTAAATGGACGTCAGATCGGGGACGCAAGCCTTCATTTCGCGTTCAATATCCTCGATCAGACGCTCTGCATCTCCCATCGGCAGATCGTCGACGAAATCAGCACTGATCGCTACGAAAACGGCATCAGGCGCGGTATGGATCGTACGGACATGATTGACCGCGCTGATCTGCGACCGCTTGGCGAGAATGGTCCATAGAACCGAAATGATTGCCGGGTCGGCGCTTTCGCCGATCAACAGGCCCTTGGCTTCGCGCGCAAGCAGAATAGCGACCCCAGCCAGAATGAGACCAATGGCAATCGATGCAAAACCGTCAATCCGTGGATTTGCGAAATAGTGGCTGGCCCAGACGCCGATGCCTGCAATGGCGAGGCCGATCAGCGCAGCGCTGTCCTCGAACAGGACAATGAACCCGGCGGGATCCTTGGATCGGCGGATCGATTGCCACCAACTGCTGGCACCGCGCTTGCCGTTGAATTCGCGCACCGCGATGAACCAGCTTGTTCCTTCAAGCAGCACAGCAACACCCAGCACCACATAATTGATCGTCGGATCACGCAAGGGCTCAGGTTCGGCGATGTGCAACCAGCCCTCGTAGACCGAAACGCCCGCGCCGACGGCAAAGATCAGGATCGCGACGACGAAGGCCCAGAAATAGAGTTCGCGGCCATAGCCGAAGGGATGGGTGGCGTCGGCGGGACGTCTGGCCTTTGCCTGACCATAGAGCAGCAGAACTTGATTTCCGCTGTCGACCAGCGAGTGGACACCCTCGGTCAGCATGGAAGAAGAGCCACTGATCGCCGCCGCCACGAACTTGGCGACCGCTATCCCGACATTGGCGAAAAGCGCGCCATAGAGGACGATATTCTCGCGGATTTGGCGTGACAGACCGGCCATCGCGTTCAGCCTGGATAAGGGCTGGACTGAAGCAGGCTTGCGAGATGCGCGGCATTGCCGGCGACCATTTTCGCCGTCTTCATTACCGCCTCCGGCGTCTCGCCGAGATCCTTGAAATCGACCGCCCCCATCGCTTCGCCGACCCAATAGCAGGCCGCAACAGCGGGGATCGTCCAGCCCACATCGTTCAAAGCCTGGAACAGCTGAGCGGAGCAGAAGTGGGCGCCATCTTCATTACCCACGATTGCTGCGACAGCGACCTTCCCATAGCTCGGCATCCGACCCTCATCGTCGGTCTCGGAGAGGAAGGCATCCATCCGTTCCAGGACGCGTTTGGCGATGCTGCTGATCTGCCCCATCCAGATCGGTCCTCCGAAGATCACAATGTCATGAGCGAGTATCTTCTCGCGCAGTCCAGGCCACGCATCGCCATCCCCTTCGTCGGAGCTAACGCCTGGCCTGATGTCAAGGGCTGCAACCCGGACCGTTTCGCTGACCGTCACATCATTCTTGCTGAAGGCCCTCGTCAACACGGCGATCATCGCGTCGGTCGAACTCTCCTGGCGGGAGTCCGCCTTGAGCGTGCAGTTAAGCGCCAGCGCCTTGAGCGGCATGTGTCATCTCCTTGAGGGGCCAGGATCAGCAGAACGCGCCCATCCCTTCTTCGCGGAAAGAACACCTGGGCGCGTAATGGGTTCTGCGGATCGAGGGAGAATTGCTGAGCGATGCCGCTGCTGTGCAACTTCCGCGTGCACGAAAGTTCAGCGACACGCCCCGATCAGGTGCCGGTGCCAGATGGTAGCAACATGAAGATGAGTGATTTGCCTTGCCACCCCATGGGAATGGCGAAGCTGTGCTGTCGGCTTTCTGTTGGAGGCTATCACGGAACCAACTTGCCGATTGCACGCTCTCATCGGGGAGGTCGCACATGGCTGCACGCGCATTTTGGCAGGGCCAGATCAAGCTGGCACTGGTGTCCATCCCGGTCGAAGTCTATCCCGCAACCAAATCGGGTGCGGCGGTCAGCTTTCGTCAGATTCACGAGCCAACCGGCAAACCCATTCATTATGAAAAGGTCGTGAGCGGCGTGGGGCCCATCGACCGAGATGAGATCCTCAAGGGGTTCGAGCTTTCAAAAGGCAATTATGTGCTGCTCGAACAGGAGGAAATCGAAGCGGTCAAGATTGAGAGCCGCAAGACCCTCGACCTCGTCCAGTTCGTCGAGGCCGATGCGATCGACGTTCTTTATTATGAGAAGCCCTATTTCGTCGTACCCGCCGATGACCTCGCAGAAGAGGCGTATGCGGTGCTGCGGGATGCGCTGCGAAAGGCAAAGAAGGTCGGACTTGGCCAATTGTCGGTCCGTGGACGGGAACAGCTGGTATCGATCAAACCCTGTGGACGGGGGCTGGTCATGGAAGTTCTGCGCTATGCCGACGAGGTAACCAAGGCGCAGACATATTTCCGAGGTTTGCCTGCCGATACGGCGGATGAGGACATGCTCGATCTTGCTACCAGCATCATCGACAAGCGAACGGCGCCCTTCAAGCCGGAAGAGTTTCGCGATCGCTATGTCGATGCGCTCCATCGCCTGATCGAGAAGAAGAAAAAGGCCAAGGGGAAGCGGATAATAGAAGAGGTGGACGATGAGCCGGCGCGCAAGGGCGGCAATGTCATCGACCTGATGGCGGCGCTCAAGAAGTCAGCAGGAGAAACGGCTCGTACCACCGCGACGAAGAAGAGGTCGAAAAGCGGTTCGCCGACAGACACTGGCAATAGACGTGCGACTGCAGCCAAGCGCAAAAGCGCGTGATGACGCTGAATCCCGATACCCCGCTCCACCTTATCGACGGGCCGGTCATGCTGCGCCTGAGCATTGCTGCTCTGCTCGGCCTGCTTTTGGGGCTCGATCGACAGTTACGCGGCCATGCAGCGGGGCTACGCACCCATGGCCTCATCTGCTTCACCAGCGCCCTCATGACTGTCTGTGCAATCGCGCTGCACAATCAGTTGCAAGGCGAGGGGAATATAGATCCCCTGCGAGTCTTCGAAGCTTCTGCCGCATTTTCGGGCATCATAGCGACTGGCCTCATCATATTCAGCAAGGGTGAGATCAAGAATCTGACCACGGCAGCCCATATCTGGCTGGCGTCGATGATCGGAATCGCTTCCGGCGCTGCCCTCTGGCCCTTGGTCGCCAGTGCCACTCTCGTCGCGATCCTCATGCTCAGCCTGCTGGGATTTGTGGAACGGCGCTGGCTCGCGTCCGAGGAGCGACCGGGCGAATGAGCCGGATCCATCCCCTTGCCTCCTATAATGCCAAACGGGACTTCAATCGCACCAGCGAGCCTGAAGGCAAGATGGCAAAGAAAGGCGGTAACAGTTTCGTTGTCCAGAAACATGCCGCCACAAGGCTGCACTGGGACTTCCGGTTGGAAGTCGATGGCGTGCTCAAGAGCTGGGCCGTCACCAAGGGGCCGAGCCTGGATCCCGATGACAAGCGGCTTGCTGTCCGCACCGAAGATCATCCTCTGAGCTATGGCAGTTTCGAGGGTAATATTCCCAAGGGCGAATATGGCGGCGGCAGTGTGATGCTCTGGGACCGCGGTTGGTGGGAACCGATCCCGGGAAAGAGCGCGAAGGATATAGAGGATGGCCATCTCCATTTCATCCTGCATGGCGAACGGATGAAGGGGGAATGGCTGCTGGTGCGGATGAAGGGGCGCGCGGGCGAAAAGCGCGAGAATTGGCTGCTCCGCAAGATTGAGGATGGCGAAGCCCGCCGGAATGGCGATCTGGTCGAGCGCGCGCTGACAAGTGTTCTGACTGACCGCTCGATGGCGCAAATCGCCGGGGACATCGCCGGCACGCAGTCATTGAAAGGCGCCAGGGGCAAGACATTCACGGATAGGATGCAGGCGGCAAACGCGCATAACGCAAAGATCGGCAGGACGAAGGTGAAGGCGATCGCCAGAACGGAGGCTATGCCGCGCTTCATCAAGCCGCAGCTTGCAACTTTGGTCGACCATGTACCGGTCGGCAACGAATGGCTGCACGAGATCAAATATGACGGATATCGCGCGCTCGTTGCAGTCAGTGGCGAAGCGATAAAAATATATACCCGCAGCGGCCTGGACTGGACGGACAAATTTGGTCCTTTGGCCGGAGCCATAAAAGCGCTCGACCTCCCGCCTGCATTGATCGACGGCGAGATCATCGCCTTTGACGCTGACGGCAATCCCAGTTTTTCGGCGCTGCAGGCGGTGTTGAAACGGGGCCATGGCGAGGAGCGAGCCGACACGCCGTTCCATTTCTTCGCTTTTGATCTTCTTTCACTTGACGGCATGGATTTGAAGTCTCTCCCCGCAATCGAGCGAAAGGAGCGGCTCGAAGCCTTATTGGCGGATGCAGAACAACCGATCCACGTTGCCGATCACCTGATCGGCTCGGGCGAGAAGCTCTACCGATCGCTTTGTCAGGCCGGGCAGGAAGGCATTATCGCAAAGCGCGTCGATGCGCCCTATCGCAGCGGACGGACACGCGCCTGGGTGAAGGTCAAATGCACTCGTCGGCAGGAATTCGTGATCGTCGGCTGGACCCGTAGCAAGGTAAAAGGGCGTGCCTTTTCCTCCCTGCTACTGGCGCAGCATGAAGGCGGTGCACTGGTCTATAAGGGCAAGGTCGGCACTGGTTTCGATGCCGCCACAATGACCGACCTGGCCGAGGCCATGAGTCCGATTGCGACCGGCACGTCGCAGATCATCATTTCCGCCGCCCAAGCGCGCGGCGTCCAATGGGTCAAACCCAAGCTCGTTGCGGAAGTCGGTTTTGCCGAGTTCACAAGGGAGGGTCTCGTGCGACATGGCAGTTTTCTGGGGCTACGAAGCGACAAGTTGGCAAAGACGGTCAAGCCCGAAAAAGCGGCCCCAACGCCTCCTTCAGCCACAGCCATCAGGATCAGCAATCGCGCGCGCGTGATTTTCCCGGAGAGCGGGCAGACCAAAGGGGAGTTGGCCGATTATTACGCGCGGATCGCCCCGCTGATGCTACCTTTCGCCGCCAATCGGCCGATCAGTCTTGTGCGATGCCCCCAGGGCCGCGCGAAGAAATGCTTTTTCCAGAAACATGACAGCGGCGCCTTTGGCGACCATGTCCGCCATGTTGCGATCCGCGAGAAAGACGGCGGCTCGGAAGATTATCTCTATGTCGACGATGCCGAAGGCCTGATCGCTTGCGTCCAGATGGGTACGATTGAATTTCATGGCTGGGCGAGCCGTGCCGATGCCGTCGAGAAGCCCGATCGCATGATCTTCGATCTTGATCCCGACGAGGGCATGGATTTTGCACGGGTGCGTGAAGCGGCAAAGGATATTCGCGATCATCTGCGCGACATCGGTCTGATCTCCTTCGCCATGCTGTCGGGAGGGAAGGGGGTCCATGTCGTCGTCCCCCTCAGCCCCACCCACGACTGGGACGCACATAAGGATTTCGCCGCCCGTTTCGCCCAGGCCTTGAGCGCGGCAGAACCCGATCGCTTTGTCGCCACGATGAGCAAGGCCAAGCGCAAGGATCGCATATTCATCGACTGGCTGCGCAATCAGCGCGGCAGCACCGCCATCCTCCCCTACTCGGCGCGCGCACGCGCCGGCGCGCCCGTAGCCATACCGGTCGACTGGGACGAATTGAACGATTTGCAGGACGCCCATCCTTACGACATTGGAGATGCCGAAATATTGAGGGAGCGCGCAGGGAAGCTCAAAGGCTGGGGCTTCGCTGCGCAGACCCTGCCCGATCTATGATCCGTTTCGGGCACCATGAACCCCGCCATGCGTTGTTGGGAGAAGATCAGCATGAAAGGATCATAATGCCCCATCACAAGGAGCGTCCTGCCCGCAAAGCCACCAGTCGCCTTGCGCTCTACCTCGTCTTCGCATTCATCGTTGCAGCCATCCTGGCTTTCATCTGGGTCAACATGCACGCCTAATCGGGCGATAGCCCCTTAGTCCGAACCGGACTGCGCCACGGTCCGTGCCAGTTCATCGATCTGATCGACCGGGATACGTCTTGCTATCATCGCCATGGTGTCCGGCGGCAGGCGCGCGTCGATGACATTATCGTCTTGCTGCCAAAGCCGCAGGCGCGCAGCAAGATAGCCTGGCTTCTGCCCGGCAAGAATGGGCGCCGCCTTCCCGACTGCATGACAATTGCTGCAGGCGGGCAGGGGCTGACCGAAACGGTCCAGCCCCGGTGAACTGCGTGTGGTGGCAATATTCGCCAGCCCGGGCATCGCAGAGAAATAGGTCGCCAGCCTCGCCATGTCCTCGCGCCCGGTCGTTGCCAGCGCCGTCTGCATGACCGCACTGCTGCGCTTCCCCGACACATATTGGCGCATGCTGGCGACCAGATAGGCCGCGCTCTGCCCAGCCAGGACCGGAATATCGGATTGCTCCCTCCCCCGACCATCGACGCCATGGCAGCTTGTGCATGCCGACAAGGTTGCCGGAGCAACGCCGGGCAGACGTCCCTCCTCGCCAGCCTGGGTCAGCGCTTGATATTGCGCCGCCGTCATATGCGGCAAGCGCCGGACGAAAGCGGTCATGCGCCTTACTTCGTCCGGTCGATCAGCCGCCGCCCAGGCCGGCATGCCGGTGAATTTGACGCCATGCCGGATGATCCAGAATAATTCGCGATCCCGCCATTCCCCTGCCGTTCGGGCAAGATCAGGCGCTGGCGGAGTTGCCTGCTGCATCACGGGTGATGGACGCACACCCGGCGCGCCATGACAGACCTGGCAGGCCTGACGAAAATGCCCCGCTGCACTGACCAGGCCCTCATCGTCGAGCGGATCGGGCGGTGCGTCCAGCCAGGCATAAGTCCGCACGGAATTGCGCATCGTCCAGTGAAGGAACCAGTCGGTAATACGCCAATGGCCCGACGACGCGGAAATCTGCATGGCCCCGGACCAGGCGAACAGCATGCCGAGAACCCCAAGTCCGAGCAACGCGACAATTGCGCGCTTCAAGCTGATGCGAAGGATCATGCCGCCCCCCTCTGGCGCAGGAGGCTCGCCAACAGGACAAGACCACCGATGAAATAGCTGGCCCCGCCAACCAGCAGCATGAGGACACCGCTCAGTTGCTGGTCGATCAGCGGGTCCATGCCGGCCAGATGATGATGATCCGCCGCCGCGTAGAGAGGCCTTGGCGCCAGGCCGATCAGGACACCAAGCAGGGTCATATGCATCGATGTCAACAACAGGGCACCGATGCCAGCGGCCCGATGATCGGCGCGGAGCACCGATGACCAGAGCAGCAGACCTGCGCCAAGGAAACAGAACTGCTCGAGCCCGAGCAGAGGCAGGGACGTCATTGTCGCCGCGCGAAGGGCCGGCAGGTGCCAGAGCCAGACCGTGACAAGTTCCACCAACATCATCGCCATCGGGCTTGCGAGGCCGGGGCAGAGACGCGCAGGATCAAGCCGCCCTTGCGAAAGGCCAAGGGCAAGAAAAGGCGCTGCAATCGCCACGGCAATCATATGGCCTGCCATGTGGCCAGTCATGCCAAGCGGCAGCACAGCCAGGATCCAGCCGATCGGTACCAGCGCGAGGCCGGCGGCAAGTGCGGCACGTTTCATCGGCAGTCCCGCAGGAAGATGACCGGAAGCGCCGTGAACAGCACCCCGACGAAGCTCAGCCCTGCCAGGAGCAAGGTCGACTTGGCCAGGAAACGGAGCCGGTCGATCCGGGTCGAGTCCTCATGGGGCGGCGGATTGCCCGGCAGGCGTGCCTGCGCCCAGGCGATCCATCCCGAAAGCCCGATCATCAGCAGCGCAAGCATCGTGCCGATGACGAACAGCAGCGGAAAACTGGCAAAGCGCCCGGCCTTGGCACAGGAGATGGCCGCCCAGAGATAGGACGCGAGGAAATGCCCGGCCCAGATGGCTGGCGGCACGATCAGCGTCCAGAGCGTGACCTTGAGCCGCTCATGCCATTTGCCTCGCTCGCTCATGTGAACTGCGGGAACAGGCCGATCGTCGCATAGGTGACGATCGCGGTCAGCGCATAGAAATGCATGTAGACGGTGACGTTGCGCAGGTCCGCGTCATGCACCGGGGACATGCGCCCGGCGAGACTGCGCGCGAGTGCATAGCCCTGCATGATGACGGCAACGCCCGCATGGGCCGCGGCCCAGATCGCGAGCGTCCACACGATTGCAGGATAGCTGTGCGCCTGCGGGTCCATGCCACGGGTCCATGGTCCGGCGAGCCCTGCCCCGACTCCGGCAAGGCTGAGTAGTAGCGCGACCATGAGGCAGAGCCGTGCCATGCCGACATGCTTGCGGGCATGCACCTCGCGCGCGCCTAGCGTCAGCAGCCAGCTTGCGATGCCCAAGAACAATGCGAGCATGGGCCAGGCCATGCCGGGACCGTCCGCCAGAGCGACCGGCGGGAAATCGGCATGGCGGGTCCAGAAGAAGAAATAGCCAAAGATGAGCCCGGAAAAAGCCGTCGCATCGGCCATCATCGTGATGAACATCGCCCACCAGCCTGGCGCAGAGGGCCCGGAGAGATAGAGCGGCAGCTCAAGGCCGTGGCCGATCGGCTTGCAGGGCTTTTCGGGAATTTCGGCCGTCCCGGTCCAGAGCCACCACAACGCCATAGCGAGTGTGGCAACGCCACTGACGAGCGCAGCCCAGTAGAGATGATAGGTGGTGAGGATGAAGACCCCGCCGAGCGCGACCGCCGTCAGCATGGGCTTGATGCTCGGGGTTCCCAGGCGGATCACTGCCAGTGGCCGGGCATCAAGGACGCTCGTGACGATCGTCTCGCGTCGCCCTTCCTGTGCATCGGGCAGGAAGAAGCGGCCCTCATCAACCTTGCGCACGAAATCTGCCTGGTCCCAGATCGGATAGCGGCTCTCGATCAATGGCACCGACCTTATGCCCCAATCCTCGTCCTCGGGATGGGCGAGCCACTCCAACGTGCCCGCATTCCAGGGATTGCGGACAGCCCGAACCCGGCGTGGCGAGAGGCTAAGATCGATGCATATCACCGCCACCCCCGCGGCAAACAGCCAGGCCCCCAGGGTGGACGCCATGTTGAGCCCGCCCAGCCCCAGTTCGGCCGGATAGGTGAAGACGCGGCGCGGCATGCCCATCAGCCCGGAAAGATGCATCGGAAAGAAGGTCAGGTTGGCACCGACAAACAGCATCCAGAAAGCGATCCGGCCAAGCCGGTCGGACAGTTTCTTGCCCGTCACCAAAGGCCAATAATAATATAGGCCGGCAAAAAGCGGCATCAGCGTACCACCGATCAGCACATAATGGAGATGGGCGACGACGAAATAGCTGTCATGCGCCTGCCAGTCGAACGGTGCCACCGCCACCATCACGCCGGTAAGACCGCCGATCACGAAAATGGCGAGGCTGCCGGTCGCATAGAGAAGGGGTGTGGACCAGGTGACCCGCCCTGCCCACAGCGTTGCTATGAACACGAAGATCTGGACGCCGGTCGGAATGGCCACGGCTTCGGAGGCAGCCGAGAAGAAGGCGAGGCTGATCTTAGGCAGCCCGGTGGTGAACATGTGGTGGACCCACAGGCCGAAGGACAGGAATGCGGTACCCACAGCGGCCAGCACGATCCACGGATAGCCCAGCAGATGGCGGTTGGCGAAGGTCGGCACCAGCATCGCGAACAGCGCGATCGAAGGCAGGAATATGATGTAAACTTCGGGATGACCGAAGATCCAGAACAGATGCTGCCACAGGAGCGGATCCCCGCCCCGGCGCGCATCGAAGAAGGGCCAGTCGAGCAGCCTCTCCATTTCGAACAATATGTCGCCGGCGATGAGCGGCGGAAAGGCAAAGAGGATCATCACCGCCACAACCAGTATGTACCAGGCATATAGCGGCATGAGATTGAGCCGCATGCCCGGCGGTCGACATTTGAGCACGCCGACGATCAGTTCGACTGCGGCGGCGACCGACGACACCTCGATGAAGGAAAGACCGAGCATCCAGATATCGGCTCCGAGCCCCGACAGGTCTGTGCGGGTGGTCAGCGGAGGATACATGAACCAGCCGCCGTCAGGGGCGGCATTGAAGAAGATCGATCCCCCGACGAACAGCCCGCCGATCAGGAAGGACCAGTAGCCAAAGGCCGACAGGCGGGGAAATGGCAGGTCGCGCGCGCCCAGCAATTGCGGCAGCAGGATGATCGACACCGCCTCGAACATCGGCACGGCGAAGAGAAACATCATCATCGAGCCGTGCAGGGTGAAGAGCTGGTTGAAGGTACCAGGCCCAACCAGATCATTGTCGGGCACGGCAAGCTGGGTGCGCATGATGAGCGCGAGCACTCCGGCAAAGAGCATGAAGCCAAAGGCGGTCAGCACATACCAGACGCCGACGCGATTATTGTTGCAGTCGGTCCAGCGCAGGAAGATCCCCTTGGGCGGCGCCCACACCGCGCGCAGCCTTTCTTCCTGCGCCGCGCGGAGCGCCGGGTCATCCTGATCGTGGAGGCTCATTTCAGCCCCTCGAGATAATGGGCAATGGCAATGGCCTCCTGCTCGGACAGCTGGGGATAGGCTGGCATGCGCGCGCCTGGCTTTGCGATCTGGGGCGCACGGATGAAGGCGGCGATATTGGCGGTGGTCGGTGGCAATATCCCGGCCCCCAGCGTCCGCCTCTGTCCAAAACGGCTAAGGTCAGGCCCGATCGCCGCATCATGCGCGGTTCCCCGGATGGCATGGCAGGCGCCGCAGCCATGCGCATCGAAGAGAGACTGGCCCCTCGATGGGACCAGGCCCTTGCCGGCCCCGCGCGCGCCCGCCAGCCATGCGTCGAAATCAGCCGGGTCCATCGCGATCACGTCGAAGGCCATTAGCGCGTGCGACAGGCCGCAAAACTCCGCGCAAACGCCCCGGAAGCGGCCAGCATTTTCGGCGCGCACAACCAGCCTGTTGGTCCGTCCGGGTATCATGTCCATCTTCCCGGCAAGACCGGGAATCCAGAAACTGTGGATCACGTCCTGCGCGCCGAGTTCAAGGATCACCGTCCGCCCCACGGGAAGGCGGATCTCATTGGCAGAAACAAGTCCAGGCCCCGCGCGTGATGCCCCATAGGCGACCCGCCACCAGAATTGCTCGCCCTCGACCCGAATGGTGAGGTCGCCAGGCGCTGTCTCGCGCGGGCGCATGGCAGGCAAAGCATAGAGAAGCAGCGCGCCAAGGATCAGGGCCGGGCTGATGGCGCCCAGCCACAGGATGATCCGCATGCCGCTACGATGGCTGAGCGCCCCTTCCGGAGCGCGAAGCGCACGAACATAGATGAGGACCATGACCGTCACGATGATCGCCGCGCCGATGGTCAACAGGATCGCCATCTCGCGCACCTGCCGTGCTTCGGCGCCGAAGACATGGAGGGCCGACTGCTGCGCATTGCAGGCGCCAAGGCCGAGCAGTAAAATGGTCCAGAGCCATGGATTGCGCATTGCGCCCGCGTCACCCCTTTCGCGCCGCATCCGGTGTGCAGCGTCTTTCGTGCCAACACGCGAAGCGGCATCCGGTTCAAACATTTCTGTTTCGTAACAAGTGGATGAATTGCCGGTGTCGGCGAAACCAAAAGCCAGCCGGCGCATTGGCGAGGGATCGTTCTTCCCCCGACAAGGAGACCTGTCTTGCCCAGCGCCCCGCCGCGCACCCGGCCCCTGCTCCATCCGCTTCACGGCCTGCTGCTCGCCTGGCCGGTCGCCCTGTTTCCCGCTGCCCTGCTGTCGGACATCACCTATCTCAACAGCGCGGAAATGCAGTGGAGCAATTTTTCGGCCTGGCTGATCACCGGCGCACTGATCGGCGGAGGCCTGGTATTGCTATGGGCCTTGATCGCGCTGGCGCGCGCCAAAGGGCCTGCACGTCGGCAGCATGGCCTTTATCTGCTGCTGTTGGCGCTGATGTGGGTCTGCGGGCTCATCAACGCCTTTCAGCATAGCCGCGACGGCTGGAGTTCGGTCGGGACCATTGGCCTTATCCTCTCCATCCTCAGCAGCCTGGCTGCCCTTGCCGCGGGCTGGACGGCCTTTGCGAGCTATCGGGAGGTTCGGCCATGACCGTGCGTGCCTTCATCCTGGGCGCCAGTCTCTTGGCGCTTGCCGCCTGCGGGCGCAGCCAGCCTGGCCTTGACCAGACCGGCGACCGGCCGGATCTGCCCGATCAGCGCCAGACATTGCTGCCGCCGATGAAAATCGCGACGCCCGCTGGCTGGGGGAATGAAAAGCCGACGGCACCGGCCGGCTTTAGCGTGACGGCCTTTGCCACGGGGCTCGCCATTCCGCGCCAGATGCTGGTGCTGCCCAATGGCGACATTCTGGTGGCGGAAGGGTCAGGGGGATCGGCCCCCGCCCTGCGGCCCAAGGATGTCATCGCGACCCAGATCAAGGCCATGGGGAAGACATCGGTAAAGGGTGGCAATCGCATCACCCTGCTGCGCGATGCCGATGGCGATGGCCGCGCCGAATTGCGCAGTACGCTCATCACCGGATTGAATGCACCCTATGGCCTCGCCCTGGTCGAGGGCCAGCTCTATGTCGCGACACAGGACGCGCTGCTGCGCTTTCCCTATCGCGAGGGCGAAACGCGCATCACCATACCGGGCGTTGAGGTGACCAGATTGCCCTCGCGCATCAATCATCACTGGACCAAGTCGCTGGCAGCTGGCCCGGACGGATCGAAACTCTATGTCGGTATCGGCTCCAACAGCAATGTCGGCGAACGCGGCATGGCGGTGGAGGA